>JAICXL010000094.1 GCA_025980475.1 Nocardioidaceae bacterium | reverse complement strand
GCGCGATCCGCGCTGCCCGGTTGGTGCGGGTCGACCTCGAGCGGCCCGCGACGGTGATCTCGACCGGGGCGTCGACAGCCGACGCCACCGTGACCTCGAGAGTGCCGTCCTCGAGCCGGGGGACGATCCGGAGCGAGTCGACGTACGCCTCCGGGACCGCCTCGAGCCACACCGTCTGCCAGATGCCCGACTGCGCGGTGTACCAGATGCCACCCCGGTCCAGGCGCTGCTTCCCGCGCGCGTGCACCCCGGTCTCCGACAGGTCGCGCACCCGCACCTCGAGCAGCGACCCCGACGAGACACCTGTCACGTCGAGGGTGAACGGCAGGTAGCCGCCGGTGTGCGAGCCCACCTCGGCGCCGTCGAGGAAGACCGTGCACGACTGGTCGACCGCGCCGAAGTGGAGCAGCACCCGGCCGCCGGGCGGTGGCACCGGCGGGTCGACCCGGCGGCGGTACCACAGCCACTCGTCGGGCTGCAGCTGCCGGCCCACCCCCGACAGCGTCGCCTCGGGGGAGAAGGGCACCACGATCTCGCCGTCCCACGTCAGCGGCCGGTCGGGGGTGGACGTGAACGCGTGCTCCCATCGGCCGTTGAGGTTCACCCAGCCGTCGCGGACCAGCTGTGGACGCGGGTACTCCGGGAGTGGGCGGTCCGGGTCGAGGTCGCGGCCCCAGCGGGTCAGCATCACGGTGCCGAGCGTAGGGCAACCACGGTTTCGCTAGCGTGGCCGGAAGGAGGCCCTGATGACGGCGCAAAACCTCTCGCAGAAACTGATCGACGCCCACCTCGAGTCCGGGGAGATGAAGCCCGGGCAGGAGATCGGGCTGCGCATCGACCAGACGCTGACCCAGGACGCCACCGGCACCATGGTGATGCTCGAGCTCGAGGCGATGGGGCTCGACCGGGCACGGACCGAGGTGTCGGTGCAGTACGTCGACCACAACATCCTCCAGGCCGACAGCAACAACGCGCAGGACCATGCCTTCCTGCGCTCGGCCTGCCGGCGCTTCGGGATCTGGTTCTCCAAGCCCGGCAACGGGGTCTCCCACCCCACCCACATGCAGCGGTTCGGCATCCCGGGCAGGACGATGGTCGGCTCCGACAGCCACACGCCGGCGGCGGGATCCCTGGGCATGCTCGCGATCGGGCTGGGTGGCGTCGAGGTGGCCCGTGCGATCGCCGGGGAGCCGGTCTTCCTGACCATGCCGGAGGTCTGGGGCGTCGAGCTGACCGGCGAGCTGCGACCCTGGGTGAGCGCCAAGGACGTGATCCTCGAGATGCTGCGTCGCCACGGCGTCAAGGGCGGGGTCAACAAGATCATCGAGTACCACGGACCTGGCCTCGACACGCTCACCGCGATGGACCGGCACGTGATCGCCAACATGGGTGCCGAGCTCGGTGCGACCAGCACTGTCTTCCCGGCCGACTCCCGTGTGCGTGACTTCCTCCGGGCCGAGCAGCGTGAGGACGACTTCGTCGAGATGCTCGCCGACGAGGGAGCGACCTACGACGTCACCGACCAGATCGACCTCGGCGAGGTGGAGCCGCTGATCGCGAAGCCGAGCTCGCCGGGCAACGTCGTCCCGGTCCGGGAGGTCGCCGGCGAGCCCGTCGAGCAGGTGGTGATCGGCTCCTCGGCGAACCCCGGACTGCGCGACTTCGCGATCGCGGCGGCGATCGTCAAGGGCCGGCAGACCGCCAATGACCTCAGCTTCGACGTCAACCCGACCTCGCGGCAGAGCCTGCAGGACCTGATGCGGATGGGTGCGGCGTTCGACCTGGTCTCCGCCGGTGCCCGACTGCACCAGTCCGGCTGCCTCGGCTGCATCGGCATGGGTCAGGCGCCGACCAGCAGTGGCAACAGCCTGCGCACGATGCCGCGCAACTTCCCGGGTCGCTCGGGCACCGCCGACGACCACGTGTTCCTGTGCTCGCCCGAGACCGCGGCCGCCGCCGCGCTGACCGGCGAGATCACCGATCCTCGCGATCTCGAGGAGCGGCTGGGCATCGGCTACCCGGAGGTCGAGCTCCCGGCGGAGTCGAGCGTCAACACCGACATGCTGGAGCCGCCGCTGCCCGAGGACGAGGCTCGGCAGGTCGAGCTCGACAAGGGTCCCAACATCTCCTCCCTGCCCGACTTCGACCCGCTGCCGGAGCGGCTCGAGGTCTCCGTCGGGATCGTCGTGGGCGACGACGTGTCCACCGACGAGATCCTGCCGGCCGGCGCGAAGGTGCTGCCGTTCCGCAGCAACATCCCCAAGCTGGCGGAGTTCTGCTTCCACGGCGTCGACGAGGAGTACGCCGCCCGCGCAGCGTCCTCCCGCGACGAGGGTGGCCATGCCATCGTCGCTGGGTCCAACTACGGGCAGGGCTCCTCCCGCGAGCATGCCGCGATCGCGCCGCGCCACCTCGGTCTGCGGCTCGTGCTCGCCGAGTCCTACGCCCGGATCCACTGGCAGAACCTCGCCAACTTCGGTGTCCTCGCGCTGGAGTTCGCCGACCCGGACGACAAGGGCTCCGTGCAGCAGGGCGACGTCCTCGTGGTCGAGGGGGTCCGCGAGGCCGTGCAGCAGGGCACCGAGCTGACCGTGCACAACCAGAGCCAGGACCGCGACTACCCCGTCCGGCACCGGCTCTCCGGCCGGCAGGTCGAGATGCTGCTCGCGGGCGGCCTCATCCCGTGGCTCGCCGAGCACGCCGACACCTGAGCCGACGGGCCACCGCGCGCCGCCCACGGATCTAGGATGGGCCGGCAGATCAGCCCCGGCCACCTGGAGGAACGGTGCACTTCTCTCCCCGAGGGGCACGTCGCGTGCTCCCCGCCCTGCTCGCTGCGGTCACGGCCGTCGGACTCGCCGGCTGCGGAGCGGCCCGGCAGGAAGCACCCGCGACCGGGCAGGCCGCAGGGGGCGGGAGCCCCACCGCCCAGGCGGTGCTCTCCTCCGCGACGGCCACCACGGGTGGCACCGCGAAGGTGACCAAGCTGCTCGTCTTCGTCGTCGAGAACCACTCGCTGAGCGAGATGCGCGACGAGATGCCCTTCACCTACGGGCTGGCGAAGAGGTATGCCTACGCAACCCGCTACTTCGCGATCCGGCACCCCTCGCTGCCCAACTACCTCGCGATCGCCGGCGGCTCGACCTTCGGGGTCACCGACGACGCGTCGCCGTCCTCGCACCGCATCCACGGCCGCTCCGTCTTCGGGCAGGCACTGGCCAAGGGCCGCACCGCCGAGCTCTACGCAGACTCGATGCCCGGTCACTGCGTGCTGAGCAGCAGTGGTGACTACGCGGTCCGGCACAATCCGTGGGCCTACTTCGTCGACGAGCGTGGGGCCTGCCGCAGCCACGATGTCCCGGTGACTCGGCTCGCCGACGATGTCGCCGCAGGCCGGCTGCCCAACGCCGGCATGGTGATCCCCAACCTGGTGCACGACGCCCACGACGCCAGCCTGGCTGACGCCGATGCCTGGCTGAAGCAGGAGATCACGATGGTCCAGCACGGACGGGACTGGACGTCCGGCCGGCTGGCCATCGTGATCACCGCCGACGAGGACGACGGCGGCAGCGGCAACCGGGTGCTGACCGTGGTCGCCTCCCGCTCGGTGCCGCACCGGGTCGTCACGACCCGGCTGACGCACTACTCGTTGACGCGGCTCTACGACGACGTCCTCGGCGTGCGTCGGCTCCGGCACGCGAAGTCGGCGCCGTCGATGACCCGGGCCTTCAGCGTGCCGGTCCGGCACCGCTGACCGGCCGCCGCGCCAGCCCGTCGCCGGCAGCCCGCGTCGTCACTCCGGGAAGGTTGCTCCACACTGGTTCACCACGACGTCGAACAGCGCGCCCCCGTAGGTCGTGAACCACTCGTCGATGCCGTGCCCGTCGCTGGCGACCTTGTCCTGGGGGTTGTTGGCCGCGATGACTCCGGTGCGGACCTTGACCTGGGTCGTGAACGTCAGGGGGATCCCGGCGTCAGCCGCTCCCGTGAGCACGCACTGCTGCTGCGCCTCGGTCCAGATCCCGGCGCCGACGAACTCGTCGGTGAGTGCGCCGATGTCCATGACCTGCCAGGCCTGCGACATCGAGCCCGCCATCGCGTTGCCCTGGTCCGACCGGCTGACGTTGATGCAGTCGTGAGCCAGCGCTGTGCCCGCGCTCATCAGCACCGCGCAGCCGGTGGCGCCGGTGACCAGCGCCGCCCTTCTCAGCCTGGTGGCAAGAGTGCCCATGTCGTCCTCCAGATGTGCGTGGACCGGCCCTGATGACCGGCCCGATCAGGAGAGTGAAGCGGAGCCCGGGTCGGGCGGCCATGGGCTCATCGGGCCATGAAATGACTAGGGAAACCGGGCTTCAGGAACGAAGCAGGCGCGACGGTTGCCGTTGTCGATGAAGCGGTCAACCAGACTCGCGCCGCCTCACCGCCGCCGCGTCTGGAAGGTGAAGTAGTCGCCGCCGTCGTGGACGGCCACGACCGGGTCGGCGAACCCGGCCGCGGACAGGCGCGTGGCCAACCCCGCGGGGTCGACCGGGTTGAAGACGTCGCCCTCGTGGAACGCGCGGCGGCCGTCGCTGTCCATGCTGTCGGAGCCGGTGAACACGCCACCCGGGCGGAGCACCCGTCGGACCTCGGCGAGGATGGCGTCCTGGTGCAGGGCTGTCGGCACGTGGTGCAACATCGTGCAGCACACCGCAGCGCTGAACCGTGCGTCCGCGAAGGGCAGCCGCGCGGCGTCGGCCCGGGCGACGGTGACGGCCGGAAACCTCGAGGCCAGCGCCGAGGCGAGCTCCGGGTCGAGCTCCACGCAGGTGAGCGTGCCGCCGTGCGGGGCGAGGATCCCGCTCATGATCTCGGTGACCGGGCCGTACCCCGGGCCGATCTCCAGCACCTGCGGGCCCAACGTCGCGTCGCCGAGTGCCCGCGGCAGCACCGTGTCCCGCATGTGCTCTGCCCACTCCGCCGACGAGCAGACCTCGGCATGATTCTCGTTCACCGGGCCCGGTGCCTCACCGGGGGACCGGCACGCCCGTGTTGGCGTGGCAGCGGTAGCCGTTCGGCACCTTCGCGAGGTACTGCTGGTGGACGTCCTCGGCGTAGTAGTACTCCCCGGCCGGCTGCACCTCGGTGGTGATGTCGCCGTACCCACGCTCGGTGAGCACCGGCTGGTAGCGCGCGATCACCGCTGCCGCGATCTTCTCCTGCTCGGGCGTGGTGAAGAAGATCGCCGAGCGGTACTGCGTGCCGATGTCGTTGCCCTGCCGCATGCCCTGGGTGGGGTCGTGCACCTCGAAGAACTTCACGACGAGGTCCTCGAAGGAGATGCGCGACGGGTCGTAGACGACCCGGACGGCCTCGGTGTGCCCGGTGCGGCCGGTGCAGACCTCTTCGTAGGACGGGTTCGGCGTCGTCCCGCCGGCGAAGCCGACGGAGGTGGACCACACGCCCGGCAGCTGCCAGAACATCTCCTCGGCGCCCCAGAAGCAGCCCAGCCCGAAGACGGCCACCTCGTGGCCCTCGGGCACCTCGTCGGTGACCACCGGCGCGTCCAGCACCAGGTGCCGGTCGGCCAGCGTCCACGGTCGGTGCTCACGGCCGGGCAGCGCCTGCTCGGCGGAGGGAAGCTCGGTCTTCGTACGGCTGAACAGCATGGATGACTCCTCGACTCGGGACACCTGCCCAACAACGGGGGTGGCGGTGTGCTTCCCAGTCTGCCTCGCCGGGCGGAAGCGGGCGTGGCTAGGCTCGGGTGGGTGAGCCAGTCCCAGAGCGATCACAGCGAGCACCGGCACAAGTCCGGCTTCGAGACGCGCGCGATCCACGCCGGCTACGAGCCCGACCCGACGACCGGCGCGGTGCAACCGCCGATCTACGCCACCAGCACCTACAAGCAGGACGGCGTCGGCGGCCTGCGGGGCGGCTACGAGTACAGCCGGTCCGCGAACCCCACGCGCACGGCGCTGGAGGGCAACCTGGCCGCGCTGGAGGAGGGGGAGCGGGGCTTCGCCTTCGCCTCGGGCCTGGCCGCCGAGGACACCCTGGTCCGGGCCCTCTGCAGGCCCGGGGACCACGCGGTGATCCCGGACGACGCCTACGGCGGCACCTTCCGGCTCTTCGACAAGGTGGAGAAGGTGTGGGGGCTCGAGCACAGCCCCGCGCCGGTCAGCGACCCGCAGCAGGTGAGGGCCGCGATCCGGCCCGGGCAGACCAGACTGGTCTGGGTCGAGACGCCGACCAACCCGCTGCTCACCATCGGTGACATCGCCGCGATCGCGGCCGTCGCGCACGACGCCGGGGCCCTGCTCGTCGTGGACAACACCTTCGCCTCGCCGTACCTCCAGCAGCCACTCACACTGGGAGCCGACGTGGTGGTGCACTCGACCACGAAGTACTGCGGGGGGCACTCCGACGTCGTCGGCGGTGCGCTCGTCGTTCGCGACCTCGACCTGGCCGAGAAGGTCGCCTTCCACCAGAACTCGATGGGCGCGGTCGCCGGGCCGTTCGACTCGTTCCTGACCCTGCGCGGTCTGCGCACCCTGGCGGTGCGGATGGAGCGGCACTGCGACAACGCCGAGCGGGTGGTCGATTTCCTCTCCGGCCACCCAGGGGTGGCACAGGTGATCTATCCCGGCCTCTCCGACCACCCCGGCCACGAGGTCGCGACGAAGCAGATGCGCCGATTCGGCGGGATGCTCTCCTTCCGCGTCAACGGCGGCGAGGCGAAGGCGTTGCAGGTCTGCGAGCGGGCCGAGGTGTTCACCCTCGGGGAGTCGCTCGGCGGCGTGGAGTCCCTGATCGAGCACCCGGGCCGGATGACACACGCGAGTGTCGCCGGGACCGACCTCGAGGTGCCGGCCGACCTGATCCGGCTCAGCGTCGGCATCGAGACCGCCGAGGACCTGGTCGCCGATCTCGACCGCGCGCTGGGCTGAGGCCAGTCCACGTGGGCCTGGCCCTCTGCGTCGACTTCGGCTCGACGTTCACCAAGGCGGCGCTCATCGACACGACGACCGGTCAGTTGCGCGGCACCGCGTCGCACCCGACCACGATCGACACCGACGTGCTCGAGGGGTACGACGGCTGCGTGGCTGCCCTCGCCGCACGGCAGCCGGGCGTGACCCGGGCGGAGGTCTTCGCCTGCTCGTCGGCCGGGGGCGGCCTGCGGATCGCCGTCGTGGGCAACGAGGAGCTGGTCACCGCCGAGGCGGGCCGGCGGGTGGCGCTGTCCAGCGGCGGCAAGGTCGTCCTCGTGCAGCACGGCGGCCTCGAGCGCGCGAGGCTCCGGGCGCTGCGCGACGCCGAGCCCGACGTGCTGCTCCTCGTCGGCGGCACCGACGGTGGCAACTCCGAGACGTTGCGTCACGACGCGGCGTTCCTGGCCCGCAACCGCTGGCGCCGGCCGGTCGTCGTGGCGGGTGACGTCGACGCGCAGGCCGAGGTGCGGGAGGTGCTACGGACCGCCGGGACGCCGCACGTCGTGGCGGACAACGTCGTCCCGCGCATCGGGGTGCTCGCACCCGGGTCCGCCCGCCGGGCGATCCGCGAGATGTTCCTCGCCCACGTCATCGGCGGCAAGCACCTGTCGAGCCGCGTCGACCCGTCGGGAGGATCTGGAGGGGTCTTCACCGCGATGGTGCGCGGCGCGACCCCCGACCTGGTGCTCACCGGCGTGGAGGTGCTTGCCGCACAGCTCGACGCGAAGGGTGTCGTGGTGGTCGACGTCGGCGGTGCGACCACCGACGTGCACAGCGTGGTCGAGCTCGACCCCGAGCAGGACGCCGGGCCGGGCTCCGACGCGCCGCCCGATCCGGACCTGGGGCCCCGGTCCACGGCCGTCCGGCTCTCCCGCGAGGTGGTCGCGACCACGCCGGTGACCCGGACCGTGGAGGGCGACCTGGGGATGCGCTGGTCCGCCTCGACCACCTTCGACGCCGCGCACGACGCCGGGCTGGTGGACGAGACCCTGCGTGAGGCCGCCGCACGCCGCTCCCGCGAGCCGGGCTTCCTCCCGGGCAGCGATGCCGAGCGCGAGGCCGAGGAGCAGCTCGCGAAGGCGGCCGTGGTGCTGGCGATGCGGCGTCACGCGGGCCGGTCGCAGGTGGTGGTCGGACCGTCCGGCCGGGTCGTGCAGCGCACCGGGAAGGACCTGCGCGAGGTCGCTCTCCTGGTCGGTTCCGGCGGCGTTCTCCGGGCAGCGACGGCCGAGGCGGCCGGACGGGTCCTGGGCTCGGTGCTGGGAGGTGGCGCCCAGGGCTGGCAGCTGCCCGAGCGGCCCCGGGTCGTGATCGACCGCGACTACGTGCTCGCGGCCGTCGGCCTGCTCGCCGAGCGGCACCCGGAGGCAGCGGCGCGGCTCGCCACCCACCTGCTGGAGCAGGACCCGGCCGCGCCGACCGACGAGCACCCGGGCCTAGGGTGACCTCATGAGCCCTGTCGTGCCCGAGGTGTCGCTGGCAGCGATCCGGTCCGCGGCCGAGACCCTGCGTGGAGTGGCCATCCACACCCCGATGGAGGAGTCCCGGTGGCTCTCGTCGATCGTCGGCGGACCGGTGCTGCTCAAGTGCGAGAACCTGCAACGCACCGGCTCCTTCAAGATCCGCGGTGCCTTCACCCGGATGTCGCGGCTCAGCGAGGAGGAGCGGGCCCGTGGGGTGGTCGCGGCGTCGGCCGGCAACCACGCGCAGGGCGTTGCGCTGGCCGCCCGGATGCTCGGCATCAAGGCCACCGTCTTCATGCCCGAGGGGGCGCCGATCCCGAAGCTCAACGCCACCCGGGGCTACGGCGCCGAGGTGGTCTTCGAGGGCTCTGTCATCGACGAGTCGCTGGCCGGGGCGATCGAGTTCGCCCAGGAGACCGGCGCGGTCCTGATCCACCCCTTCGACCACGAGGACATCGTCGCCGGGCAGGGCACCTGCGGCCTGGAGATCCTCGAGGCAGCCCCCGAGGCGGCGACCGTGCTGGTGCCCACCGGGGGCGGCGGGCTGATTGCGGGCATCGCCACCGCGGTGAAGAGCCAGCGACCCGACGTGCGCCTCGTCGGCGTCCAGGCCGAGCAGGCAGCGGCGTACCCGCCCTCCCTCGCGGAGGGCCGGCCACTCGCCCTGGGCACGATGAACACCATGGCCGACGGCATCGCGGTGGGCCGGCCCGGCGACGTGCCCTTCGCCGCGATCAGGGAGTACGTCGACGAGGTCGTGACCGTCTCGGAGGAGTCGATCTCGCGCACGCTCGTGCTCGTGCTGGAGCGCACCAAGATGGTCGTCGAGCCGGCCGGGGCGGTCGCGGTCGCGGCGATCCTCGACCAGCCCGACCGGTTCGCGACGCCGGCGGTCGCGGTGCTGTCCGGCGGCAACGTGGACCCGTTGCTGCTGGGCAAGCTGATCCGGCACGGCATGGCGGCGGCGGGCCGGTACCTCAGCATGCGCGTCCGGATCCCTGACCGGCCCGGCGGCCTGGCCCGGCTCCTCAGCGAGCTCGCCGACGAGGGCGCCAACGTGCTCGAGGTCGTGCACGAGCGCACCCTCTCCACGCTGAGCATCGACGAGGTGGAGGTGCTGCTGCAGCTCGAGACGCGGAGCACCTCACATGCAGAAGCCGTGCTCGCGCGGGGGCGCGCGCCCGGCTACCCGGGGGAGGGCGGAGGGCGCGCCGCCGGTGGGTGGGGTTGCGGGGACGGTCTCGGCCTTGAT
>JAICXL010000092.1 GCA_025980475.1 Nocardioidaceae bacterium | reverse complement strand
GTGACCGCGTTGGACACGTCACCGGTGCCGGCCTCGCCCTTGGAGCGGATCATCGCCGCGCCCTCGGTGATCCGGCGCAGCGCCTCACCGAGGTTGGTGGCGCCGCAGACGAAGGGCACCCGGAAGGCCCACTTGTCGATGTGGTTGGCGTAGTCGGCCGGGGTGAGCACCTCGGACTCGTCGACGTAGTCCACACCGAGGCTCTGCAGCACCTGCGCCTCGGCGAAGTGGCCGATCCGGGCCTTGGCCATCACCGGGATCGAGACCGCCTCGATGATGCTGTCGATCATGTCGGGGTCGCTCATCCGGCTGACGCCGCCCTGTGCCCGGATGTCGGCGGGAACCCGCTCGAGGGCCATCACGGCGACGGCGCCGGCGTCCTCGGCGATCTTCGCCTGCTCGGCGGTGACGACGTCCATGATCACGCCACCCTTGAGCATCTCTGCCATGCCGCGCTTGACGCGCGAGGTGCCCTGCTCGGGCGACGACTGGGGGACGGAGGGGGGAACTTCTGCCATGCCCCAATCCTACGGCGCCGCCGGGGGTGCTCCGGACGGCTGGCCCGGCTCCTGTCGTGGGCCCTGTCCCGGGCCCTGTCCCGGGCCCTGTCCTGGGCCTGGTCGTGGCCCGGGCCCGGCCAGCGACAGCGCCTGCACCCGGACTGCCAGCACCCGCTGCACAACGGTCACCGTGCTGGCGACTGCGAGCGCGGCGAGCGTAACCGGGATCGCCCACAGCACGCCGCGGCCGACGCCCGCGATGTTGAGCAGGTCCGCGAGCCCGGTGATGACCAGGATCGACACCAGCCGGTCGGCGCGCTCGGCGATCCCGACCTTCGCCTGCATCCCCAGCGACTCGGCCCGCGCACGGGCGTAGGAGGTCACCGAGCCCATGCTCAGGCAGTAGATGGCCAACGCGGCGAACCAGTGGTTGTCGCCCGGGCCGACGTAGTACATCGCCAGCCCGCCGAAGATCGCTGCGTCCCCGATCCGGTCCAGGGTGGAGTCGAGGAAGGCGCCGAACGGCGACACCGTGCCGGTCTTGCGGGCCATGTAACCGTCGATCATGTCGCTGAAGACGAAGACGGTGATCACGACCACGCCGGCCAGCAGGTCACCCCGCGGGAAGAAGATCACGGCTCCGAGGACGACGCCCAGCGTGCCCACGAAGGTGACCGTGTTGGGGCTGACGCCCAGCCGGATCAACAGGTTGCCGACGGGTGCCCAGACGCTGGTCCAGAAGGCGCGGAATCTCTCGAGCATGGCGGGAGCAGGCTAACCGTTGCCGGGCACGTCCCGGGCCAGCGCCTCGACGATCTGCCCCACCGCGGTGGGTGCGCCGGCCACGGACCACTCCACCCCGGCGGCGGGGGTACGACGGGCCTCCCCGCCGGCGCCGCGCACCAGGGCGGATCCCGGCAGCCAGTCCCAGGCCGGCATCGAGTGCTGCACCAGCACGTGCATGATGCCGCGTGCGACCGCCGTGTGGTCCATGCTGCCCGAGCCGAGCATCCGCAGCGTGGCCGCACCGGATACCGCGCGCGCGAATGCCGATCCGACCTCGCCGGCGTGGAACGGCGGGTGCAGGTAGGTGGTCACGCAGGAGGTCGCGAGCGGTCGGTCCGCCAGCGGTGGCAGCGGCTCGCCGTTGCAGGTGGTCGGCAGGTCCGGGCCACCGATGTAGAGCGCGTCCGCGTGGGGGTGCTGGACGGCGCCGAGCAGCACGTCGTCGGCGTCCGTCAGGGCGATCGCCGAGCACCACCAGTCGAGCCCGGCCACGAAGTTCCAGGTGCCGTCCACCGGGTCGATGACCCAGGTGCGCCCGGAGGTCCCGGACCGGTCGGTGCCCTCCTCGCCGAGGACGCCGTCGTCGGGTCGCTCCTCGGCCAGGATGTCGCGCACCAGGCGCTCGGCGGCGAGGTCGGCGTCGGTGACCACGTCGGAGACCGAGCGCTTCTGCTCGACGTGGACCCCCTCGGCACGCATCCGCTGGGCGAGCCGTCCGGCCTCGCGGACGAGCCGGCCGGCGAGGGCGACGTCGGCGGGGTCGGGGGCGTGGTCTACGCGTCCCATGCGTCCGCGAGCAGCTCACGGGTCTCGCGCAGGAGCTGCGGGAGCGCCTTGGTGTGCCCGACGACCGGCAGGAAGTTCTGGTCACCGCCCCAGCGCGGCACGACGTGCTGGTGCAGGTGTGCGGCGATCCCGGCGCCGGCGACCACGCCCTGGTTCATCCCGAGGTTGAAGCCGTGCGCGCCGCTGACCGAGCGCAGCACCCTCATCGCCTGCTTGGTCAGGGTGGCGACCTCGGCGGTCTCCGCGTCGTCGAGCTCGGTGTAGTCGGACACGTGCCGGTAGGGGCAGACCATCAGGTGACCGGAGTTGTAGGGGTAGAGGTTGAGCACGACGTAGGCCGCCTCGCCCCTGCGCACCACCAGCCCGGCCTCGTCACCGAGCGACGGGACCCGGCAGAAAGGGCACTCCTCGGAGGTGTCGTCGGCCGGCTTGTTCTCGCCCCGGATGTAGGCCATCCGGTAGGGCGTCCAGAGCCGCTCCAGGCCGTCGGGCTGGCCGACGCCCTCCTGGTGGGTCACCTCGTCGGTCATACCTGCTCGCGCGACTCGACTGCGGCCGCGACCCGGCGGATCGCCTCGTCCACGGGCACGCCGTTGTCCTGGCGGCCGTCGCGGTAGCGGAAGCTGACCGCGCCCGCCGCCATGTCGTCGTCGCCGGCGATCAGCTGATAAGGCACCTTCTGCAGCTGCGCGTTGCGGATCTTCTTCTGCATCCGGTCGTCGGAGTCGTCGACCTCGACGCGGAGTCCCCGGGCGCGCATCTGTCGGGCCACGTCGTAGAGGTAGTCGACGTGCCGCTCGGCGACGGGGATGCCCTGCACCTGGACCGGTGCCAGCCAGGGCGGGAACGCGCCGGCGTAGTGCTCGGTGAGCACGCCGATGAACCGCTCGATCGAGCCGAACTTCGCCGAGTGGATCATCACCGGCTGGCGGCGGCTCCCGTCGGGGGCGACGTACTCGAGGCCGAACCCGGTGGGCTGCCCGAAGTCGTACTGGATCGTCGAGAGCTGCCAGGTGCGGCCGATCGCGTCCCGGGCCTGCACCGAGATCTTCGGGCCGTAGAACGCCGCGCCACCGGGGTCGGGCACCAGGTCCAGCCCGGTGTCCACCCCGACCTGTCGCAGCAGCTCGGTCGCGGTCTCCCACTGCTCGTCGGTCCCGATGAACTTTTCAGTGTTGTGCTCGTCGCGGGTGGACAGCTCGAGGTAGAACTCGTCCAGGCCGAAGTCCTTGAGCAGCCCCAGCACGAAGGACAGCAGGTGCTTGACCTCGTCGCCGGCCTGGTCGGGCGTCACGTAGGAGTGGGAGTCGTCCTGGGTCATCCCGCGGACCCGGGTCAGGCCGTGCACGACGCCGGACTTCTCGTAGCGGTAGACACCGCCGAACTCGAAGAAACGCAGCGGCAGCTCGCGGTAGGACCGCTGCCGCGACTGGTAGATCAGGTTGTGCATCGGGCAGTTCATCGCCTTGAGGAAGTAGCGGCTGTTCTCCAGCTCCATCGGCGGGAACATCGTGTCCTCGTAGTACGGCAGGTGCCCCGAGGTGTGGAAGAGGCCCTCCTTGCTGATGTGGGGCGTGCCGACGTACTCGAAGCCCTCCTCGATGTGGCGGCGCCTGACGTAGTCCTCCATCTCCCGCTTGATCACGCCCCCCTTGGGGTGGAAGACCGCCAGGCCGGAGCCGATCTCGTCGGGGAAGCTGAACAGGTCCAGCTCGCGGCCGAGCTTGCGGTGGTCGCGCTTCTCGGCCTCCTCGAGCCGGTGCAGGTGCTCGGCGAGTGCGTCCCTGGACTCCCAGGCGGTGCCGTAGATCCGCTGCAGCTGCTTGTTCTTCTCGTTGCCGCGCCAGTAGGCGGCCGCGGTGCGCATCAGCTTGAAGGCCGGGATCCGCCTGGTGGTCGGCAGGTGCGGGCCCCGGCAGAGGTCCTTCCACGCCGTACCGCCGTTGCGGTCGAGGTTGTCATAGATGGTCAGCTCGCCGGCGCCGACCTCGACGCCGGCCCCCTCCGCAGCACCCTCGGCGTTGCCGGACCCCTTGAGTCCGATCAGCTCGAGCTTGTAGGGCTCCTGGGCGAGCTCATCGATGGCCTCGGCGTCGGAGACGGGTCGCCGGGAGAACTTCTGGTTCTCCTTGATGATCTTGCGCATCCGGGACTCGATCTTCTCGAGGTCCTCGGGCACGAAGGGGGTCTCGATGTCGAAGTCGTAGTAGAAGCCGTCCTCGATCGGCGGGCCGATGCCGAGCCGGGCCCGGGGGAACAGGTCCTGGACCGCCTGCGCCATCACGTGCGCGGTGGAGTGCCGCAGGATGTCCCGGCCGTCCTTCGAGTCGATCGTGACGCCCTCGACCTCGTCCCCCTCGACCAGCTCGTGGGCGAGGTCGACCAGCCGGCCGCCGACGCGGGCCGCGACCACCTTGGGAGCATCGGTGAAGAGCTCCCAGGCCTGCGTGCCCGGCGTGACCGCGCGCTCGGCCTTGCCGGCGGGGCTGATCACGAAGACGGAAACGTCGGGCACGAGATGCTCCTGGTCGTCGCTGGTGCGGTCACCGGCGCGAGGGCTGCCCCGATCAGGGGACGGCAGGGCCGGTCTGCTCGATCGTATCGACGCCAGCCGGCTCGACGCCCCCGGGTTTCCAGCCGAGCAGCCAGCGTTGGGCGCCGTACGCCGCCTGCGACATCAGCAGCGAGGCAACGAGGGCTACCAGCCCGACGAGCAACAGTCCTTCCGGGTGCCAGCTCACCGCGAGCCAGGTGCAGGTCACCGGCCCCACCATCAACTGCGCCTGCTGGCCGAGCTTCCACACGCCCTGGTACTCCCCCCGGCGCTCCGGGTCGGTCAGCTCGGAGAGGAATCCCCAGCCCGCGGCGCTGTGGAAGAGCTCGGCGCCGGTGACCAGCACGTACCCGAGCCAGAGCAGCACGATCGTGCCGACTCCCACGGTCCACGCGGTCGTCATCGTCACCGCACAGGCCGCCAGGGCTGCGAGCCCGGCGAACCGCGCCGCCCGGGCCGCCCCCGCCACGGTCTCCGCCCCCCGGGAGGCACGCACCTGCAACAGCACCACCAGCACCGTGTTGGTGCCGTAGAGCCAGGCCAGGACGGCATGGGGAGCGTCGGTGCGCGAGACCAGCCAGAGCGGGAAGACGACGCTGAGCAGCACCTGGTCGACCGCCATCAGCCCGTTGAGGCCGGAGAGCAGCACGAACCTGCGGTTGCGCAGTGCCCTCCCGGCCGCCGGGGCCGGAGCGCTGACCTCTGCGGGGCCTGGTTCGGCTGCGGGGAGGCGGGCGACCAGCACGCCGTTGACCAGCAGCACCACGGCGGTGACCAGCGGGATCGCCCGGATGACGTCTGCTCGTCCGGTCGCCAGGGCCAGGCCGGCGAGGAGGGCGCCGACGGTGAAGCCGATGTTGAGGGCGCTGCGGACGAAGGCCAGGACCCGCACCCGGTCCGCCCGGGGCACCGCGGCGAGCGTGTAGCCGCCACGGCCGCCCGCGCCGAGCGCCTGCGCCAGGGCGAGGCAGGCGACCAGCACGACGAAGCCGCTCAACCCGTGGACCCACGGGTAGGCCAGGTAGAGCAACGCCTCGACGAAGGCTGCGCCGGTCCAGGACGTCCGCAGGCCGACCCTGTCGGCCAGACGTCCGGCGGGTACGGCGGCCAGCACGCTCACCGCCCCACCCAGGGAGATCCCGAGACCGACCTGGGTGGGAGTGAGCCCCACGATTCGGGTGAAATAGACGGCGTTGCCGCTGACGAAGACTCCGGTGCCGACCGCGTAGAGGGCCGACTGCGCGGCCAGGGAGCGCCCGAGCGATGTGGGCGCCAGCAGCCGTTGGGCTCGGCTCACATGACCTCCCGAGACGGTCTCGGTGGGCGATACTGGGTTCGAACCAGTGACCTCTTCGGTGTGAACGAAGCGCGCTACCACTGCGCCAATCGCCCGAGCGCGGGACACCTTAGCGCAGGTCCGTCGCCGGCACACGCAAGGCCCGAGCAGCGCCCGGTTTTCCGGAGCCCCTCCTTACCACCCAGATCCGGCGATGCAAGCCAAGGGTGGAATCCGGTATAGCCCACTCGGGTGTGAAACTAGACCGCTCGCGAGGAATAAGTAGACCAGTGGTGGGGCAAATCGGACATTTAACGGCTTCTGGGGGTCAGCAGCGATTTTGCTGGGCAACACTTCTCCGCGGAGGGAACCCCCGGGAAACGGCCCGGGACGTTGATCTGAGAGGGATGGATCGATGGACCACATGACGCAGACGGCGCAGGCCGTCAGCCAGACGCTGCCGCTGGAGCTGGTCGACGCCGAGGGGGGCGTCACCCGGCTCGAGGCGGACTTCAGCTATGACCCCGTCGACCCCTTCGCAGTCACTGCGGTCTTCAAGACCGCTGCCGGCGGGGTGAGCTGGACCTTCGGACGCGACCTCCTCGTGCACGGCACCTACGAGCCGACCGGCGACGGAGACGTCCACGTGTGGCCCTGCCTGGCCTCGGACGGCACCGCGGTGGTCATCATCGAGCTCACCTCCCCCGACGGCGAGGTCCTCGTGCAGGCCAGCTCGCGCGACATCGCGAGCTTCGTCGGCGCGATGCTCGGCTCGGTGCCGCTCGGCGCGGAGACTGCCCTCGTCGACATCGACAGCGAGCTCGCCGGCATCTTCGCCCTCTGACCGGCTCACGGATCCAGGCCGGTTCCCTCCCCGCGTCGCCAGGCCTCCTGTACCGCCGCGGTCACCGGCCCAGGCGCCGGCAGCGCCCGACCGTCCCAGCTGCTGACCGGTTGGACGTCGCGGGTCGTTGAGGTCAGGAAGATCTCGTCGGCCCGGTCCAGCACCCCGATCGGCTCGTCGACCACCGTGACGTCGTCGTACCACGTCAGCACCAGCGCCCGGGTGACACCCGCCAGGCACCCGGACGCGAGCGTCGGGGTGCGCAGCTGGCCGTCGAGGACGTAGAAGACGTTGGTGCCGGTGCCCTCGCACAGGTTGCCCGCCAGGTTCGCGAAGACGGCCTCCGCAGCGCCGGCGGCGTGGGCGCGGGCCAGGGCGAGCACGTTCTCCGCATAGGAAGTCGTCTTCAGACCCGCCAGCGCGCCCCTTTCGTTGCGCGGCCACGGCACGGTCACGACGGCCACACCTGCCGCCGGCGGTTCGAGCTCCTCCACCGCGACGACCACGGTGGGCTGGCCGTGGCCGCGCCCGGAGCCCAGTGGCCCTGCGCCACCGGTCACGGTGATCCGGAGCTTGCCCAGCGCGATCCGGGGCCCCTCGAGCACCGCGGCGACGCCCTCCCGAACGGCCTCGATGTCGGGAGCGGGCAGGCCGAGTCCATCCATGGACCAGGCGAGCCGCTCGAGATGGCGGGTCAGCGCGAACGGCCGACCCTCGACCACCTTGAGCGCCTCGAACGCGCCGTCGCCGACGGTCAGCCCGTGGTCGGCGACACCCACGGCCGGAGCCTCCGGGTCGGGTAGCACCCGGCCGTCGATCCATGCACGCATGCGGACAAATCTAGGTGCGCGAGGGTCACGACGCCGCCCTCCGCGCCCGATTTTGCATGGTTGCGGGCATCCGATAATGTTCACACGCACCTGACCTCCGGGTCTGGCGCAGGCGGACGTAGCTCAGTTGGTAGAGCGCAACCTTGCCAAGGTTGAGGTCGCGAGTTCGAGCCTCGTCGTCCGCTCGGAGAGGGTCAGAACCCCTGGGCCTGCACGGTGGAGTGGCCGAGAGGCGAGGCAACGGACTGCAAATCCGTCTACACGGGTTCAAATCCCGTCTCCACCTCGATTGCTCGAATCACCTCGCATGTGGGAGATTCG
Source organism: Nocardioidaceae bacterium (assembly GCA_025980475.1). Classification (GTDB taxonomy): domain Bacteria; phylum Actinomycetota; class Actinomycetes; order Propionibacteriales; family Nocardioidaceae; genus Marmoricola. The sequence continues at coordinate 2,115 of JAICXL010000092.1, read as the reverse complement.
TGCGTCACGGGCGATTGGCGCAGTGGTAGCGCGCTTCCTTGACACGGAAGAGGTCACTGGTTCAAACCCAGTATCGCCCACCACGTTTCCGCAGGTCAGAGGCGGTTTTTGAAAATCTGATCTGAGATGAGGAACATACGAGGAACAAGGAGCGGTCAGATTTGACTGCTCCTGTCCTCGCTTCAGGGCCGCCAGCCACCGACCGGCCTGGCGTCGATGAACCGCTCGATCGACTCGACCTTGATCCGCAGCGTCTTGCGGCCCAGGCGTACGGCGTCGAGCTGGCCCTCGGCGATGTAGCGGCGAACCGTGCGCGTCGACACCGCAAGCGCATCGGCAGCGTCGACGAGCGAGACAAGCTTTCGGGTGATGGTTGCGGCCATGGTGACCTCCTGGGTTGGTGGCGACCTCCGGTGGCCGCTCATCCCCCAAGGCCAAGATGTGTCCGCGGGTGGCCACGCATGGCGCGATGCTCCGATCGCTCCGCGGTGGGCGGCGCTCCCGCGCTGAAGTTCATAGCAACAAGATCCATACGGACGGCAGGACCGTCCGGTTGTGGCTCCCCTCTGTGTCAAGACGCGGCCGGGAGTGGCGTTCTAGGCTTGCTGGTGGCGGGTCCGGGAAGTGGCTTGTCCGAAGAGTTGGTGTGGGGCTGTGAGCCGGCCGCGCTGGAGTCAGAGTCGTTGCCCTGTTGCCCTCCCGGGCCCGTCGCCATGTGCCGTGCGGCGTCGTTGACCATCGTGCGATAGACGATGTCGGAGAGGCGTCGCTTGAGCAGGCGCATCGATTCGTTCGAGGTCTTTCCGCGGGCTTTGGTGCGGTCGAAGTAGGCGCGGCCTTCGGTGGGGTTGCGGAGCTGGACCACGGCCATGATGTGCAGCACCCGGTTGATCTGCCGGTTCCCGCCGCGGGAGAGCCGGTGGCGCACGTTGTCTCCGGAGGACGCGTCGATCGGGGCGGTGCCGGTCCAGGACCCGAAGTGGTTGTTGTCGGGGAAGCGGGTGATGTCTCCGACCTCGACCAGCAGCCGGGCGGCACCAGAGGGCCCGATGCCGGTCAGGTCCATCAGGCCGGTGCCCGTGGCCGCGACCAGCTCTTTGAGTTCCTTGTTCGCAGCCTTCTTGCGGGCATAGATCCGCTCCAGGTCCGCGACCAGTTCGGCGGCGACGCGGCGGCGGGTCTTCCCGGCGATGTCACGTGGCCGGACAGTCGCGAGCAATGCCTTCGCCTGGGCGGCAGAGAGGTCCTTCTTCGCACCGCCCGGGATCAGTTCCAGCAGCAAGTGGTGGACCTGGGACATCTTGCGAGTGTGCTCATCACCGAGGGATCGGCGCCGGTCGACCAGGATCCGCAGCACAGCCAGCTGCTCATCGTTGATGACCGGACGCAGCCCGCTCATTCGGGTTCCGACCAGCGCGACCGAGTGGGCGTCGGTGGCGTCGGTCTTGCGGCCCTGACCGGTCGCGAAGACTCGGGCCCTGGCGGACAGCTTGGGTGGGACGTCGACCACGGTCTCGCCCTCGGCCAGAAGCCGGTTGGCGACGTGTCGACCGATGCCCTGGCAGCCCTCGATGGCCCAGACACGGTTGGGCCACGCCTCCACGTGTCGCCGCATGGCCGCGTGTCCCTCACCATCGGTGCCGAAACGACCCTTGCCGAGGATGGTCTCGTCGCTGCCCATGACCTCGATGGTCACCGAGCGCTTGTGCGGGTCCATCCCGATAACCACCCGCGGTGTTGCCTGATCCATCATGTCCTCCAAACTCGAACCTGCTGGGGTTGTCGAGCTGGGAGGGCAACGCTACTTCGAGCTGGGGCACACCCCTCTTGAGCCTCTCCCGCCCTGGCGACGTCCGGGGATGCGCAGGCCAAATGAGAGCCACACCGAGGTGAGCAGCCGAAATGAGAGCGACAACCCCGGACGCCTAGACCGACCCTCGTCAGAGACCGGTCATGACGTCAATGAAACAAGTAGCCGAAATGAGGTCTTGGGCGACGGACCCGGGTGGCACAATTCCTCCGTGGCTGAGAAGAGTGACTGGCGCGAACGGCTCCGGACGCCGAGGACGGGATACGCGCTGGGCACAACGCAGGTCCTGCTCATCGTCGCCTACG
>JAICXL010000056.1 GCA_025980475.1 Nocardioidaceae bacterium | reverse complement strand
GGCAACAGCTGCCTGTCGACGCTGCCTTCTGCTTCGCGTGCGGCGCCGCGGTTGTCGCCCGCTGTGGCGACTGCCATGCCGAGCTGGTGCCGGGCGCGGCCTTCTGCTTCAGGTGCGGTGCCGCGGTGAGTTCCCCACCGCACGATGACAGGGCACCCCGAAGGGCGCGCCCACAGTTGCGCCCGTCGCCGAGCGGCGGCCGGCCTCGGTGCTGTTCGCCGATCTGGTCAGCTACACGACCCTGTCGGAGTCGGGGGGCACCGAGGACGTCCGGGAGCTGCTCAGCCAGTACTTCGACATGTGCTCGACCGTCGTCCGCCGGCACGGCGGCACTGTGGAGAAGTTCATCGGCGATGCGGTGATGGCGGTGTGGGGCGTGCCGATCGCACACGAGGACGACGCGGAGCGCGCCGTACGTGCGGCCCTCGAGGTGGTCTCCGCGGTGGCGGAGCTGGGCGAACGGCTGGGGCTGCCCGCGCTGGCCGCACGCGCCGGCGTCGTGACGGGCGAGGTGGCGGCCAACCTGGCGGCAACCGACCAGGGGATGGTGGCCGGCGATCCGGTCAACACCGCGTCGCGGATGCAGGCTTCGACCGGCGCCGGTGAGGTGTGGGTGGACGAGATGACCCGCAGCCTGACGTCGGCCGCGGTCAGCTACGCCGACAGGGGTGAGCACCAGCTGAAGGGGAAGGCCGAGCCGGTCCGGCTCTACTGCGCCGAGGCGGTCGTGGCGACCATCGGAGGACTCCAACGCGTCGACGGGCTGGAGGCTCCGCTGGCAGGTCGCGAGCCGGAGCTTCGGCTCGTCAAGGATCTCTTCCACGCCACCGAGGAGACGGGCAGGCCCCGACTGGTGGTGCTCGACGGCGAGGCCGGGGTGGGCAAGGCATCGGGGGCGGCGTCCGTCGTACGGCGAGGGGGTGCCTTCTGGGCGCTGAACGAGGCGGTCCGCGCGGGCGCCGAGAAGCACCTGCGGGCAGCGCGAGAGACCTATGCTGAGCTGGTTGCGACCAAGTGGCTGGCGCGGGTCGAAGCGATCAGCGGAGCGAGCTCATGATCCGCGCCGCCCGGCCATCGGTGGCCTCCGGCGCGCCGACGGCCTGCAGGACTCACTTGCCGGACGAGACGTGAGGCACCCTTTGGCCAGCAGGACCGAGGGGCGGGCACCGATGATGCCCGCCCCTCACCTGTGTCCGGCTACTTCTTCGAGAGCGCAGTGACGAAGCCGGGCACGTCGGGTGAGCCCACGCCCGTCACGTCGTCCCACCCGGTCGAGGTCGCCAGCGAGCTGTCCTCGTTGAACGTGGGTGCGAACAGGCTGCCGCTGTAGCGGCTCCCGTAGAACAGCGAGAACGAGCTCGGGTCGTCGCTGACCGTGTTGCCGACTCCGGCTGGCGGAGGGGTCACGTCGCGAAGCGCGCCCTTCGGCAGGTTGTAGAGGTACTGCGACGCCAGTCCCGCCGGGCCGGCGTGGTTCTGCGCCCGCGCCTGGTCGACCAGTGCCATCACGCCGGCGAAGAGCGGCGAGGCGAGGCTGGTGCCGCCGTACGGCTCGACCTCCGGCTTGGTGTCGCCCGCCGACAGGTCGGTGATGTTGATCGCCATCCCGGTGTAGGGGTCGGCGAGCATGCCGACGTCCGGCAGCGCGCGGTGCGTTCCCACGGTGCCGAAGCCGGCCGCCTGGTCGGTGCCGATCGCGGACGACTGCCACGGCTGCGCCTGCCAGATGTTGCTCAGGCCGCCGCCGGCCCCGCCGTCGAAGCCGAGGTCGGCGGCCGAGCTGTCGTCATAGGTGCTGCACGTGAGGAACCCGGTGGTGTCGTCCGGCGTGGAGCTCGCGCAGCCGGCCAGCTTGCTGATGTTGGTGCCCCACCCGGTCTCGAAGTCGTAGCTGTTGTCGCTGTTGAGGAAGAGGCTGGTGCCGCCGACCGCGGTGACCCACGGCGAGCTGGCCGGGAAGTCCACCGACTTCACGCCGGTGGCCGCCACCTCGTCGCCACCGTCACCGGAGGAGAAGTTCAGCCCGATGCCCTCGGCCGCAGCCTGCTCGAAGATGCGCTCGTCACGCTGGGCCTGGCCCGCGGGGCCGATGTCGGTGCTGTAGCCCCAGCTGTTGGTCACGATGTTGGCCAGGTGCTTGACCACCACGGTGTTGACCGCCTGGTCCAGGTCGGCGTAGTTGTTCGGCGCGGCCACGACGAGGATCTGTGCCCGGGGCGCCATCGCGTAGACAGCCTCGGCGTCCAGGGTGACCTCGGCCTGCCAGCCGAGCGGGTCCTGCGCGCGGGACTCCTTCTTGTTGGCGGTGCCCACCGGCCCCAGCTGGGTCACCTGCGGCGGGTACTCGCTGTCCATCCCCGCATCCTTGGCGAACGCCGCGACGTCCTGCTGCAGGGTCGGGCTGCCGTAGGCGTCGACGATCGCGACGGTCTGCCCCGCCCCGGTCGGCCCGCCGGCGGCGTCGGCGCCGTACGCCGTGCGCAGCTGGTTGCCGCGGTAGCCGCAGGGCACGAAGCCCTTGAAGGTTCGTGAGGTGCCGTCGGTGAAGTTCAGCGTCTTGGTGGTGTCGAAGCCGCCGCAGAGCGCGTCGTAGGCCACCGCGGTGGACGGCTGCGGCTGGGAGCCGGCGAACCGGAACGCCGGTGCGTCGTCGAGGCCACCGACGAAGGAGACCAGTGACCCGGCTGGGTCTGCGATCACGGGGGCGGCGTGGTTGGCGTAGTAGGTGGCGCCGTGCCAGCGGTAGTTGTCGATGCTGACGTTGAACGCCTGCTCGGCCTGGCGCACCGTGGCCGTCGCGTTGACGTAGAGCCGGTTGCCGGGGACCGAGGTGACCGTGATGCCCTGGGAGCCCAGGAAGTCGCGCACGCTGGCGACCTGCTCGTCGGTGGCGGCGAACTGCGTGGCGAACTGGTCGGGCGTCAGCCAGTGGTGGTAGTTCGCACTGCGGGGGGTGTACTGGCTGCGCAGCAGTGACTGCAGCGCGGCCTCGTTGGGCTGCTGCAGCCACACGGTGAGGTGCAGCTTGGTCGCGCCGTTGGTCGCGCCGACGTCGCTGGCGTGGGCGACGAAACCAGGGACGTTGTCCGGGATCTGGTGCTGGGAGGATTGCGGCGCGGCGACGGCTGCCTGGCTGCCCATCGCGATGACGACGGCGCCGGCAGCTGCTATGCCGACCAGCTTCTTGGTGAGGGTCACGGTGGTGTTCGCGCCCGAGCACGCACGCTTCGGGCGCGCTCTCCTCTCTGCGTGGCCCGGGACCTGGTTGCCCGGGGCAACCGGAGACTAGACCCGGGAAGTGACGTCCGTCGAGAGGGAAGCCGAAACTCAGCGGCCGCGCATGTTCTGGCGCATGCCCTTCATGCTGGTGGGCAGCGGCCCCTTGGGCACCGGGATGCTGGACCGGTTGGCGTCGAGGGCGCGGATCCGCTGCAGGATGTCGGTCATCTGCGCGGGCTTGACGGACTTGCCGAGCTTGCGGACGTGCTTGAGCACCCGGTTGAGCGGCACCTGGTCAGGACCGTTACCGATCAGCACCTCGTGGATCGGTGTCTCGCTGGCCACGCGCTCGTGCTTGCGCCGCTCGGCGGCGAGCAGGGGCTTGAGCCGGTGGGGGTTGCCCTCGCCGATCAGGACGATCCCCGGAGGCCCGACGACCCGGCTGACGATGTCCTGCTGCTTGTTGAAGGCGATCGGCTGGGGGTTGATGTTCCAGCCGCGCTTGAGCATGCCGAGCGCCGCGGCCGCAGCCCCGGGCTTGCCCTCGATCTGGGACAGCGCGGCCCGCTGGGCCCGGCGACCGAAGACGATCAGCGCAGCCAGCAGCCCGACGAGGATCCCGAAGACGACCGCGAAGATCGGCCCGTCCGGGAGCAGGAAGAAGGCGATCAGGGCCCCGACGATGCCGACGCCGAGGAACCAGCCGAGCAGCACGAGGCCGACCTGGGGGTCGGACTTCCTGGTCATCGTGTAGCTCTGCCGGATCTGCTTGATCCGGCTCGGCTTCTTCGGCTTCTTGGTCTTCGCCATGCGCGGTTGCCTTCTGGGTGCTGCGGTGGGTCGGGAGAAGTGTGTCAGATGGTGGCGACCGGCACGGGATCGCGAGCCGGTTCGCCGGCCTCGGTGCGGGCCTCGATGGCCTGGCGGTAGAGCCGACCCGCGCGGTACGACGAGCGCACCAGGGGGCCGCTCATCACGCCGGCGAAGCCGATCTCGAGCGCCTCGTCCCGCATCTGGACGAACTCCTCGGGCTTGACCCACCGCTCGATCGGGTGATGCCGTGCGGACGGTCGCAGGTACTGCGTGATGGTGATCAGCTCGCAGCCGGCGTCGTACAGGTCCCTCAGCGCCTGCGAGACCTCCTCGCGGGTCTCGCCCATGCCGAGGATCAGGTTGGACTTGGTGACCAGCCCGAAGTCGCGCGCGGCGGTGAGCACCTCCAGCGACCGGTCGTAGCGGAAGGCGGGCCGGATCCGCTTGAAGATCCGCGGCACCGTCTCCAGGTTGTGCGCCAGCACCTCCGGGCGGGCCTCGAAGACCTGGGCCAGCAGGTCGGGCTTGCCGGAGAAGTCCGGGATCAGGTTCTCCACGCCGGTGCCGGGGTTCAGCTCGTGGATGACGCGCACGGTCTCGGCGTAGAGCCAGGCGCCCTCGTCGGGAAGGTCGTCGCGGGTGACGCCGGTGATGGTGGCGTAGCGCAGCCCCATCTTCTGCACCGACTCGGCGACCCGCCGCGGCTCGTCCCGGTCGAGCGGGTCGGGCTTGCCGGTGGCGATCTGGCAGAAGTCGCACCGCCGGGTGCACTGGTCGCCGCCGATGAGGAAGGTGGCCTCGCGGTCCTCCCAGCACTCGAAGATGTTGGGGCAGCCGGCCTCCTGGCAGACCGTGTGCAGGCCCTCGGACTTCACCAGGTCCTGCAGCTCGCGGTACTGCGGACCCATCCGCGCCCGGGTCTTGATCCACTCCGGCTTGCGCTCGATCGGCGTCTCGGCGTTGCGGACCTCGAGCCGGAGCAGCTTGCGGCCTTCGGGAGCGGGGGCGGTGGTCACGGTTCCCCACTCTACGCGGGGCGGGGTGACCCTCCGAATCGGCTGAGCGGTCTCAGGCGAGCGGGTTCAGCACCGGGACGCGCAGGTCCCTCGGCGCCCGGCCAGGCTCGGGACGTGCCTCGTAGTCGGGAGTGGGGTCGTACGGCGACCATGCCAGCATCTCGCGGAGATGGCGCTCCACGACCGGCGCGACCTCGGGCACGGTGATGTCGCGGCCGAGCTCGGCGGAGAGCGAGGTGACCCCTGCGTCGGAGATGCCGCACGGCACGAACCGGCCGAACCAGCCCAGGTCGACGTCGCAGTTCAGCGCGAAGCCGTGCATGGTGACCCCGCGGCTGACCCGGATGCCGAGCGCGCCGATCTTGCGCTCCGGGCCCTTCTCGTCCGCGCGCAACCAGACGCCGCTGCGGCCGGGCACCCGTGCGGTGGTCACCCCGAGGTCGCGGCAGGCGCCGATCAGCGCCTCCTCCACCCGACGCACGTAGTCGACGACCTTGACGTGGTCGGGCAGCTTCACGATCGGGTAGCCGACCAGCTGGCCAGGACCGTGGAAGGTGATCTTGCCGCCGCGGTCGACGTCGATGACCGCGGCGCCGCCGGGGTCGATCGGCCGCTCGTGCGCATCGGTGCGCTTGCCGCAGGTGAAGACCGGCGGGTGCTCGAGCAGCAGCACGGTGCCGGGGCCGCCCGCGACGACACCGGCGTGCACGTCGCGCTGCAGCTCCCAGGCGGCGACGTAGTCGACCGCCTCGCCACCGAAACCGACCGTGCGGAACTCGAGCTCACTCACGTGGGGTCCCCGCGGAAGCGCAAGCGAAGCGAGTGGTTTCGTGGGGTGATCACGCGTTCGACCCTACTCCGGGCGTGTGCCTGTGGATTGTGCGAGCGGCGGACCGCCGAACTGCGCCACAGTGGACCGATGACAGCGTGGGGAACCCTCTGGTGGGTGGGCGCCGCCGTCGCCCTGGTCACTCCGGTCGCGTCAGGCCCCGGCGTGGCGGCGGGCACCCGCCCCACCGGCTCGACCACGGCCCGCGCGCTGGCCGTGCTGCACGACTGGGACGCGTCGCGTGCTGGTGCCTGGTCGGCCGGCGACACCGCCGCGCTGCGCGCTCTCTACACGCGTGGCTCGGCGGCTGGCCGCGCCGACGTGCGGCTGCTCGAGCGCTATCGCGGCCGGGGACTGCACGTCCACGGCTTGGCCACCCAGGTGCTCTGCCTGGCGGTCCTCGGCGTCGGTGCCGGCAGGTTGCGGGTGCGGGTCGTCGACCGGCTCGCCGGCGGCACCGCCTGCGGCCACGGTCAGTGCGTCCCGCTGCCCCGCGACCGGGCCACCCAGCGCACGGTCACCCTGCGCCGCGTGGACGACCACTGGCTGGTCACCGACGTTCGTTGAGTTGGCCCTTACGGCCCGTCGAGTTCGGGGTTCTGGCCCGTTGAGTTGGGCCTGGCGGTCCGTCGAGTTGGGCCTGGCGGTCGGTCGAGTTGGGCCTTGCGGCCCGGTCGACTCCGCGCGCGCCTCGGAGTATCGGCCGCGGTCCGCCGGGACGGCCCGGAGCCCCGATTCAACCGGCCGCGGGGCCGAAGTGAACGGGCCGCGGGGCCGAAGTGAACGGGCCGCGGGGCCGAAGTGAACGGGCCGCGGGGCCGAAGTGAACGGTCAGGCGGGAGAGAGGGCGGTGTCGAGGACGGCACCGATGTCGGAATCGGCGAAGGTGAAGCCGGCGTCGAGCAGCACCCGCGGGACCGTCCGGACGGAGTTCAGCACCTCGGGGGCCATCGGCCCGGCAGCGAGGCGGAGCACCGGCGCCGGCACGGGCAGCGCCGCGGGGCGGCCGACCCGCTCGGCGAGCGTGCGGGTGAACTCCGCGTTGGTCGGCGGGTTCGGGGTGCAGATGTTGACGGGTCCGCTGACCTCCTCGTGCTCCGCCAGGAAGGTCACCGCGGCGACCCAGTCGCGCACCGTGACGACGGGGTAGTACTGCGTTCCCGACCCGAGCCGCCCGCCGGTGCCGAGGCGGAACTGCAGGATCTGCTGCTTGAGCGGGGCACTGCGCCGGTCCAGCACCACTGCAGTGCGCAGCACGCACACCCTGGCGCCTGCCTCGGCGGCCGGCCCGGTGGCCTGCTGCCACTCGCGGGTCACCTGGCTGAGCAGCGAGTCACCCAGCGACGGTGAGTCCTCCGGGAGGATCTCGTCGCCGTGGTCGCCGTAGTAGCCCACCGCGTTCCCGGCGAGGAACGCCGGCTTGCGCGCCGACGAGGCGATCGCCTCTGCCAGCACCTGGGTCGTGGTGACCCGACTCCTTCGGAGCTCGCGGGCCCACTTCCTCGAGTGCGGGTTGCCGAGCGTGGGGGAGCCGGCCAGGTTGACGACCACGTCCGCCGCCTCGACCGCTGCGGCATCCACCTTGCCGTCGTACGGGCTCCAGCCGGCCTCGCCCGGCGCCGGTGACCGGCGCACCAACGGCACCACCTCGTGGCCCCGCCCGCTCAGGTGTCGGCGCAGCTGAGTGCCGAGGAAGCCGGAGGAGCCCGCTATCAGGATGCGCATGGGCCGAGCCTGCCACGGGGGCCTTCGCCCCTCAGCCGCGGCTGCAATAGCCTGTGGCTCGTGAGTGATTTCGATGTCGTCGTCCTCGGTGCCGGACCCGGTGGGTACGTCGCCGCCATCCGCGCCTCCCAGCTCGGCCTGAAGGCCGCCGTGATCGAGGCGAAGTACTGGGGCGGGGTCTGCCTCAACGTCGGCTGCATCCCCTCGAAGGCGCTGCTGCGCAACGCCGAACTGGCGCACATCATCACCCATGAGAAGGACAAGTTCGGGATCACCGGTGACGCGTCGATGGACTACGGCCCGACCCACGCCCGCAGCCGCAAGGTCTCGGACGGCATCGTCAAGGGCGTCCACTTCCTGATGAAGAAGAACAAGATCGAGGAGATCAACGGCTGGGGGACCTTCAAGGACGCCCACACCATCGAGGTGAAGGCCGAGGACGGGTCGACGCGGGACGTCACCGCCGACAACGTGATCATCGCCACCGGCGCCACCACCCGGCTCGTCCCCGGGGTGCAGCTGTCGCAGAACGTGGTCACCTACGAGGAGCAGATCCTCGACCCCAACCTGCCCGGCTCGATCGTGATCGGCGGCTCGGGCGCGATCGGCGTCGAGTTCGCCTACGTGCTGAAGAACTTCGGCGTCGACGTCACGATCGTGGAGTTCCTCGACCGGATGGTGCCCACCGAGGACGCCGAGGTCTCGAAGGAGCTGGCGAAGCACTACAAGTCGCTCGGCGTGAAGGTCCTGCTGTCGACGGCCGTGAAGGGCGTCGAGGACAGCGGGTCCGGGGTGCGGGTCACGGTCGCGCCGGCCGGTGGCGGGGACGAACAGGTGCTCGAGGCAGACAAGTTCCTGGCCGCCTTCGGGTTCGCGCCGCGGGTGGAGGGCTACGGCCTCGAGGCGACCGGCGTGCAGACCACCGAGCGGGGCGCGGTCGCGATCGACGACTTCTGCCGGACGAACGTCGACGGCGTCTACTCCATCGGCGACTGCACCGGCAAGCTGATGCTCGCCCACACCGCCGAGGCACAGGGCGTCGTCGCGGCCGAGACGATCGCCGGCGCCGAGACGATGCCGGTCGACTACGACTTCATCCCGCGGGCCACCTACTGCCAACCCCAGATCGCGTCGTTCGGCTACTCCGAGGAGCAGGCCCGCGAGAAGGGGTACGACGTGAAGACCGCCAAATTCCCCTTCTCCGCCAACGGCAAGGCCCAGGGACTCGGCGAGGCGGTCGGTTTCGTGAAGATCGTCGCGGACGCGAAGTACAACGAGATCGTCGGCGCCCACCTCATCGGCCCTGACGTCACCGAGCTGCTGCCCGGCCTGACGCTCGCCCAGAAGTGGGACCTCACCGCCGACGAGGTGGCCCGCAACGTGTTCGCGCACCCGACGCTGACCGAGGCGGTCAAGGAGGCTGTCGAGGGCATCGCGGGGCACATGATCAACCTGTGACGGCTGTGACGCCTGGGACCGCCGGTTTCCCAGGCTAGGAACCCGAACTGCCTCTTCACACACAGCACGACCTGTGTGGAGAGGCAGTTTGCTGTGCCTAGTGGGGATCACCGCCGCCGGGCGACCCGCGCCTCGTGCAGGCAGGCATTGGTGACCTGCCCGTCGTACCAGTGCCCGCAGGTGAAGGCCATGACCGTGTCGAAGGTCTGGTCGGGCGCGAAGTCCTCGAACTCCCCGACGTGCCCGTCGACCGACGAGGCCCAGGGGCGCGAGGAGCGTACGGCGGCCAGCTCCGGACCGAGCTCGACCACGGTGACCCGGGCACCCCGCGCCACCGGGTCCGCACGGTCGAACGTGCTGCGCAGTTGCGTCCGGCCCGGCTCAGACCTCGAACTGGGCGGACTCCAGGCGCGCCTTGACGTCGCTCAGGAAGCGGGCGGCGTCGGCCCCGTCGACGAGGCGGTGGTCGTAGGTGAGCGCGAGGTAGACCATGTGGCGCACGGCGATCGTCTCGCCGAGGTTCGGGTCGTCGATCACCACCGGGCGCTTGACCACCGAACCGGTGCCGAGGATGCCGACCTGCGGCTGGTTGATGATCGGGGTGTCGAACAGCGCACCGCGGGAGCCGGTGTTGGTCAGCGTGAAGGTGCCGCCGGCGAGCTCGTCCGGGCCGATCTTGTTGTTGCGGGTGCGGTCGGCGACGTCGGCGATCTTCTTGGCCAGGCCCGAGATCGACAGGTCGCCGGCCTCCTTGATCACCGGGGTCAGCAGGCCGCGGTCGGTGTCGACGGCTACCGCGAGGTTCTCGTGGTCGTAGTAGGTGATCTCACCCTTCTCGGTGTCGATGCCGGCGTTCAGCGACGGGTGTTCCTTGAGTGCGTCGACAGCGGCCTTGGCGAAGAACGGCATGAAGGACAGCTTCACGCCCTCACGCGCCGCGAACTCGTCCTTGACCGCGTTGCGCAGCCGGGCGATGCCGGTCACGTCGACCTCGACCACGGTGGTCAGCTGGGCGGAGACCTGCAGGGACTCGACCATCCGTGCGGCGATCACCTTGCGCAGGCGCGACATCTTCTCGGTCTTGCCGCGCAGGGGGCTGGGGATGCCGCTCGGGGCGCCCGAGGGCGCACCGGAAGGCGCTGCCGCAGGTGCCTGTGGAGCGGCGGCGGACTTCTTCGCCTCGGCGGCTGCCAGCACGTCCTGCTTGCGGATCCTCCCGCCGACCCCGCTGCCCTGGATCTCCGCGAGCTCGACACCGTGCTCGGCGGCCATCTTGCGCACCAACGGGGTCACATAGGCGCCGCCGTCACCGGAACCACCGGACGGCTTTGGCTGCTGGGCCTGCTGGGGCTGGGCCTGCTGGGCGGCGGGCGCCTGCTGGGCAGCCGGCGGCTGCGCCGAGGACTCCTGCGCCGGCTGCTGGTGGGACTCGGCGGCCTGTGCCTCCTGCGGCTGTGCCGGGGCGGCGGCCTCAGGGGCGTCGGCCTGCGCGGGCTGCTCGGCCGGCTGCTGTTGCGCAGGCTGCTGCTGTTGCGCGGGCTGCTCCTGTTGCGCGGGCTGCTCCTGCGCAGGCGCCTGGCCGTCGCCGGCGTCGCTTCCCTGGGCCGGCGCGCCGGTCCCGACGACGCAGAGCACGGCACCGACCTCGACGGTCTCGTCCTCCTGCACCTTGATCTCCTGCAGCGTGCCGGCGACCGGCGAGGGGATCTCGGTGTCGACCTTGTCCGTGGAGACCTCGAGCAGCGCGTCGTCGACCTCGACGGAGTCGCCGACCTGCTTCAGCCAGCGGGTGACGGTGCCCTCGGTGACCGACTCGCCCAGCTCCGGCAGCTTCACCTCGGTCCCCTCGCCGCCACCGGTCGGGGCCGCGTCACCGGACGGCTCCGGCTGCTGCTCCTGCGCGGCCGGCTGGGACTGCTGTTCGGCAGGCTGTGCCTCGGCCTGCTGCTGGTCCTGCTCGGGCTGCTCCTGCGGGGTCTCCTGGGCCTGCGGCGTCTCCTCCGCCTGCTGCTCGCTGGAAGACGAGCCGGAGTCGGATCCGCCGCCCTCGCCCTCCTCGCCGATCACGCAGAGCTCCGCGCCGATCTCGACCGTCTCGTCCTCGTCGGCCTTGATCTCCAGGATCTTGCCGGCGACCGGCGAGGGGATCTCGGTGTCGACCTTGTCGGTGGAGACCTCCAGCAGCGGCTCGTCGACGGCGACGGTGTCGCCGACCTGCTTCAGCCAACGGGTGACGGTGCCCTCGGTGACGGACTCGCCCAGGGCCGGGAGGGTGACAGGTGTCGACATGTGCTTCCTTCGGTCTCTACGTGTTCAGTTCTGGGATCGATCTTGTCAGGTCGCTCACGAGTGCGCGTGCAGCGGTTTGCCGGCGAGCGCGAGATGGGCCTCGCCGATCGCCTCGTCCTGGGTCGGGTGCGCGTGCACCAGCGACGCCACGTCCTCGGGGAAGGCCTCCCAGTTCACGATCAGTTGCGCCTCGCCGATCAACTCTCCGACCCGGGCACCGACCAGGTGCACGCCGACGACGGGACCGTCCTTCTGCCGTACGACCTTGGCGAAGCCGGCCGTCCTGAGGATCTGGCTCTTGCCGTTCCCGCCGAGGTCGTAGGTCACCGCCTCCACGGCGTCGCCGAAGCGGTCGCGCGCCTGCGCCTCGGTGATGCCCACCGACGCCACTTCGGGGTCGGAGTAGGTCACTCGCGGAATGCCTGAGTCCTCGAAGGGCGTGGGGGACAGCCCCGCGATGTCCTCGGCGACGAAGATGCCCTGCTGGAAGCCACGGTGTGCCAGCTGCAGCCCCGGCACGATGTCACCGACGGCGTAGACGCCCTCGACGTTCGTGCGGCAGCGGTCGTCGGTCAGCACGAAGCCGCGGTCGAGGGCGATCCCCTGCTCGTCGTACCCCAGTCCCTCGGTGACCGGACCGCGACCCACCGCCACCAGCAGCAGCTCGGCCTCGAAGGCGTCGCCGCTCTCGACGGTGACGCGGACGCCGGTCTCCGTGACGTCGACCCCCTTGAAAGGGGTGCCCGTCAGTGCCTTGATGCCGCGCTTGCGGAACGCGCGCTCCAGCGCCTTCGACGACTGCTCGTCCTCGCCCGGCAGCAGCCGGGGCAGCGCCTCGACGATCGTCACCTCTGCGCCGAACGACCGCCACACGCTGGCGAACTCACAGCCGATCACGCCGCCGCCGAGCACGATCACCGACGCCGGCACCCGGTCGAGCCGCAGCGCCTGCTCGGAGGTCAGCACCTTCTCGCCGTCCACCGAGAGGCTGGGCAGCGTCTTGGAGTACGACCCCGTCGCGAGCACGACGTGCTTGCCGACGTACGACGTCCCACCGACCTCGACCGTCCGCGGGGCGACGAGCCGGCCGTTGCCCTCGACCACGGTGATGCCGCGTCCCTTCACGAGCCCGGTCAGGCCCTTGAAGAGCCGCTCGACGACGCCGTCCTTGTAGCTGTTCACTCCGGTCATGTCGATGCCCTCGAGCGTGGCCTGCACCCCGAACCGGGCGGACTCGCGCGCGGCGTCGGCGACCTCGGCGGCGTGCAGCAGCGCCTTGGTCGGGATGCAGCCGACGTGCAGGCAGGTGCCGCCGAGCTTGCCCTTCTCGACCAGGGCGACCGTCAGGCCCAGCTGGGCGGCGCGCAGGGCGCAGGCGTAGCCGCCGGATCCCGCTCCGAGGACGACCACGTCGAACCCCTGCTCGTGCTGCGCTGCCGTGTCCGCCAACTGTCTCCTCCGCTCCGATGTGCCGACCGCCACATCCTTGCACCTGCCGAAGCCCGGGCCACAACGGGCCGATAGGACTCGTCGGTAACTGCCAGCGAAGGCGGCGACAGCAGGGCACACTTGCCTGCATGGCTATGCTCGACCGCTTTCGGAGCCGTGGACCGCGGCGCCGATCCCGGGGCCCGCACGACGGTGGGCCCACGATCGTGCGCACCTCCGACCCCGCCGATGAGGCGCACCTGCGGGACTTCGTCACCAGTCGCCGCGGCGTCGAGGGCTTCGTGGAGCCGCGCACCGCGGTCTCCGACGTGACCCTGCTGCTGGTCGCGCACGACGGCGAGTGGACCCGCCGCCGGGTGCCGTCGGTCGGCTGGGCCCACGACTTCGCGAACGGTCACGGAGTGCCGTCGTACGACGCTGCCGTGGTCGGCGTGCCTGCCCGGATGCGGGAGTGGAACAAGCGCCAGAAGGAGCTCCGCAAGGAGCGCGGCTTCTAGCCTACGGTCAGCGGTTCGCGCGCCGCTCCAGGAAGTCGACCAGCGTCGCGACGGCGAAGCCGGTGCCGCCGGAGGGCTGGTGCCCCCACGGCGAGCCGGTGTTGAACGCCGGGCCGGCGATGTCGAGGTGCGCGAAGGGCAGCCCGCCGGCGAACTCCTTGACGAAGGCCGCCGCCCACAGCGCCCCGCCCCAGCGGACCCAGTTGTGCTGCAACAGGTCGGCGATCTCGCTCTCGTTGCGGACCTGCTCGCTGGTGTGCTCCGGGATCGGCAGCCGCCAGAACTTCTCCCCGGAGACCTCGGCGGCGGCCTGCACGTCGGCCACCACGTCGTCGTCGCCGAAGAGACCGGCGATGCGGTCACCGAGCGCCACCACGCACGCGCCGGTCAGCGTGGACACCTCCACGATCGCCTCGGGGCCGGTCTCGACGGCCATCGCGAGGGCGTCGGCGAGGACGAGACGACCCTCGGCATCGGTGTTGCGGACCTCCACGGTCTTGCCGCCGTACATCGTCAGCACGTCACCGGGCCGCATCGCCTGCCCGGAGATCATGTTCTCCGCCATCGGTGCCCAAGCCGTGACCCGGACCGGCAGCGCGAGGTCGGCGGCGGCATGCACCGCGGCGACCACTGCGGCGGCGCCGCTCATGTCGCACTTCATCGTCACCATCGATGACCCCGGCTTGATGGTCAGCCCGCCGGAGTCATAGGTGATGCCCTTCCCGACCAGGGCCACCTGCGGCGCGTCCGGTGCGTCCTGCGGCTCCCAGGTCACCTTCACCAGGCAGGGCAGGTTGGCCGAGCTCATCCCGACGCCGAGGATGCCGCCGCAACCGAGCTCGCCCAGGGCGTCGGTGTCGACCACCTCGACGGTGAGCCCGCTCTTGGCTGCGCCCTTGCCGTGCTTCTTCGCCAGCGCCGTGACCGCCTCGGCGAAGGACGCCGGGGTGAGCTCGTTGGCAGGCGTGTTGACCCAGTCGCGGACCTGGTCGACCAGCGCGCCGACGACCTCGGCCCGCGCCAGCGCGTCGGTGGCGTCCTTGCGTCGGGCGATGTCGCTGAGGATCGCCACGTCACCGGGCCGGTCGCCCGGCTTCTTGTAGGCGGCGTAGGCGTAGCTGCCGGACCGGAAGCCCTCCACGACCGCGCGCACGTGCTCGGCGTCGTGGGCGGGCAGCGCCAGCGCGACGGAGGCCGCGTTCCCGACGTTGCGGGCGGCCACACCGGCGGCACGGCGCACGTGGTCGGGAGCCAGCCCGTCGACGGGCCCCAGGCCGACGACCAACAGCTGGCCGGCGCGGATGGTGCCACCGGTCGGCACCTTGAGCACCTCCCCGGCACCGCCCTTGAAGCCCATCGCGGTCAGCAACGGGTCGAACTTGCGCCCCCAGGCCTCGGCCACCGGCTCGCCGCCCGGGCAGGGGACCAGCTTGCGGGAGGACCCCTCGCCCTGCTGCGCCACCCCGATCACCACCAGGTCGCTTCCGGTGCGGTCGGGGCTGCCCTTGCGAAGCGTGTAGGTCGTCACGCCCCGCATGCTAGCCACCGAACCGGCCGACGCTGTCGCGTGCTGCGGTCGGGCCGGCCGGCTGCGGTACGTTCGCAGCCATGGCCCTCAAGCAGTCGCCCCTGCACGACCGCCACGTCGCCCTCGGGGCGAAGTTCGCCGAGTTCGGCGGCTGGGAGATGCCGCTGGAGTACCCCTCCGGTGTCCTGAAGGAGCACACGGCGGTGCGCAGCGCCGTGGGACTCTTCGACGTCAGCCACCTCGGCAAGCTGGTGCTGCGCGGTGACGGGGCGGCGGCCTTCGTGAACCGTTGCCTGACCAACGACCTGGCCCGGATCGAGCCCGGCAAGGCCCAGTACACCCTGTGCTGCGACGCTGCCACCGGTGGCGTCGTCGATGACCTGATCGCCTACTACGTGGCGGACGACCACGTGCTGCTGGTGCCCAATGCCGCCAACTCGGCGGAGGTGAAGCGGCGGCTGGACGCCGAGGCGCCGGCCGGCGTCGCGATCACCGACCACCACGAGGACGACGTCGTGCTCGCCGTCCAGGGCAGCCAGTGCGACACGGTGCTCGAGGCGGTCGGGCTGCCCACCGGCCACGACTACATGAGCTTCGTCGACGCGCCGTACGCCGGACACGACGTCGTCGTCTGCCGCACCGGCTACACGGGCGAGCGTGGCTACGAGCTGATCGCCGCGAATGCCGTCGCGGGCCCGTTGTGGGACGCCCTCCTCGAGGCGGGGAAGACGTTCGCGCTGCTGCCGTGCGGACTCGCCGCCCGCGACACCCTGCGGCTCGAGATGGGCTACCCGCTGCACGGGCAGGACCTGTCGCTCGAGATCACGCCGAACCAGGCGCGGGTGGCCTGGGCCGTGGGGTGGAAGAAGGCGGACTTCTGGGGCAAGGACGCGCTGGTCGCCGAGAAGGAGGAGGGCGTCTCCGTGCAGCTGCGCGGCCTGGTGGCGCAGGGGCGCGGCATCCCGCGACCGCAGATGAGCGTGCACCTGGCCCGGGACCTGCCGGTCGGCTACGTCACCTCCGGCACCTTCTCGCCCACGCTCCGCAAGGGCATCGCGCTCGCGATGGTCAACAAGGAGGTCGAGGACGACACCGAGGTGTCGGTCGACGTGCGGGGCCGGGCCGAGGCGTTCGTGGTGACCAAGCCGCCGTTCGTCGAGACCGGCGTGCGCTGAAATAGGGTGCCGACATGAGCTTGCCGCCCGACTCCAGCTTCCCGTCGCCCTCGACCGTGAACGCGGTGCCATGGTGGTGGCAGCTGCTCGACGCCGATGGCCGCGTGGTCGAGCCCGAGGAGGGGCGCCAGGAATTCCCCACCCGAGCCGACGCCGAGTCGTGGGTGGGGGAGGTCTGGCCCGACCTGGTCGAGGACGGCGTCTCGGCGGTCACCCTCTTCGAGGGCGACCGCGAGGCCTACGGCCCGATGTCCCTCGAGACCCCCTAGTTCAGTTGGGTCTCCGGGCCCGTCGAGTTGGGTCTCCGGGCCCGTCGAGTCGGGACTTCGGGCCCCAGTCGGCCGCGAGGCCCAACTGAACGGGCCGCGAGGCCCAACTGAACGGGCCGCGAGGCCCAAGTCAACGGGTCAGCGCTTGGGCTTGCCGCCGAGCTTGACCTGGGCCTTGGGCTGGCGCATCGGGCGGAGCTGCAGCATCCGCATGATCGCGTAGAACACCGAGCCGCGGGTCTCCTCGTCGGGGAAGCGCGTCCTGAGCTGCTGGCGCAGCCGCCAGAGCATCACGGCGGTGTCGAGGGCGGTCAGCACGATCGTGGCGAACCACAGGTCGTCGCTGGCCTTGTGCATGGTGGCGTTGGTCCCCGCCTGCAGCACCATGATCACGACCAGCAGCGGGAGCAGGAACTCACCGACGCACAGACGGGCGTCGACGTAGTCGCGGATGAACCGGCGCACCGGGCCCTTGTCGCGAGCCGGCAGGAAGCGGTCGTCGCCGGTGCGCATCGCCTCGCGCATCTTCGAGGCCGCCTGGGCGCGCTGCTGGCGCTGGGCCTTCCGGCTGCCCTTGGCGTCGTAGACCGCCTTCGCCCGGGCACGCGCCGCCGCCTCGGCCTCCTTGCGACTGGGCGTCGACCGACCCTTGCCGCCGGGCCTGACCTCCTGCGTGCTCGGCTGGGGCTCGGCGGTGGTCTGGCTGCGTCGGAACAAGGGGATGCCTTCGGGGGTCGCACTGACGGGGATGGGCCCAGCCTACCGGCCGAGTTCCCAAAAGCCGCTGGGCGCGGTTGGATAGATTGGATCCACCAGCGGCCCACCGGGCCGGGTCCACCGACCTCGGCGACGTGGGCCGCCAGCGACGCGACAGAAGGGGGCATGCATCCCATGGGCTTGATGCAGCGCTTCAGCACGATCTTCAAGGCCAAGGCCAACAAGGCGCTGGACCGCGCCGAGGACCCGCGCGAGACCCTCGACTACAGCTACCAGCGCCAGCTGGAGATGCTGACCAAGGTCAAGCGCGGGGTCGTCGACGTCGCCACGAGCCGCAAGCGGGTCGAGCTGCAGGTCAACCAGCTCACCTCGCAGAGCGACAAGCTCACCGAGCAGGCCAAGAAGGCCATCTCGATGAACCGCGAGGACCTCGCCCGTGAGGCGCTCACCCGCAAGTCCGGGCTGCAGGGGCAGATCTCCGACCTCCAGGCGCAGCAGGCCCAGCTGCAGGCCGAGGAGGAGAAGCTCACGCTCGCGTCGCAGCGGCTGCAGGCCAAGGTCGAGGCCTTCCGCACCCGGAAGGAGACCGTCAAGGCCACCTACACCGCAGCGGAGGCCCAGACCCGGATCAACGAGGCGTTCTCCGGCATCTCTGAGGAGATGGGCGACGTCGGCATGGCCATCCAGCGCGCCGAGGACAAGACCCAGCAGATGCAGGCCCGTGCCGGCGCGATCGACGAGCTGATCGCCTCCGGTGCGCTCGACGACGCCTCGGCGAGCAGCGGCGGTGACGACATCAGTCGTGAGCTGGAGGCGATGAGCTCGCACTCCGACGTCGAGGCCGAGCTCGCGGCCCTCAAGGGCGGCACCGCACCCGCGATCGAGCAGGGTGACCCGGCAGCACCGGGTACGACGGCCTCCGGCGAGGCGGTCATCCAGCCGGAGCAGGAGGGTCACTGATGATCGTCCGGATCATGACAGAGGGGCAGCTCGAGATCTCCGAGGACAAGCTGGACCACCTCAACGAGCTCGACGCCGACCTCGAGACCGCGGTGGCCACCGGTGACGAGGCCGGCTTCCGCAGGGCGATGAGCGCCTTGCTGGACGCCGTACGCGCTGCCGGCACGCCGCTCGCCGACGACGTCCTGGTCGACTCCGACTTCATCATGCCGCCGCCCGACGCGACGCTCGCCGAAGTGCGCGAGCTACTGTCGGACGACGGACTCATCCCCGGCTAGCACCCGGCCAGCGCTCCAGAGAGGACGCCGGCACTCCATGCCCAGCAACCGCTTCATCAAGGACACCGGGCTGACCGTCCGGATGACCACCGTCATGTTCCTGCTCGGCGGGCTCTTCGTCGCCGTCGTGGTCGGCCTGATGTACGCCTTCCCCAGCTATGCGGTGATCATCGCGCTGATCGGGCTCGGAATCGCGTGGTACCAGTGGTACAACTCCGACCGATTGGCCCTTCGGGCGATGCGGGCCCGTGAGGTCACGGCTGAGCAGGCGCCCCAGCTGCACGGCATGATCGACCGGCTCTGCGCGCTCGCCGACATGCCCAAGCCGCGGGTCGCGGTGGCCGACATGGCGATGCCGAACGCCTTCGCCACCGGCCGCTCCGCCGAGCACGCGGTGGTCTGCGTGACCACAGGGATCCTGCAGCGTCTCGACGCCGAGGAGATGGAGGCGGTGCTCGCCCACGAGCTTTCCCACGTCGCCCATAAGGACGTGCTGGTGATGACCGTCGCCGCCTCGGCCGGCATCATCGCCGGGCTGAGCATGCGCGGTGCGCAGTTCGGGGCGATGTTCGGTGGCGGAGGGCGCGGTCGCGGCAACAACAACAACAACGGTGGCGGCGCCTACATCTTCCTGCTGATGCTGGTTGTCAGCCTGGTCGTCTACGCCGTCAGCTTCCTGCTCACCCGGATGCTCTCGCGCTACCGCGAGCTGTGCGCCGACCGGTCGGGCGCCTACCTGACGATGAACCCGTCGGCGCTCGCGTCCGCGCTGCAGAAGATCAGCGGCGACATCGCCCGGCGGCCCACCCGCGACCTGCGCGAGGTTCAGCCGATGAACGCCTTCTTCATCACCCCGGCGGTCAGCGGATTGACGATGAGCACGATCACCTCGACCCACCCGTCGCTGGAGAAGCGGCTCGACCAGCTGGCCCGCATCGCCGCCGAGCTAGGCCGCCCGATGGACGGTGGACCCGCGGAGTCGCCGGGTCCCGGCCTGCCCCCCGCGCGCTGATGGGCTTCTGGGACGTGCTGCGCGGCACCAGCCGCACCAAGCGGCCGAACCTCGACAGCCTCTTCGCGCTGCCATCCGCGTCGATCACCCTGCAGACGTCGCTCGGGATCAACCCGACCGGCGTCGGCTCGGTCTGCTTCCGCTCTGCCGAGGGGCGCGCGTCAGTCGCCACCACTCAGGAGGCGGTGCAGCTGATCGAGATGGACGGCGGGCCGCACGTCGAGCAGACCACGGACGGCTACGGGTTCACCTGGCTGGTGATCAACGGCAGCCCGGACGACGTGGGCACGGTGGTCGCGGACCTGCACGCGGTGAACAGCTCGCTGGAGACCCAGGGGTTCGCCTCCGGGCTGCTCTGCTCGATGCTCGCGTTCATCGCGCCGTCGGGACAGAAGGTCGGCGTGGTCTACCTCTACAAGCAGGGGACGTTCTACCCGTTCGCCCCGAGCGGCGGGCAGCAGCGCGACGTGCTCCTCGAACGACAGGTCCGCGACGCGCTCACCGGCGAGGTGGCGGTCGAGCCGGACACCGACCGCTGGATGCCGGTCTGGGGTGCCCCCGGCCTCTAGCTCTGGCCGTCGAGTTGGGCCTTGCGGCCCGTTGAGTTGGGCCTGGTGGCCCGTTGAGTTGGGCCTGGTGGCCCGTTCAGTTGGGCCTCGTGGCCCGGACGACGAGAGTGAGGTCGTCGTACGGTCAAGTATCGAGCAGTGCCACGATCGGATCACGCGCTCGGTTCGATCGTCCACCCGGGCCTTCCTCCGGTCATCACCTCTTCACGGCACGGCACGTCGACCAGGCATTTGTCGGTGGAGTCCATGGAACTGACCGTGGGCGGCGATTTCGACCATCCTCGCGAGTCAGTGGCCGCTTCCGGACAGAGCCGGGATCGCCTCGGCGATGCGCAGCGAGGTGTCCGGCCCGGTGGTCGTCACGGTCCCGTCCACCGGTTGCAGCGCGCTCCCGTTGACGCTGTACCGCGCCGTCCAAGTCACCGCCACGTGCGCTGCCACGGTCGTGTGGGCGTGGGGGTAGCGGTGGGTGACGTCCTTTC
>JAICXL010000082.1 GCA_025980475.1 Nocardioidaceae bacterium | reverse complement strand
TCACCGTCGGGACGATCCCGGGCGCGGTCGCCGAGCTGTTCAACCTGGTGGCTCCGCGGCTCTCGGACCTGGCGTTCTCGCTCGCCGACCGCCGGTTCCCGGACTCCGCGGCGGCGCGAGGTCAGCGCTGAGCGGCCACTCGGGCTCGTAGGTGTGGACCACTGCCTGCACCCGACTTCATCGGGTCGCTCCTGGTGACGCTCGCCTCCGGCGGGCTGGCCTGGTGCCGCGCTGGCTCCGTGGGGCGTGCTCGCGGGCCGCGGGGTGCTGCTGCGAAGCCGCTGAGGCTCAGCTGGCCTTGCGGGTGGACTTCTTCGCGGTGCCCTTCTTGGCCGTGGACTTGCTGGTCGTCGACTTCGAGGCGGCCTTCTTGCCGGTCGCCTTCTTCGTCGGGGCCTTCTTGCCCGCGGTCTTCTTCGGGACGGAGTCCTCGGCGGCCTCCTCGCGCACGTCCAAGCCGCTGGTCTCGCCGCGCGCCGACTTGGCGGCCTCGACGCTGCGCTGCAGCGCAGCGAGCAGGTCGACGACCTCCCCGGAGGTCTTCGCCTCGGCCGGTGCCTTCTCGACCTCTCCACCCTCCACCTTGGCCTCGACCAGCGCCTCGACCGCAGCGCGGTAGTCGTCCTCGTACTCCGAGGCGTCGAAGTCGCCGGCGAGGGTCTCGACGAGCATTCGTGCCATCTTCGCCTCCTGCGGCTTCGCGGACTCGGGGTCGCCGGTGTTGAAGTCGGGGGTGCGGACCTCGTCGGGCCACATCATCGTCTGCAGCACGATCACGTCGTCACGCACACGGAGCACGGCCAGCGACATCCGGTTGCGCAGTGACACGGTCACCAGCGCCATCCGGTCGGCCTCGAGCAGCGCCTCGCGCAGCAACGCGTACGGCTTGGCACCCGCGCCCTCGGGCTCGAGGTAGTAGCTCTTCTCCATCAGCATCGGGTCGATCTGCTCGCTGGGCACGAACTTCTCGACGCTGATCTCGCGACT
The DNA here is from genome assembly GCA_025980475.1 of Nocardioidaceae bacterium. GTDB lineage: Bacteria > Actinomycetota > Actinomycetes > Propionibacteriales > Nocardioidaceae > Marmoricola. Next base: position 10,918 of record JAICXL010000082.1, on the reverse strand, counting down.
GCTGCTCACCGGCAGCTCGGCCAGGTCCTCGTCGGTGAGGATGACCATCTCGCCGTCCTCGGTCTCGAAGCCCTTGGCGATGTCGGCATAGGCGACTTCCTCGCCGTCGAGGCTGCAGACCCGCTGGTACCTGATCCGGCCGCCGTCCTTGGCGTGGACCTGCCGGAACGAGATGTCGCGGCTCTCCGTGACGGCGTAGAGCTTGACCGGCACGCTGACCAGGCCGAACGACACGGCACCCTTCCAGATGGCTCGCATGGCTCAACCTTGCCACCCGGCGGGCAGGATAAACACCATGCTACCGATGCTGGCCACGCGTGGCGACGCCGTGCCGACCGGCGCCGGCTGGGTGCACGAGGTCAAGTGGGACGGCGTCCGCGTGCTCGCAGACTGCGACGGCAGCGCGTTGCGGATGACCTCGCGCAACGAGAACCCGGTCACGGTCGCCTACCCCGAGCTGTATGGCCTCGCTGCCGTCGGCCGCGACTTCCTGCTCGACGGCGAGGTGGTGGCGCTCGACGACGGGGTGCCGTCGTTCGGCGCGCTGGCCGATCGGATGCACGTCCGCGACGCGCGCAAGGCAGCCCGGCTGGCGAAGGACAACCCGGTCACCCTGGTCGTCTTCGACCTGCTCCGGCTCGACGGGGAAATGCTGCTCGACCGGCCGCTGCGCGACCGGCGGTCGCGGCTGGAGGACCTCGCGCTTCCCGAGGGGTGCTGGCAGGTGCCGCCCGAGTACGACGATGGCACCCTGCTGCTCTCGGTGGCCGAGCAGCAGGGCCTGGAGGGGATCGTGAGCAAGCGGCTGTCGTCGCCGTACCGGCCGGGCCAGCGCAGTCGCGACTGGCTGAAGTTCCCGATCCGGCCCACGGCGTCCTACGTCGTCGGCGGCTTCCGGCGCGAGACCGGCAGCGCCACCCGCATCGGCGCCGTGCTGGTCGGCACGCCCACCGGCGACGGGCTGCGCTACTGCGGCAAGGTCGGCAGCGGAATCGCGGGAAGAGTCGGACAGCGGCTCAAGGACGTGCTCGAGCCTCTCACCGTCGAGGAGTCGCCGTTCGTCGAGGTACTGCCGCGTGCCGATCGCACCGGCACGGCCTGGGTGCGGCCGGAGGTCGTGGTCGACGTGCAGCATCTCGGCACCACCGGGGAGGGGCGGCTACGACAGCCGGCCTACCGGGGAGTCCGCACCGACCTCGCGCCGGGTGACCTCGCGGAGGAGACATGAGACGCCGTACGTCCCCGGAGGTGGGTCGATGACGGAGGACACTGACGTGCGGGTCGAGGTCGACGGGCGCACGCTGAAGCTGTCGAACCTGGACAAGGTGCTCTACCCGCGGACGGGCACCACGAAGGGCGAGGTCCTGCACTACTACGCACAGGTCGCCCCGGTGCTGCTGCCGCACCTGGCCGACCGTGCGGTGACCCGGATCCGCTGGCCGAACGGCACGGCCGAGCAGTCGTTCTTCGAGAAGAACGCGCCCGCCGGGACCCCGCGGTGGGTGCGCACGGTGTCGGTGCCGACCACCGGGTCGCGGTCCGCGTCCGGCGAGGCCGGCGAGCTGCGCTTCCCGGTGGTGGACTCGCTGGCGACGCTGACCTGGCTGGGCAACCTGGCCGCGCTGGAGCTGCACGTGCACCAGTGGACCGTCGACGCCGACGGACAGCCGGTCAACCCGAACCGGCTGGTCGTCGACCTGGACCCGGGGGAGCCAGCCGGGCTGATGGAGTGCGCGCAGGTGGCGCTGCTGGTCCGTGACCGGCTCGGCGCCGACGGGCTGGACTGCGTGCCGGTGACCAGCGGGTCGAAGGGCATCCACCTCTACGCCGCGCTCGACCGCTCCCGCACCAGCGACGAGGTGCGCGACTACGCCCGCGAGGTGGCCGAGGAGCTCGAGAAGGAGCACCGGTCGATGGTGCTCTCGGAGATGGCCAGGGCCCGCCGCGCCGGCAAGATCTTCCTGGACTGGTCGCAGAACGTCGGGGCGAAGACGACGATCTCGCCCTACTCGTTGCGGGGTCGCGAGCGGCCCTACGTCGCCGCACCTCGCACCTGGGCGGAGGTCGAGGCAGCGGCCGAGGACCCGCTGGCGATCGAGCAGCTCGTCCTCGGTGACGTGCTCGCCCGGGTGGCCGAGGAGGGCGACCTCTTCGAGCTGGCCTGACCGGTCGTCGCCCCGCTGCGAGACCCGAGGAGCGCGTTCCGCCGTACCCGGGAAACGGCGGCGCACGCGCTCCAGCGACTTCCTTCCCGGTGCTGGAGCCGGATAAACGCCTCCGGCCGTCCACAGAGCGCGGCAGGGGGTTCCGCTCACCGGCGAGCCGGTGTAGGACTGTCCTCGACGGCTCTCTCGGGATGGTGCGGAGTTCCTGCATGACCGTTGGCGACCCCTACGCGGCTGCCCTCGTCGACGACCTCGACGCGCAGGTGCGTGATGCCGTGCGCCGCGAGGGCGTCGATCCCCAGCTCGAGGTCGCCCGGGTGCGTCACCTCGCCGAGCATGTCGTCCGCGTGCACGACGAGCGCAGTCTCACCGGGACGGTGCTGCCCGTGGCCGACCCCAAGGAGGTGGTCGGCGAGCTGGTCGCGCGGGTCGCGGGCTTCGGTCCGTTGCAGCGGTTCCTCGAGGACCCGGACGTCGAAGAGGTGTGGATCAACCACCCGAGCCGGGTGTTCGTCGCGCGCAACGGACGCCACGAGCTGACCAACGTCATCCTCTCCCGGTCGCAGGTGCAGGAGCTGGTCGAGCGGATGTTGAAGTCCAGCGGCCGGCGCATCGACCTGTCCCAGCCCTTCGTCGACGCGATGCTGCCGCAGGGCCACCGCCTTCATGTGGTGCTCGAAGGCATCAGCCGGGACTTCTCCGCGGTCAACATCCGCAAGTTCGTGCTGCGCGCGGCTCGGCTCGACGACCTGGTCGGGCTCGGGTCGCTGACGCCCCAGGCGGCGCGCTTCCTCGAGGCCAGTGTCCAGGCCGGCCTCAACATCGTCGTGGCCGGAGGCACCCAGGCGGGGAAGACCACCCTCTTGAATTGCCTCGCTGCCGCCATCCCCGGTGGCGACCGGATCGTCAGTGCCGAGGAGGTCTTCGAGCTCGGATTCCAGCACGCCGACTGGGTGGCCATGCAAACCCGGCAGGCGGGTCTGGAGGGCACGGGAGAGGTCAACCTGCGCGACCTGGTGCGAGAAGCGCTGCGGATGAGGCCGACGCGCATCATCGTCGGCGAGGTGCGCTCGGCGGAGTGCCTCGACCTCCTCCTCGCGCTCAACTCCGGCCTGCCGGGCATGGCCACCATCCACGCCAACAGCGCCCGTGAGGCGCTGGTCAAGCTGTGCACGCTGCCCTTGCTGGCGGGGGAGAACATCTCGGCGAAGTTCGTGGTCCCCACCGTGGCAGCATCGGTCGACGTCGTGGTGCACCTCGGCGTCGACGGCCAAGGCGTGCGCCGGGTCAACGAGGTCGTGGCCGTGCCCGGCCGGGTGGAGAACGACATCATCGAGACCGAGCAGGTCTTCCTGCGCGGTGCGGACGGGCTCGTCCGTGCTCACGGGATGCCGCCGCGGCTCGAAGCGTTCGCCCGGGCCGGCATCGACGTGCACACGGTGCTCGGGGAGCCGGGCTGATGGGGGCCGTCGTCGGGCTCGGGGTCGGCATCGGGCTGCTGCTGATCTGGTCCGCCTTCGTGCTGCCGCGGACTCGGGTTCCACGGCAGGCATCCCCGCTCGACCGCCTCCTGGCCTCCGCCGACCTCGGGCAGGTCCGCCCCGCCGGGCTGGTCGGCCTCTGCGTGGCCTGTGGTGTCACCGCCCTGGTGGTGGCGCAGATCGTTTCCCGCACCTTCCCGGTGGCCATCGCGTTCGGAGCCATGGGTGGTCACCTCCCGATCACCGTGGTCCGCAGCCGCGCCCGGCGACGGCAGCGCGAGCTCGCAGAGGTCTGGCCGGAGGCCGTGGACAATCTAGCCTCGGCGGTGCATGCGGGGATGTCGTTGCCCGAGGCGCTGACCGCCCTCTCGGTGCGCGGTCCGGAGCCGCTGCGTCCCGCCTTTGCGGCCTTCGGGATCGACTACCAGGTCAGCGGTCGGTTCTTCGATGCCCTCGACCGCCTCAAGGAGCGGTTGGCTGACCCCGTCGGTGACCGGGTGGTGGAGGGGCTGCGGATCGCCCGCGAGGTTGGCGGGGGCGACCTCGGCCGGGTGCTGCGCGGCCTCTCGGGCTACCTGCGGGACGACGCCCGGACCCGTTCGGAGCTCGAGGCCAGGCAGAGCTGGACCGTCAACGGTGCCCGCCTGGCGGTGGCGGCTCCCTGGCTCGTCCTGCTCCTGCTGTGCTTCCAGCCCCAGGTGATCCACCGCTATGCGACCGGCGCGGGTGTCCTGGTGCTGGCGGTCGGCGCTGCCGTCTGCTTCGGCTGTTACCGGCTGATGCTCCGGATCGGCCGGCTGCCGTCCGAGAGGCGGATCCTCTCGTGACCGGGCTGGTGGTGGGCGGTGTCGTCGGGGCGGTGTTCGGACTCGGCGTGCTGCTGGTGCTCACTGCCGTGCTCTCCCGCCGCAGGGCGGCCTTCGTGGCGCGGGTGCTCCCCTACCTGCGGGACCTGCCACAGGCGCCCGGCGTGGCGGTCTGGCCTCCGGCGCCGACGTCGGCGTTCGCGGGGGTGTTCGGTCCGCTGGTGCACGGCGCAGCCGGGCTGGTCGACCGGGTCCTCGGGGGCAGTGGGTCGGTCCGCCGCCGCATCGACCGTGCCGGGCTGGCGATCAGCGTCCACGACTTCCGGGTCGAGCAGCTGGTCTGGGGCCTCGGTGGTTTCGCGACCGCCGCCGTGCCGGCGGCGCTGATCGCCGCGCGGTCGCCACAACGGGCTGCACCGCTGATGATCCTGTGCTGCTGCGCCTTCGTTCTCGGGGTCCTGCTGCGCGAGAACCGCCTGACCGCACAGGTGAAGCAGCGGGAGGAACGGATCCTGCAGGAGTTCCCCACGATCGCCGAGCTGCTGGCCCTCGCGGTCGCGGCCGGGGAGGGCCCGGTGGGTGCGCTCGACCGGGTGGTCGCAAGGTCCCACGGTGCGCTGTCCGCGGAGCTGAGACGGGTGCTGGCAGACGTGCGGACGGGGACCCCGGTCACCGAGGCGTTCGACCTGATGGCCTCGAGGTCGGGGTTGCCGGTCGTGGCGCGGTTCGCCGAGGGCCTGGCGATCGCGGTCGAGCGCGGCACACCGTTGGCCGACGTCCTGCACGCGCAGGCCGCCGACGTCAGGGAGGCCGGTCGGCGGTCGCTGATCGAGTCGGCGTCGCGCAAGGAGATCGCGATGATGGTGCCGGTCGTCTTCGGCGTCCTCCCCGTGGTCGTGGTTTTCGCCTTCTGGCCCGGCCTGGTGGGCCTGCACCTCGTGGTGCCGTGACCGGGCTGCCTGACCGATGAGATGGGAGAAGACAAGATGGTGCAGATCGCATGGCTGCGCGCTTGGTCACTGGTCGCCGGCTGGACCGGGCAACCCACGCACGGGGCCCGGCCCCGGGACGAGCACGGTGACGTGCCCGGTTGGGTCCTGATCACTGTGATGACCGCGGGGCTCGTCGCCGGGCTCTGGGCGATCGCCGGTCCCCAGCTGAGCTCGATGCTGCGTGCGGCGCTGTCCTCCGTGGCGGGCTGACCGGCCGCGCCGCGGCCAGCGAGGAGCCGCGGTGGTCGACTTCGTCCTGGTCAGCCTGGTCCTGGTGCCGCTGGTTCTTGGTGTGATGCAGGTCGCCCTGGTGATGTATGTGCACAACACCCTCACGGCGGCTGCTGCCGAGGGTGCCAGGTATGCCGCCACCGTCGACCGTGGCCCTGCCGCAGGCGTGGCCCGCACGCGTGAGCAGATCCGCGGCGCTGTCGCTGACCGCTTCGCCTCCGCCACCACCGCCGAGGAGCGGTTCGTGGACGGCGTGCCGGTGGTGGAGGTCCGGGTGCACGCGGAGATCCCGCCGCTCGGCATCTGGGGGCCGGCGATCACGCTGGACGTGACCGGCCACGCGGTCGAGGAGCCACTGCCGTGAGCCGAGGCGGACGGTGGAGCCGTGCCGGGCGCGGGACAGCGATCGTGGAGTTCGTCTGGTTGTCCGTGCTGCTCCTGGTGCCGCTGCTCTACGTGGTCGTCGCGGTCTTCGACACCCAGCGCACTGCCTACGCCGCGTCGGTGGCTGCCCGGTCGGCGAGCCGGGCCTTCGTGACCGCTCCCGACCAGCGAACGGGGTACGCCCGCGCGCGCACGGCCGCGCGGCTGGCCTTCGCGGACCAGGGAGTCGAGGATCCCCACCTGTCCCTGGTCATCACCTGCCGGCCCGCACCCGAGGCCTGCCTCACCCCGGGATCTGTCGTGTCCGCGCAGGTGCGTTCCGCAGCCGACCTGCCGCTGCTGCCGCATGCGCTCGGCGCGAACACGCCGCGGATCAGCGTCGACGCCGTGCATCGCTCGCCCTACGGGCGGTTCCGGGAGGCCCGACCGTGACGGCCCGGCACCGCGACAGCGGCAGCATCGCTCCGCTGGTGATCGGTCTCGCCGTCGTGGTCGCGCTGCTCGTCGCGGTGGTGGTCGACGCGTCCGCCGCCTACCTCCAGCGGCAAGGTCTCGACGCAGTGGCTGACGCCGCCGCGCTGGCGGCCACGGACGGGATCGAGGGTGACCAGGTCTACCGTCAGGGTCTCGGCGCGCGGGTGCAGATCGACCCGGCGTCGGCCCGGCAGTTCGTCGCTGACTACCTGCGGGCCAACGGGGCGCGGCGCCGGTTCCCCGGCCTCGACTACTCGGTCGCCGCGCAGGGGCAGACGGTCGTGGTGCGGGTGGCCGCACCGCTGCGGCTCCCGCTGCACGTGCCCGGAGTGTCCCGGACGGCCGTCGTGCGTGGAGCGGCCGCGAGCGTCGTCGACGTCTCGCCGTGACCGTCGGGCCAGTCACCGACCGGTGGTGCGGAGCCGGTCCAGCGCCAGGGCATCGAGAGAGCCGACGCTGGCGGGGTTCCCGGTCACGGCGCACAGGAACTCCACCCGGGTCAGGGTCCTGAGCTGCAGCGGCTCGTCGGCGATGACCGTGGCCGTGCGTGGCACGTCGCGCATCAGTGCGATCTCGCCGAAGTAGTCACCGGCCTGCATCCGTCGTACCTCGCGCCCCTCGACCGACACGACGGCCGAGCCCGTGGTGATCACGAAGAACTCCTCACCGAGCTCCCCCTCGCGCACGATCGGCTGGCCGCGGTCGTAGGTGGCGTCGCCCAGCTGCGCCGCCAGGTGCTCGATGGTGCCGACCGGCAACGGCTCGAGGAAGGGCAGCGAGCGCAGCAGGTCGGTCTCCGCGACCGGCACCGAGAGCCGGCGGCCCAGCCGCAGCAACCACGGCATCGCCGCAGTGGCGACGGCCACGACCAGCGCGCCGGTGGCGACCAGCGTCCAGCGGGCGCCGGCCGCGCCGAGCATCGCCGGTGCCGTCGCCGAGCCGAGTGCCGACGCGCACATGAGCAGGAACTCGAAGGCGCCCATGGATCGGCCGAGGAGGTGGGGCGGGAGCAGACGCTGTACGGCGGTGAAGCCCGACATGTCCTCGACGATGTTGGCCACCCCGACGGCGGCGAAGAGCAGGTAGGCCGCGAACGGGGCGTGCACCAGGCCGAGCGCCACCAGGGGAAGCCCCCAGCAGATGATGGACAGTCCGGGGAGCCATCCCAACCGGTGGCCACGCACGACCGCGAGCCCCAGGGGACCGCCGAGCAGCCCGCCGAGCCCCATGGCCGCTCCGAGCCAGCCGACACCTGCCTCGCCGAGGTCGAAGAGATGGATCGCGAGTGGAACCATCAGCACGTTGAGCACGCCCCGCGCGAAGACCTGCGCGAGGATCGGGCCGACCACGACGCGGGCGCCGGCGTCCCCGACCAGGGTCGTCAACCCCCCCAACCAGTCGCCGACCATGCGCCGCCGGGCGTTCGGCGCCGACGGGATCGTGCCGGCCAGGGCATGGACCCCGAGCAGCAGGCCCAGCGCGAGGATGAGCAGGACGGTGGCGACCGCGACGACCGCGGTCTCGTCCCCGGCGAGCAGCACCCCGGCCGCGATCGCCGGGCCGGCCAGCACCGAGGTTCCTTCGGCGATGCCGGCGAGCCCGTTCGCGGTGGCGAGCTCCTCGGGGTCCTTCGCAAGCCACGGGATCATCGCCGCCTGCAGCGGACGGAACACCCCGTGCAGGCCGGAGGCCAGCCCGGCGAGCGCGATCACCGGGCCGGCGGGAGTCGTCGAGGCGAGCATCGCGGTGATCGCCGCCATCAGCAGCATCCGCGGCGCCACGGTGGCGACCAGCAGGTGCTCGCGCCGGACGCGGTCGGCCCAGCTGGTCACGACCGGGGTGAGCGCTGCACCGCAGACCATCCGCGCGACGCCGAGCACCCCGAGGAGCGGGGCGCCGCCGACCCGGTAGGTGTAGACCGACAGGGCCACGAAGCCGGCCAGCTCGGCCGTGGCCGCCACCGCGGAGGCCAGCATCAACCGCCGGATCGAAGGGCTTCGGAGCACCGTGCGGACGGCGGACACCGGGTCGCTCAGTCCGGACGGCCGGTGGCGAGCAGGGCGATCCCCAGCCCGATCATCGAGACGCCGCCGGCGGCGCCGAGCGCTCGACCGCGCCGGGGTGAGCCCGTGAACCAGCTGCGCAGCTGACTCGCCGCCAATGCCCACACGCTGTCGGAGAGCAGGCCGATCGCGAAGGCGAACAGGCCCAGCAGCAGCATCTGGCCCTCGACCTGGCCACGGCCCCGGTCGACGAACTGCGGCAGCAGCGCCGCGAAGATCATGAACGCCTTGGGGTTGGAGAAGCCGACGACGAAGCCCTGTCGAAGGGCGGTCACCGGCGGCAGCGCCGCCTCCATCGGCCCGCTCGCGGCGGCGTCGACCCCGCGGCGGTGCCGGAAGGCCTGAAACCCGAGCCAGACCAGGAAGGCGGCACCCGCAAGCTTCAGCACCAGGAACACGGTGGCGGACTCGGCGACCACCGCGCCGAGGCCGAAGGCGACCAGCACGAGCACGACCAGCAGGCCGAGTGAGTTGCCCAGCACGCTGACCACCGCCGTCGAGCGGCCGTGGGCGAGCGCCCGGCCGATCACGAAGAGCACGCTCGGGCCGGGGATCGCGATGAGCACGAAGGCGGCGATCCCGAAGGCGACGAGCTGGTGCGTGGTGACCACTCCGGCAGTCTTCCACCAAGATGGGCCGCATGACCGAACCGCGACCCATCGAGACCTGGTTGACCGACATGGACGGCGTCCTGGTCCACGAGGAGGTGCCGATCCCCGGAGCGCAGGAGTTCATCGAGGCGCTGAAGCGGTCAGGGCGGCCGTTCCTCGTGCTCACGAACAACTCGATCTACACACCGCGTGACCTGCGGGTGCGGCTCCTGGCCGGGGGCATCGACGTGCCCGAGGAGTCGATCTGGACCTCGGCGCTCGCCACGGCCCAGTTCCTGGACGACCAGCGCCCCGCCGGCTCGGCGTACGTCGTGGGCGAAGCCGGGCTGACCACGGCGCTCCACGACATCGGCTACGTCATGACCGACCGCAGCCCCGACTACGTCGTGCTGGGGGAGACCCGCACCTACTCCTTCGAGGCGATCACCCGGGCGATCCGGCTGGTCGAGGCCGGCGCGCGCTTCATTGCGACGAACCCGGACCCGAGCGGGCCCAGCCCGCAAGGGACGCTGCCGGCCACCGGCTCGGTCGCGGCTCTGATCAGCACGGCCACCAACCGCCGCCCCTACTACGTCGGCAAGCCGAACCCGCTGATGATGCGCAGCGCGCTGAACCGGCTGCAGGCGCACTCGGAGACGACCGTGATGATCGGCGACCGGATGGACACCGACATCGTCTCCGGCCTCGAGGCCGGCATGAGGACGGTACTGGTGACCACCGGGTCGACCAGGCCGGAGCAGGTCGAGCATTTCCCCTACCGGCCCACCCGGGTGGTCGACTCGATCGCCGACCTCGTCGACCTGGTCTCCGAGCGCGCGCCGCGGGCCTGACGGTGCCCGGGCCGGGTGCCGTAACCTTGACTCTCGTGGCAACCCGCGACTTCGAGGCAGAGATCAAGCAGCTCCAGGCGACCATGAGCACCATCGGCAAGGTGCTCGATGTCGACCGGATGCGCGCCGAGATCACCGAGCTCGGTCAGCAGGTCGCCGCGCCGGACCTCTGGGACGACCAGGCCAACGCCCAGCGGGTCACCGGCCGCCTCTCCGTGCTCCAGGGTGAGCTCGAGCGGTTCACCTCGCTGTCGAGCCGGCTGGAGGACGTCGCGCTGATGGTCGAGATGGCGCGCGAGGAGGCCGACGCGGAGTCCCTGGCCGAGTCCGAGCGGGAGCTCGATCGGCTGCACAAGGTCGTCGAGCAGCTGGAGGTGCGCACCCTGTTGTCGGGGGAGTACGACGCCCGCGAGGCGCTGGTCACCATCCGTTCGGGTGCGGGCGGCGTCGACGCCGCGGACTTCGCCGAGATGCTGATGCGGATGTACACCCGCTGGGCCGAGCGCAACAAGTACCCCGTCGAGATCTTCGACACCTCCTACGCCGAGGAGGCCGGCCTGAAGTCGGCGACCTTCGCGGTGCACGCGCCCTACGCCTACGGCACCCTGAGCGTCGAGGCCGGCACCCACCGGCTGGTGCGGATCAGCCCCTTCGACAACCAGGGCCGCCGGCAGACGTCGTTCGCCGCGGTCGAGGTGGTGCCGGTGCTCGAGCAGACCGACGAGATCGAGATCCCCGACGAGGAGGTCCGGGTCGACGTCTACCGGTCGAGCGGCCCGGGCGGCCAGTCGGTGAACACCACCGACTCCGCCGTGCGGCTGACCCACCTCCCGACCGGCACGGTGGTCAGCTGCCAGAACGAGAAGTCCCAGCTGCAGAAC
>JAICXL010000071.1 GCA_025980475.1 Nocardioidaceae bacterium | reverse complement strand
CGGCTCCGGCATCGAGCAGAGCCGCGGCCGCGTGCTCAAACGCGAGCTGCTCACCGCCGGCATGTCGCCTCGGGCTCTCCGGTTGCTGCGTGATCCCTACGCGTGGAGCGCCAAGATGACCACGCTGACGCTCATGGTCGGGATCCTGTTCGTGATGACTACCAAACCCGGCAGCGTGGCCAGCGGCGCCACGATCACCGCAGCCGTCGTCCTCGGCGTCGCCGCGGCGATCCCGCTCTGGCGGCCCTCCACCACCGCCACCGATCATGGACGCCGACAGTCGAAGAAGCCCGTCCGCACCTGAGTCTTCCCGCAGCCGGCCGGCCTCCCGGCGATCAGAGCGCTCGGCATCAGCGCTGCTTGGTGTTCCGGCGCGCCTACGAGATCTTGGGCGGTTGCTGGGGCGCGGGAATGGATCCGGGGAACCCAGTCGGCGAAGCGTTGGACTCGCGACCCAGGTACGTCGCTACGACCACGCTGCAAGACTCGCAATGGGCCCACACGACTGTCCTGTCCGGAGACATCGCCGCGGCCGTCCGCGAGCTTCGGGCAGGGGCCGACGGCGAACTGCAGGTGTGGGGAGCGGCACGCTGAGCCGGCTGGCTGCACGAGCACCGACTCATCGATGAGATCGTCCTGCCGACCTACCCCGTCATCGTCGGGCAAGGCATACGGATCTTCCCCACCACCGGACCGAACATCGGGCTCGAGCTGGTCGGTCTACGTTCTACCCGTCAAGGGGTTGCGATCCTTACCTACCGCACCATAGGCCGCGGGGCTGTGGCGTGCCTCTGATCGGTCCGGGAGCGGTCAGGTTGGGATCAAGGTGGCGCCCATGGCGGCGATGTGTGCCGGCGTCGAGCCGCAACAACCGCCGACCAGATCGATACCCAGCTCGGCCAGCCGAGTGGCGTGCGCGGCCAAGTCGTCGGCGTTGGCGTCGTACTCGAAGTGGTCGCCCACAACCTGCGGGAGTCCGGCGTTGGACTGGGCGACCAGGAGCACGCCGCCGGTGCGAGCCTGCACCATCTGCGCGGCGATGATCTCCATCTCCTCAGGACCACGACCGCAGTTGGCTCCCACGGCGGCGGCACCCGCCGCGGCCAGGTGCGCCACCGCGTCGCCCGGGCGGACACCCATCATGGTGCGCAGGTTGGTGTCGAAGCTCATCGTCACAACGACCGGAAGGCCCGGTGCGACATCCCGAACCGCAGCGAGGGCCGCGTCGGCCTCACCGAGGTCGCTCAGTGTCTCCACCAGCACCAGGTCGATCCCGCCCTCGACCAGCGCAGTGAGCTGTTCGGCGAACAACGCCTGCGCCTCCGCGTGCGTCAGCGTTCCCACCGGCGCCAGCAGCTCGCCAGTCGGGCCGAGGTCGCCGGCGACGAGCAGTCCGCGCGCGTCGGCCACCGATCGGGCGAGCTGCGCCGCCGACCGGTTCACCTCGCCGGCGCGGTCGCCCAGCCCGTGCATGTCCAGCCGTGGCCGAGTGCCGCCGAAGGTATTGGTCGTCAGCACCCGCGCTCCTGCCTCGGCGTAGGCCGCGTGCACCGCGCGGACCACCTCGGGGTTCTCAAGGTTCCACAGCTCAGCCGGCGCACCGTCGGCAAGCCCCTGCTCCTGGAGCAGCGTCCCCATGGCGCCGTCGAGCAGGACCGGACGGTCCGCCCCCAACAACGCCGCGAGCCGGTTCACAGGCCCAGCCCATCGAGGTACCCGGCGACCCTGTCGACCGGCCACTCCGCCTCAAGCTCGGCGGTGACCCGCTCGATCACCGCGGCCGGCGTACCGTCCGCCGCGGTCCATGGCGACCGTTGCCAGCCCGCGAGGTATTCGTCGGCTCCGATGTCACCGAGCCTCATGGCAGCCTCATCGATTGCCTCTTGGAACCGTGGTGCGAGCTCGGACTTCACCGTCTCATCCTCCGCCCGGGCTGCGACCATCGCAGGAAGCTCGCGCCACCGGGTCACCTGGTACTCCGTCACGTGCCCGAGCCTAGGTCCGACACCGGTTCGCGAAGGAATTGTCCGCCGAGTGAACGCCACCCACATCCGAGCAACCGCACGAGCCAGCACACAGCGCGTGACCGGCACTCGGCGGAATGACTGGGCTGAAGCGCGACGAGGGGCAGATCCCGGGATTTCGCCACGTGTCGCGACCGACAACGGTCGCCGTATTCCGCCACAACCGATGCGGCTCCGGGTCGACGACCGATCCGCCGTTCGGTGCTGTGACTGCGATGCTCGGAGCAAGGTCGTCGAGTCGCGCGGGATGCTGACCGGTGGTGTTCGTTCCCGTTGGGTTCTCCGACTCGCACGTTCTTCGCTCGGGCGGCGTTCAGGGCTTGAGGGCCCGGGTGGCGAAATAGCCAGGCATGTACCGGGCGGTGGCATCCGCGTGGTGCGGGGCCTCATCGAAGTGGGTCAGGGTGAAACCTGCCGCGAGCTGGCCCCCGATCTGCTCGGTGAGTGAGTGGCTGTATTCGATAGGCCCGGTGCCGAACGAGCGTTGTCGCTCGGCGTCCGGCAGATCAAGGCTGCTGAACGGGAGCTGGTGGCGCACTATGAACTCACCGCGCTCGTCCAACGCCGCGCTGTCGAAAATGAAGATGTCAGGGTTCATGAATCCGGCCATCAAGGTTCCGCCCGGGCGCAGCACGCGGAATGACTCCCGCCAGACCGGTGCAAGATTGGGGCAGAACACGTTGGAAACTGGGTTGAAAACGACATCGAAGCTGGCATCGGGGAACACACTCAGGTCGCGCATGTCGCCGAGCACGGTACGCAGGGTCAGTCCCTCGCGGGTGGCGACCTCCCGGTCGCGCCCGAGTTGCCGGGGCGAGTTGTCCAGCACCGTCACGGCCGCGCCCGCTGCCGAGAGCACCGGCCCCTGCTGCCCTCCCCCCGAAGCCAGGCACAGTATCTCGACGCCGACCAGTTCAGCCGGAAACCAGTCGCGCGGCACTGCGTGGTAGCCGATCAGGACGACAGACCAATCGCCGGCGCTAGCCCGACCGATGGCCTCGGGCCCGACAGGCTGGGTCCATTCGTTACTGTCTTCTACCTCGCGGTCCCAGGCGGCCCGGTTATACGCCACGGGATCAAAGCTGTCACTCACAACGGAAAATCGTAGGGTCTGGCCCAAGGACACCCGACGCGCGGCTCGGGGTCGAAGCCCTTGGTGAAGTGGGTCTCGGTGCCGCTGGCCTCGATCACCCCGACGACCCTTTGGTCGACGTAGAGCAGGTCATCGGCTCGACCGTGCCAAGGCGACGGGCGTCGTCCCCGAGGTTCATGATGCCTCGTAGGTGATGCGCTATGGACTGGTGTCAATGGAACTTCCAGAGACTGACCTGCTCCGCATCCGGCTGTGGGCGCGAGAGCGCGTGCCCGAGCACCTGTGGGACGAGCTGAAGGTCGAGGCCGACGTCTCCGAGCGAGACGTCGACATCGTCGAGGTGCGGCCACCGTGGGGCGGCGTCGGCGAGCACACCCGGTTCCCGATCGCGCGCCTGCCCTACACGAAGTCGACCGCCATTGGGCGATCTACTGGCGCGATCGCAACCTCAAGTTCGGCATCCCCGAGCAGCCGCCCGGCAAACGGCAGGTGGGCCGCACGAGGCTGATCCGCGCCAACGACGAGGAACTCGGCCGCATCGACGGGATCGAATCGGCGTTCTCGCGCTGGTCGAGGCGCGACGTCTCGATGTCGTGGTCAAGTACGGCATCGCCTACGACGCCTGCCACGACACGGGCGAGGCGTTGCTGGCGGCGTACGGCTTCCGGACGACCCACGGCCCCGGCCAGCACGAGGCGCTCGGCCGCTACCTGCGAGCCGTCTTCGACAAGCCGCCCGCGGAGAAGGCAGCGCGGGAGTTCGACCGCCTGCGACGCGCTCGCAACCAGGACCGCTACGAGGCCAAGCCGGTTGGTGCTGCGGCGACCGAAAACGCCGAGCAGGTCGCCCGGACGCTGTTCGACGCCGCCGTCGCCAGAGGGCTCTCGACATGACCCAGCGGTCCGCAAACAGTCCGCAAGAAGTCCGACCCGAACCCCGGCGTGATCGTCCCTTCAACGTCTGACCCGGCGCCGGGGTGCGCAAGTGCGCTCCACGGGCCTCCCGGTTGGGGCGCCGTTGCGCCGGCGGTCCGGAGCGAGTAGGCAGGGGGCCATGCCGATGCCGTTGGTGCCACCGCCTGTGCTCGCCCTCGGAGCCGGGCTCGCCCAGCTGCTCCTCGCGCGCCGGCGTGGCCCGTCCGCGCCGTCGGCGGCTGCCGCGGCCCTCGTGGCGGCGGCGTCCTGCGGGCTGGCCGGTTCCGCCGCGGCCGGCTTCCGCCGACGCGGCACGACGCTGCACCCGGAGAAGCCTGCGGAGGCGTCGGTGCTGGTCACCGACGGGCCCAACCGGCTCACCCGCAACCCGATGTACGTCGGGGTCACTGGCGTCCTGATCTCGCATGCGGTCCTCAGGCGCTCGTGGCCGGCGTTGGCACCGGTCCTGGCGTTCGTCGCGGTCATCGACCGTGTCCAGATCAGGGCGGAGGAGGTTGCCCTGCGGAGCCGCTTCGGACCCGCCTACGACGACTACTGCTCGCGCGTGCCGCGCTGGCTCGGCTAGCGACTACGTCCGCGGCACGCCGGTCAACCGGCGGATGGCCGTGTCGAAGGCGCGGTCCGGCAACGCAGCGCGCAGGCCGACCGCCAACTTCGCATTGGCGCCGACGGGGTAGCGGGTCCGCGGTCTCCTGGCAGTGACCGCCTTCACGACCGCGTCAGCCACGACTGCGGGCGGAGACTTGTGCTCACCGCCGCGGGACAGCGCGTCCGCCATCGCCTCGGCCTGGGCCGCGTAGGGGCCGGACGCCGAGCTGGCCCGCAGCTTGTCGGCCGCGATCGCGCCCCACTCGGTGTCGATCGAGCCCGGCTCGATGACCACCACGTCGATGCCGAACGGGGCCAGCTCCATGCGCAGGCAGTCGCTGAGCGCCTCGAGGGCGAACTTGGTGGCGTGGTACCAACCGCCCAGCGGCGTGGTGATCTTGCCACCCATCGAGGAGATGTTGACGATCGTGCCCGAGTGCTTCCGGCGCATGTGGGGCAGCACCATCCGGGTCAGCTCGGCTGCCCCGAAGACGTTCACCTCGAACTGGGCGCGGGCCTCGTCCATGGGGACGTCTTCGATGGCGCCGTAGGACCCGTAGCCGGCGTTGTTGACCAGGACGTCGACCGCTCCCGTCTCCGCGACGACCTGCTCGACCCCGGACGCCATCGAGGCGTGGTCGGTGACGTCCATGGCCAGGACCCGGACGCCGTCGTCGGTTAGGGGCTGCATGCGTTCGACCCGCCGGGCCGCTGCGTAGACCGAGAAACCTGCGCCCTGCAGCGCGCGGGCGGTCTGCTCGCCGATCCCCGACGATGCCCCGGTCACCAGGGCGGTCCGTGTGGCCATGCTGCATTATGCCGGGGGACGACCGAAAGAGGACCGATGAAGACCTTGCGGCTGATGGCCGGGCTCGCGGCGGCGGGCGTGCTCGCCGGCTGTGGTGGTGCCCCGGCGGACACCGGCGCCGTGGAGCAGGGCCCGGCGCACCACGCCAGTGAACCGTCCAGCCACGTGCACGCCTCGCGGCTGCCGTGGGACCGGCCCGACGACCAGCAGGCGCAGGTGCAGGCTGCGGACCTGTCCCTGACCCCCCAGGAACAGCTGAACGTCCACTACCACGTGCACCTCGACGTCTTCGTCGACGGCCGACCTGTCGCCGTCCCCGCCGGCCTCGGCATCAACATCGGACCCGGCAACACGATGCCCGCGCACGGCAGCCCCGGCATCGCGCCGCTGCACACCCACGACACCAGCGGGGTCCTCCACATCGAGGCGTCCCGGGACGACACCTTCACCCTCGGGCAGGCGTTCGTCGAGTGGGGCGTGCTGCTCAGCTCCCGACAGGCCGGCGCCTACCAGCCGGTCCGTGTCTACGTGGACGGCAGGAAGTACGACGGCAACCCGGCACGGATCGTGCTCAAGAAGCACCAGGAGATCGCCGTCGTGGCGGGGCAGGGTGGGGTGAGCGTGCCGAAGAGCTACCACTTCCCGCCGGGGGAGTAGCGCCCCGTCAGCCGTGGTCCTCGACGTACTCCTCGGGGTCCTTGTCCTCAGGGGGAACACCGGTCGCGGCGCGTTGCGACTCGAAACGGAGGAACTGCACGGCGATGTCGTGTCGAGCCTGCAGGTCGGTGTGCTGGCGGAAGTCGGCGAGGTCCTGCCGCTCCTCCTCGGCCATGTGGTCGCTGTTGGCCACCCGGCAGTCCACGACCGCCTGCCACCAGGCGTCAGTGCCTGCTCTGTGCTTGCCGACCTCGCGGATGGCGTCGCGGATCTCGTTGTGATCCTTGACCGCGTCCTCGACCTCCTCGTCGGCGTCGTCGGCGTCCGCCGCACCCTTGCCGACCTTGAGCAGCAGCGGGTAGAAGAACCGCTCCTCCGCCTCGGCATGGGTCTCCAGGAGGATCTCCAGCCGCTTCCAGATCGCCGCGAGCGTCTCGCTGTCGTCGCGCGGGATCTCGTCGAGCATTGCGAACATCCGTCGCTGCTCGGCGTGCTGGTGCAGGATCACGTCGGTGATGTCCACGGTCGGCGGCTCCTCTGGTCGGAATGGTCGAACTGGTCGGTCTGGCCGGCAGGGATCTCGAACCATACCTCCGCCCCACCGCCGGGTGCCTCGTCGAGGCCTCCACCGCGACGATCGCCGTCCGGGCGGGAGCTCGCGCGGACCCGCGTGGGGGAGCGTCGCCGGGTGCGCCTAGTCTCCTGCGGGTGGACCACGAGTTCGACCGGGCTGTCGCCGTGACCGACCAGGGGGCCGGTGACTACACCGCCGACCTCGGCGCCGGCTGGCTGATCGGCGGCGCCATCAACGGCGGCTACCTGCTGGCCGTGATCGGCAACGCGATCCGGAGCTCGCTCACCGAGGTGGGCCAGCCGGACCCGCTCGCGGTCAGCGCCCACTTCCTCTCGGCGGGGACGCCCGGCCCCGCCGTCGTCCGGACCCGGCAGGTCCGGCGGGGCGGCCGGCACTCGACGGTCGCCGCCTCGCTGGTCCAGGACGTCGAGGGCTCCGAGATCGAGCGGATCACCCTCCTGGCGACGTACGGCGACCTCGGCCGAAACGTCCCCGACGTCCGGACCACCGCACTGCCGCCCGACCTCCCGCCGCTCGAGCAGTGTCTCGCCGGCTCGGCGACCGGCGATGAGATGCGCGGTTCGGTGCCGCTGATGGACCGCATCGACGTCCGGCTCGAGCCGGCCTCCGCCGGGTGGGCCGTCGGCGAGCCGAGCCACCGTGGCGTGCTGCAGGGCTGGTTCCGGCTCGCCGACGACCGCCCGCTGGACCCGCTGTCCCTGCTCTTCGTGGTCGACGCGATGCCGCCGGTCACGTTCGACCTCGGCATGCCCGGTTGGGCCCCGACGCTCCAACTGACCGCGCACGTGCGCGCTCGGCCGGCCCCGGGATGGGCCACAGTGCGCTGCGAGACCCGCAACCTCGCCGACGGCTACTTCGAGGAGGACTGCGAGGTCTGGGACTCGGCCGGCCGCCTCGTCGCGCAGTCGCGCCAGCTCGCGCTCGCCCCTCGGACCGGTTGAGCTCGGCAGCGGCCAGGCGGGCCGGCTACCCGGACTCATTGAAGATCTCGTGCCGCGCCCCGTCGAACGCAATGTGGTCCGAGTCGTCCCCGGCGAACCCGGGGACGCTGCACCAGCCCTCCCGGCCGCACTAGCCTTCCGCGCATGTCCCTCGTCGTCGGAGCCGCGATCGTCCGCGACGGTCGGCTGCTCGCCGCCCGACGGGCCACCCCTCCGGTCGGCGGCTGGGAGCTGCCCGGCGGCAAGGTCGAGCTCGGGGAGACGCCGTCCGCGGCGCTGGAGCGCGAGATCCGGGAGGAGCTGGGTTGTGCGATCACCGTCACCGGATGGCTCGACGGCGCGGTGGAGATCGGCCCGGGCCTGCGGTTGCGCGCCGCGCTCGCCACCCTCGCCGCGGGTGAACCGGTCCCGCGTGAGCACGACGTCATCCGCTGGCTCGACGCGGACCGGCTCGAGGCGGTCGCCTGGCTGCCGGCCGACGTGCCCTTCGTGGCGAAGCTGCGCGCATCACTAGGCTGAGCGGCATGGACAAGCACCTGCTGCTCGTGCACGCCCACCCCGACGACGAGTCGATCGGACAGGGCGCCACGATGGCCAAGTACGTGGCCGAGGGCGTCGGAGTCACGCTGGTGACGTGCACCGGCGGCGAGATGGGTGAGATCCTGGTGCCCGAGCTCGAGCACCTGGCCGCAGACCGCGACGACCGGCTCGCCGAGCACCGCAAGATCGAGCTGGCCAACGCGATGAGGGCCCTCGGGGTCACCGACCACCGCTACCTCGGCGGGTTCGGGAAGTATCGCGACTCCGGCATGCAGTGGCACGCGGACGGCTACGCGATCGCGGCCGACCCCGAGCTCGTCGGAGGCGGGCACGACAACGCGTTCTGGCACGCGGACCTGGTCGAGGCGGCGAACGACCTGGTGGCCGTGATCCGCGAGGTGCGTCCCCAGGTGCTGGTCACCTACGACCAGTTCGGCGGCTACGGCCACCCCGACCACATCCAGGCCCACCGGGTCGCGACGTACGGCGCCGCCCTCGCGGCCGTCCCGAGCTACCGCCGGGACCTCGGCGACGCCCATGACATCGCCAAGGTCTACTGGAGCGCGATGTCGGCGAGCCGGATGCGCGAGGGCCTGCGGCGGCTGCGGGCGGCCGGCGACACCACCACCTTCGAGGGGATGGATCCGGACGGCCCACTGCCGCACTTCGTCACCGATGACAGCGACCTCTCGGCGGTCGTGGACGGAGCCGAGTTCGTCGACGCGAAGATGGCCGCGATGCGCGCGCACGCCACCCAGATCACTCTCGACGGCCCGTTCTTCGCGCTCTCCAACAACATCGGCGACAGCGTCTGGGGCGCTGAGTTCTTCCGCATCGCCAAGGGCGAGCAGGGACCCACGAACTCCGACGGCCTCGAGACCGACCTCTTCGCCGGTCTCTGACGCGCCGCGGGACGCGTCATACGTCCCCGCAACCAGCTCGCGCCGCACCTACGATGCTGCCGTGGCGATGATCACCCGCAGCACCGGGGAGGTGACCGCCCCGGAGAGCCGGGGCGGCCGGCTGGTCGCCGTGATGCTGCTGGCGCTGCTGCTCCTCGCGGGCGTCGCCTACGTCCTGCTGGCCTGGTTCACCAGCGGCAAGATCCCGCACGGCACGTCGGTCGAGGGAGTCGGCATCGGCGGCCTGACGCCGACGGCGGCCGAGCAGCGGCTCCGCGACCAGCTCGCGGGTCGCTCCAACCGCGAGCTCGTGATGACCTGGCAGGGACACGTCTTCCGCGTGGACCCGGGAGCCGCGGGGCTGGCCATCGACTACGCCGCCACGGTGAGGGAGGCTGGCGGCCGCTTCAGCCTGGACCCGGCCCGGGTGTGGCACTACTTCGCAGGCGGTGACGAGCTGCCCGCGCAGGTGAGCATCGTCGAGTCGAGCATGACCGCCCAGCTGGCGCGGATCGCCGCATTGGTGGACCGCAAGCCGCTCGAGGGCACGATCACCTTCGCCCACGGTCGGGCCCGCCCCGTCTACTCCCGCGCCGGGCTGGCGCTCGACCGAGGCGCCACCCGCGAGCTGCTGGTGCGCGAGTTCCGCGAGGGCGGCCGGGCCAGGCTCCCGGTCGTCCCGGACCAGCCCTACGTCACGGCGGATGCTGTCCACCGGGCGATGCGCGACTTCGCGCGACCCGCGATGCAGGCGCCCGTGGTGCTGGTCGTCGGCGGTCAGGCGATCATCGCGACCCCGGAGGAGTACTCCGGCGCCCTCACCATGGTGCCGAGCCGGCACCAGCTGCGGCCGGTCGTCGACGGCGAACAGCTGCTCGAGGGCATCCGGCCGGCGATGACCACGGTCGGCGACCGGCCTCGCGACGCCCGCATCCGGCTGGTCGACGGCAGCCCGAGGATCATCCCCGAGCGGATCGGCGCCACCTTCGACGTCGCGGACCTGGCGGCCCGGTTTGCCGCCTACGCCGCCAAGCCACCCGGGGAGCGCCGGATGCCGGTGAAGGCGGTCGTCCAGCAGCCCGCCTTCACCAATGCGGACGCCCGGGCGCTCGGCGTCACCGACGTGGTCGCCCAGGCGACGGCCGGCTTCGGCGAGGGCGCCAACGATGCGGTCGCCGCCATGGCGCAGTCGCTCAGCGGACGCCTGGTCCGCCCGCGGGGCGTGCTTCCGGTGCACGCGCCCGGTGCCGACAACGGTGCCGACAACGGCGCCGACAACGGCGCCGTCAACGAGGGTGCGACGTCGGTGGTGGCGAGCACGCTCTACTCCGCTGCGTTCGCGGCCGGCCTCGGGGTCGTCGAGCGCACCCCGCTGCCCACCTACCACCCGGCCTTCGCGCTGGGCATCGACGCCCGGGTCGACGCAGACCACACGCTGCGGCTGCGCGACAACACCCCCTACGGCGTGCTGGTCGACGTCGGCGTTCGCGCCGCCCGGCCCGGCCACCCCGGCGCCGTGACCGTCCGGCTCTGGTCGACCAGGCACTGGGACGTCACCACCAGCACCGGTCCTCGCCGCGGGGTGACCGGCTCCCCGGTGAGGTACGACGCCACCGCCGGCTGCCGCCCGGCCACCGGGACCGACGGCTTCACCGTCACGGTCACCCGGGTGTTGCGCCATGACGGCGAGATCGCCGACCGCGGCGCGTTCACCAGCACCTACCGCGCCACCCCGACGGTGGTCTGCCACAGCGCGTCGACCGGGAGTGGCAGCGGCCCCGCGCCTGCCCCCGCCCCCACGCCCACGCCAGGTCCCGGTCCCGGCCCCGGCAACGGGCACGGCCACGGGCCTCCCGGCCCGGGCTGACCGGCGTCATCTCTCGGCAGCGTCCGGGGCAGAGAGATAGCGGTAGGAATGGTGCCGCTCGAAACCCAACGAGGCATAGAGCCGCTGCGCCGGCTCGTTGTCGGCCTGCACCTGCAGCAGCATCGCGGTCGCTCCCCGCTCCGCCGACCAGCGGACGGCGTCGGCCATCACGATCCTGGCCAGGCCGTGGCGGCGATGGGCCGGCTGCACCGTCAGGTCGGCGAAGAGAGCCCAGTCCCAGGCCAGGTTCGTCCGGCCTCGGGCGACCTGCTGCCCGTCCACGCACACGGAGGCGAACACCGCGTCGTCGAGCCTGAGGGTCGCGGCCACCGCCTCGAAGTCGGCGAGCGCTCGCTCGTTCCCCACCAGCCACCCCCGGCTGACCGCGTCCTCATGGTGCACGCGCAGCTGTCCGTCATCCGGAGCCGGCAATTGCCGGGCCAGTGCAGCGATGCCGGCGAGCATCACGTCGGTCCCCGATCCGTGCGGATCGATCGGGCGCCACCCGCGGGCGACCAGCTGCCGATCGGCCCAGGACCCGACCACCACCTGCGCCACCGGACGTCCGCCGCGCGCGGCGTAGAAGTCCCGGGCAACCTGCAGCACGTCGTCGAGCGGAAGGTCCGGCTCGCCGACGGCGAGGACCGAGCTGGCCCGCTTGTTCGTCCCGCCGGACCAGCGCATGGTCCAGCCGCCGCACGACGCCGCCTCTCGCGGGCGGAAGATCCCCGCCGCCCGGCGCTCCACCTCCTCGTCGTCGAATCGGAAGAAGCGCGACGGCCGGGGCGGGACCGGCTTGCCGCTGACGATGTCGGCGACCAGGATCTCGATGAGCTCGCCGTTCTCCCGGCGGACGACGCAGCTGCCGTTTCCCCAGCGCTCGCAGACGCCGAGCACGTCGGTCATCGCGGGCCCGCCGGTCGGCCCGGTCAGGCCTCGCAGCACCCGTCGTACCACCACCCGCTGCCCCACCACGTGAGGACCCAGCATCGACCTGCCGGCCCGCTCCGTCCCAGATGACGTGGGTCGCTCTCGTTCGGGCACGTGGGGATACTAGGCTGGCTTCCGTTCCCGGCAGTCCGCACCGGAGTAGAAACCGAGGAGGATCGGGTGACCTACGTCATCGCCCAGCCCTGTGTCGACCTGAAGGACCGCGCCTGCGTCGACGAGTGCCCCGTCGACTGCATCTACGAGGGCTCGCGGATGCTCTACATCCACCCCGACGAGTGCGTGGACTGCGGTGCCTGTGAGCCGGTCTGCCCGGTGGAGGCGATCTTCTACGAGGACGACACCCCGGAGGAGTGGAAGGCCTACTACGACGCCAACGTGCACTTCTTCGACGACCTCGGGTCGCCGGGCGGCGCAGCCAAGCTCGGCGTCATCGACCACGACCACCCGCTGGTCGCGGAGCTGCCGCCGCAGAACCAGGAGTGACCCCGGGGTGAGCCGGCCGCTGGTCTCCCGGCGGCTGCCGGACTTCCCGTGGGACAGCCTCGCCGACTACGCCCGGACGGCGCGCGCCCACCCCGACGGGATCGTCGACCTCTCCGTCGGCACACCCGTCGACCCGACCCCCGAGGTCGTGCAGCACGCGCTCGCCGGGGCCGCCGACTCGCCGGGCTACCCCGCGACGATCGGCCGGCCCGAGACCCGACAGGCCTGCATCGACTGGCTCGCGCGCCGCTTCGGGGTCATCGGCCTCGACCTGTCCTGCGTGCTGCCGGTGATCGGCTCCAAGGAGCTGATCGCGTCGCTGCCCACCCACCTGGGCATAGGTCCGGGCGACGTCGTCGTCCAGCCGGCGCTGGCCTACCCCACCTACGAGGTGGGCGCGGTGCTGGCCGGGGCCGCGGTGGTCGCCACAGACTCGCTCACCGCGCTCGGCCCACAGCGACCGGCGATCCTGTGGGTGAACTCCCCGTCCAACCCGACCGGCAAGGTCCTCGGGCTAGGCCATCTGCGCAAGGTCGTCGACTGGTGCCGGGAGCGGGGCACGCTGCTGGTCTCCGACGAGTGCTACCTCGAGTACTCCTGGAAGGACGAGCCCGAGCTGCGCCCGATGTCGGTGCTGCACCCGGCGGTCAACGGCGGGTCGCTCGAGGGCATCCTCGCGGTGCACTCCCTCTCCAAACGCTCGAACCTGGCCGGCTACCGGTGCGCCTTCGTGGCCGGCGACCCGGCGTACGTCGGCGAGCTGCTCGCCGTGCGCAAGAACCTCGGGCTGCAGATGCCCGGTCCGCAGCAGGTCGCGATGGTGGCGGCGCTGGCCGACGACCAGCACGTCACCGAGCAGCACGCCCGCTACGCCGCCCGCCGGGCTGTCCTGCGCGTCGCGCTCGAGGATGCCGGGTTCCGCATCGACCACTCGGAGGGGTCCCTCTACCTGTGGGCCACCCGCGGCGAGCCCTGCCTGGAGACCGTCGGCCGGCTCGCCGAGCGGGGCGTGCTCGTCGCGCCCGGGTCGTTCTACGGCACCACCGGGGAGCGGCACGTCCGGGTGGCGTTCACGGCCACCGACGAGCGCATCGGCCAGGCGGTCAGCCGCCTGGCCTGAGCCCCGTCCGGTGGGGCCGCGTCACATCGCGCGTGCCTGCGCCGGGATCGGGATCGCCTCCGGGATGCGTCCGTGCACGCGCACCGCCTGCACCGACTCCATCCGCACCACCGCGTGCTCGAACTCATCGGTCTCCAGCAGCACGCCGTGACCGTCGACGGCGACCACGCGGCCCCCCAGCCAGTTCCCGCCGACCAGCACCTCGACCGGTGTGTCGTGATCGCGGGCCCGGTTCAACGCCGTGCCCATCGAGTAGATCAGTGATGACTCCATGTCCCCCCGCATCCGTTCCCCAGCCCACTCGGGCCTCCCGCGGTCCATCATCCCGGTTCAGGGCCGGTGACCGCCAGCACTGAACGGCGCTTTTTGGGATGATCCGTTCGGACTATCCGATCTGCCCTTTTCGTCACCCCAAGGACACGTCTACCCGGGTTCGGGACCCTTGCGGGGAGCGGACCCAGCCCCGGCTGGAGGCCGCGCCGCTGGTCCAGCGCTTGCCGTCGTAGCGCACCTCGGTGACCTGCAGTCGCTTGGCCTGGCCGACCAGGAACTGCGCGACCGACCAGCCCAGCCGGTGTCCGGCGGGCCCGCGGCCGACCGTCACCACGAGGTCCTGGCGCACCCCGGTGCGGGAGGCGGCCAGGTCGCCGTAGGCCCGGGTGAGCGCTGCGGTGACCCCGGCCGCGGTGCCGTGGCTGCTCGCGTCGCCGTGCACGACGCAGCTGAACCGTCCGCCGGGGCTGTAGCCGGTCAGCGCGGAGGCCAGCGCTCGGGCGTCGTCAGCGTGCGCCGCGTAGGCCTCCGGGAAGCCGGAGCGCTGGACCTCCTGGGCCGCCTTGGTGATCCGCATGTGCCCGTAGCCGGGCACCTCCTCCAGCGCGTCGTAGAAGGCGTTGATCGCGTGGTAGCGGTTGCGGACCTGTCGGGCACTGCCCCAGCCCTGGGACGGCCGCTGCTGGAAGAGGCCGCGGGAGTCGCGGTCACCCCCGGGAAGGTTGCGGATCTTGCTCTCCTGGTAGGCGGTGGCCAGGGCGATCGAGACGGCTCGCGCCGGCAGCCCTCGCCGGACGCCCACCGCCGCGATCAGCGTGGCGTTCTCCGCCTGGTCGATGGCCAGGCCGACCTGGTGGCCCTCCACCGTCGCGCTGCAGCCCTCCGGGTCGGGCAGCGGCCCTGCGCCGCGGTAGACGGCAACCCCGACGCCCACCACGATCAACACGACGGCGAGCAGGAAGAGGCCCCTAGTTCGCATGGAGGGCGGTGTTGAGCTCGATGCCCTGGCCCTTCCACGGCACCGCCTCGACGGCCCCGGTCACCGAGTTGCGCCGAAAGAGGACGTTGCTCGAGCCGGACAGGTCCCGCGCCTTGATCACCTTGGGCTTGGAGTCGATGTCCTTCACGGTGACCTTCGTCCCGCCGGTGACGTAGCAGCCGGCCTCCACGACGCAGTCGTCACCCAGGGAGATGCCGAGCCCGGAGTTGGCGCCGAGCAGGCATCGCCGGCCGACGCTGATCGTCTCGGTGCCGCCCCCGGACAGCGTGCCCATGATCGAGGCTCCACCGCCGACGTCGGAGCCGTCGCCGACCACGACGCCGGCGCTGATCCGGCCCTCGACCATCGACGCCCCCAGGGTGCCGGCGTTGTAGTTGACGAAGCCCTCGTGCATCACCGTGGTGCCCTCGGCCAGGTGGGCGCCGAGCCGCACCCGGTCGGCGTCGGCGATCCGGACTCCGGTCGGCACCACGTAGTCGGTCAT
>JAICXL010000004.1 GCA_025980475.1 Nocardioidaceae bacterium | reverse complement strand
GCCGACCGGTTCCTGGCCACGGCCGAGACCGCGCTCGGGCTGACCGGCCACGTCCCGATCCGGGTGGCCTGAGGGCGGCAGGGCGGGTTCTCGTGACTGACCCCTTCGTGCACCTGCACGTCGCCTCCGGCTACTCCCTGCAGTACGGCGCCTCCCACCCGCACGTGCTCGTCGAGCGGGCCGTGGAGCACGAGATGGACGCGCTCGCGCTGACCGACCGCGACGGGCTCTACGGCGCGGTCCGGTTCGTCAACGCGTGCGCGTCCGCCGGGATCCGGCCGATCCTCGGGGTGGACCTCGCGATGGCGCCGGCCCCGACCGCACCGGCCGCCACCTGCGCGCAGCGACAGCGCGCTCCTGTCCGCGGCGGCGCCTGGCGCGACTCCCGGCTGCCGCGGATGACCTTCCTGGCCAGCGGCCGGACCGGCTGGGCGGCGCTGTGCCGGCTGGTCTCGGCGACCCACCTGTCGGGCGAGCGGGGCGGGCCGGTGTGCACGCCCGAGCTGGTCGCCGAGCACGTCGCCGGCCGGGACGTGCTGGTCCTGCTCGGCCCCGCCTCGGAGCTGGGGGCGGCCGCGACCCGGCGCCGCGACGACCTCGGCCTGGCCGAGCTGGGGCGCTGGCAGCAGCTGCTCGGGCCCGACCAGCTGGTGGTCGAGGTGACCTCCCACCGGCTTCCCGGTCCGGGGCCGGGCACGTCCCCGCACGCCGCCCGGATGCTCGGCCTGGCCCACCGCCGGGGGGTGCCGGCGGTGCTGGCCAACGCAGTCCGCTACGCCGACCGGCTCGATGCGCCGACCGTCGACGTGCTCGACGCGGCTCGCCGGCTGGTGCCGCTCGATGCGCGTCACCTCGATCGCGGGAACGCCGAGGGCTTCCTCAAGTCCGGCAAGCAGATGCACGAGGTGGCCGAGGAGATCTGCCGGCTCGCGGGGCTGGGTGACAGCGGGGCAGAGGCGCACCGGCTGCTCGCGCGCACCCGGGCGGTGGCCGACCGCTGCGTGCTCGACTCGCGCGAGGACCTCGGCATCGGAGAGGTGCACTTCCCTGAGTTCGAGAGGTCCGGGCGCGACGGGGCCGAGACGGCGGACGCGATGCTGCGGGCCCGCTGC
The DNA here is from genome assembly GCA_025980475.1 of Nocardioidaceae bacterium. Lineage (GTDB taxonomy): Bacteria > Actinomycetota > Actinomycetes > Propionibacteriales > Nocardioidaceae > Marmoricola. Next base: position 83,242 of record JAICXL010000004.1, on the reverse strand, counting down.
GAGGCGGCGATCGGCCGGCGCTACGGCAACGCGCCCCGTCAGCGGATCTGGAAGCGGCTCGACGACGAGCTGCAGCTGGTCGGACAGCTCGGGTACGCGTCGTACTTCCTCACCGTCGCCGACGTCACCGACCTGGTCCGGGACCTCGGCATCCGCTGCGCCGCGCGCGGGTCGGGGGCCGGCAGCCTGGTCAACCACCTGCTCGGGATCTCCGGCATCGACCCGATCCGGCACAACCTGCTGATGGAGCGGTTCCTCTCACCGCTGCGCGCGTCGCTGCCCGACATCGACGTCGACGTGGAGTCCGCGCGTCGGCTGGAGGTCTACGACGCGATCCTGGAGCGCTACGGCGAGCAGCGGTGTGCGACCGTCTCGATGATGGACACCTACCGGGTCCGGCACGCCGTCCGTGACGTCGGCGCTGCACTCGGGATGCCCCCGGGAGAGGTCGACGCGATCGCCAAGGCGTTCCCGCACATCCGGGCCCGCGACGCCCGGATGGCGCTGCGCGACCTGCCCGAGCTGCGCTCCGCAGGGCTGGCCCACACCGACCTCGACCACTTCTTCCGGCTGGTCGAGTCGCTCGACGGGCTGCCGCGGCACGTCGCGATGCATCCCTGCGGGGTGCTGCTCTCCGACGCGACGCTGCTCGACCGCACGCCGGTCGAGCGCAGCTTCCTCGGCTACCCGATGAGCCAGTTCGACAAGGACGACGTGGAGGACCTCGGTCTGCTCAAGCTCGATGTGCTGGGCATCCGGATGCAGTCGTCGATGGCGCACGCGGTCGCCGAGATCCGTCGGGTCGAGCAGGTCGAGGTCGACCTCGACGACCAGGCACAGGTGCCGCTCGACGACCCGGAGACCTTCGAGCTGATCTCGTCGTCACGCACGCTGGGGGTCTTCCAGATCGAGTCGCCCGGCCAGCGCGAGCTGATCGGCAAGTCCGGCATCGACGACTTCGCCGAGATCATCACCGACATCTCGCTGTTCCGCCCCGGGCCGGTGAAGAGCGACATGATCACGCCGTACCTCGACGCCAAGCAGGGCTGGAAGATGCCGTCGTACCTCCACGACGACCTGCGCCCGATCCTCGGCGAGACCCACGGCGTGGTGGTCTTCCACGAGCAGGTGATCGAGATGATCGCCCAGTTCGCCGGATGCACCAACGCCGAGGCCGACGAGGCCCGTCGTGCGCTCGGTGACCTCGAGGGGATGGCCGAGGTGCATGCCTGGTTCTTCCCGCGTGCACTCGCGAAGGGCTACCCGCTGCCGGTCGTCGAGCGGATCTGGAAGGTGCTCGAGGGGTTCGCCTCGTTCGGGTTCTGCAAGGCCCATGCCGCGGCGTTCGCGCTGCCCACCTACCAGTCCGCGTGGCTGAAGACGCACTGGCCGGCGTACTTCCTGGCCGGGGTGCTCACCCACGACCCGGGGATGTACCCCAAGCGGCTGATCCTGGACGACGCCCGCCAGCTCGGCATCCCGGTGCTGCCGCTGGACGTCAACGCCAGCGAGAGGGAGTACGTCGTCGAACCCACTGCCGACGGGGCGCGGGGCATCCGGCTGGCGCTGGCGGAGGTGCGCGGGATCACCGACGGCGAGGTGGACCGGATCGTCAGCGGCCGCCCGTGGCACTCCGTGTCGGACTTCTGGCACCGCGCCCGGGTCTCCCGCCCGGTGGTCGAGCGGCTGGTCATGGCCGGCGGGTTCGACACGGTCTACGGCATCGGCACGACTGCCGCCGGGCGCCGGCGCCACCGGGTCACCCGCCGCGACCTGCTGCTCCAGGTCGGCGACCTCGAGCGGCACCAGCGGCTGGCCGGCAGCTCCGGTGACTCGGTGCAGCTGACCCTCGACCTCGGCGACGAGCCGGGGGAGGGCGAGTCCAGCCACCTGCCGGAGATGACCGACGCCGACCGGGTCCGCGCCGAGCTCGACGTGCTCGGGCTCGACGTCAGCCACCACGTGCTGGACTTCCACGCCTCCTTCCTGCGAGCGCTCCGGGTCACCCGGTCGACCGACCTGCTGCGCCGGCGCAGCCAGGCGGAGCTGCTGGTCGCCGGGGTCAAGGTGGCCACCCAGACCCCGCCGATCCGGTCCGGGCGCCGGGTGATCTTCCTGACCCTCGACGACTCGACCGGGCCGGTGGACGCCACCTTCTTCGAGGACGTGCAGGGGCCCTATGCCGCCACCGTGTTCGGCTCCTGGTTGCTGGTCGTCCGCGGTGAGCTGCGCCGCACCGGCCGGCGTGGGGTGTCGCTGCGGGCCACCGGCGCGTGGGACCTCGGCGCACTGCACGAGCTCTGGCAGCGCGAGGGCATCGACGCCGTCCATGCCGAGCTGGCCCGGGTGCCCGAAGGGTTCGCGCAACCGGACCGGCAGCGCGTGCTGGTGCACAGCAGCGGCTTCCGGATGTCGCCCTACGCCGACGTCCGTCCGGCCGGTGCCTCGACCGGGGTGGTGACCGGCGACGTCGCCCGCAGGTTGTGGCACCGCAGTCCCGGGAGCTCCGGATGAGGCCGTCACTAGGGTGTTGCCCATGGACCGCCCGCTCGACCGCCCCGCAGCCACCCGGGCAGCCACCCGGGCAACCACCCGCACCGCCGTGGTGTGGAGCGCGGTCGAGGGACTCCTGGGTGGTCCCGGACAGGTGGTCGTCGACATCGGCGGCGGCACCGGCGGCTTCGCGGTCCGCGTCGCCGGCCTCGGCCACCAGGTCACCGTGGTCGACCCCAGCCCGGACGCGCTGGCCGCGCTGGACCGGCGCGCCGGCGAGCAGGGCGTGGCTGACCGGGTCACCGGTCAGCAGGGCGACCTGGCCGACCTGCCCGGGCTGGTCCCGGCGGGCAGCGTCGACCTGGTGCTCTGCCACGGCGTGCTCGGCCTCGTCGACGACCCCGCGGCTGCGTTGCGCACGATCGGCGCCGCGCTCCGCTCCGGTGGCGCGCTCAGCCTGCTGGTCGGCCAGCACCATGCCGCCGTGCTGGCCCGGGCGATGGCCGGCCACCTCGTCGCCGCCCGCGAGCTGCTCGAGGACGCCGCCGCCGGACCCGGCGAACGCCGGTTCACCGCCGACGAGCTCGACCGGCTCCTCACCGAGGCCGGCTACACCGTCTCCGGCATGCACGCCGTGCGGGTCTTCACCGACCTGGTCCCGGCCTCGCTGCTCGACCTCGAGCCGGGTGCGGCGGCCTCGCTGCTCGACCTCGAGCGTGCAGTCGCCAGCCGGCCGGAGTACCTCACCCTCGCCGCCCAGCTGCACGTGGTCGCCACGCACTGAGCGGGAGGCTGCATGAGCAGCCCCGACGGCTCGGAGGACTGCCCGGTCCTGCACGTCGACATGGATGCGTTCTTCGCGTCGGTGGCGATCCGCGACCGTCCCGAGCTGCGCGGCGTGCCGGTGGTCGTCGGCGGCGGGGGGCGTGGCGTGGTGCTGGCGGCGAACTACCCCGCCAGGGAGCACGGCCTGCACTCGGCGATGTCGATGACCCGGGCGAGGCGGACCTGTCCCGACGTGGTGGTGCTGCCCCCCGACTACGCGGACTTCGAGTCGGTCTCCGCCTCGGTGATGGAGACCTTCCGCCAGGTGACCCCGCTGGTGGAGGCGATCTCCCTCGACGAGGCGTTCCTCGACGTGTCCGGTGCCACCCGCCGGCTCGGGTCACCGCTGCAGATCGCCGAGCACCTGCGCGCCCGGGTCGCCGACGAGCAGCGGATCACCTGCTCGGTCGGGGTCGCCGCCTCGGTCTCGGTCGCCAAGCTGGCCAGCCGCCGGGCGAAGCCCGACGGCGTGGTCGTCGTCCCTCCCGACGCCGTGACCGGCTTCCTGCACCCGCTCGACGTCGGTGAGCTGTGGGGTGTGGGGGAGAAGACCCGAGCACAGCTGCACCGGCTCGGCCTGGTCACCGTCGGCGACGTCGCACACACTCCACCGGCCACCCTGCAGCGGGCGGTCGGGGCCGCGATGGGCAGCCACCTGCACGAGCTGGCCTGGGGCACCGACCGGCGCGCGGTCACCGCCCGTCACAGCACGCACGAGCCCGACAAGTCGATGGGGGCCGACGAGACCTTCGGCCGCGACACCGACGACCCCGAGGTCGTGCGCCGCGAGCTGCTCCGGCTCTCCGCGAAGGTCACCGGCCGGATGCGCGCTGCCGGGATGGCCGGCCGGACCGTGACGATCCGGGTGCGGTTCGCCGACTTCACCACGATCACCCGCTCGCGCACGCTGGCCGAGGCCACCGACGTGACCGCCGAGGTCCATGCCACCGCCACCCGGCTCTTCCGCGGCCTCGGCCTGCAGCGGGCCCGGATCCGACTGGTCGGCGTGCGGGTCGAGGGACTGCTGCCCCGCTCGAAGGTGCAGCGCCAGCTGGTGCTGGGTGCCCGCGAGCACGGCTGGCCGGAGGCCGACCGGGCCGTGGACCGGGCGGCGCTGCGGTTCGGTCGGGACGCGGTTCGGCCGGCCAGCCTGATCGCCGCCGACAGGCCGTGATCCCGACCCCTCCAGAGGGCGGGATCAGAGGGGCTGGTTGAGGAACCACCGGTGCCCGAACGGGTCCCGGAACACCGCCACCCGGCCCACCGGAGGGGAGTCCTCGGGGCCCCGGTCGAGCCGGGCGCCGGCACCGCGGGCCGCCTCTGCGAGCCCGTCGACATCGGCCACCGACAGGTGCAGGGTCACCGGGCTGCCCTCACCGTCGGGCGCGGTCACGTGGATCTCCGGGTGCGCGTCGGACATGAAGAAGACGGCGCCGTCCACGGCCAGCTCGACGTGGCCGACCCGGCCGTCGGGCATCACGATGGGCTCGTGGGTGACCGCGGCGCCCAGCACGTCGGCGTACCACTCGATGGCTGCGCGACAGTCGGCGACAGCGAGGTACGGCGTCAGCTCACTCATCGTTCATCCTTCCCGGTCCACCCGGTGACGACCAGCGCTCGCGCGCGGGGATTGAGACGACCCCGCACCGGGAACGTTGCCATGGTCCCTCGATCATGACGATTTCCGGTGGCGCCTAGTGCAAGCGCGGGCGCCAACCTAGACTGGAGGGACAGACCGGACTGGTGGCCAGATTCGTGGAGGATGAAGTGCCGCTCTCGGATGAGGAGAACCGTCTGCTGGCGCAGATGGAGCGGGCGCTTGCCGCGGAGGACCCGAAGTTCGTCTCCACACTCCGCGGCCGCACCCTCGAGCGCACCGCCCGCCTCCGGGCGTTCGCCGCCGGCATCGTCTTCCTCGCCGGCATCGCGCTGCTGATGGGCGGCGTCATCGCGCAGATGACCTGGCTCGGCATCGTCGGCTTCCTGGTGATGCTCGGTTCGGCCACCCTCGGGCTGGCCGCCTGGCGCGGCCGGCACGCCCCCCGCGAGTCCCACGTCCCCGACGACGTGTCCGGCCTGGGCGAGACCGGCCGCCGCTTCCAGGTCGTCGACGGTGGCCGTGCCCACCGTCCCCACCGCGTGCGTGCCCGCAAGCCCCGCGGCAACCGGGGCAGCTTCATGCAGCGCATGGAGCAGCGCTGGCAGCACCGTCGCGAGCAGGGCTTCTGACCGATCCGGTCACACGCCGACCTCGGCCCGGTTCTCCGGTGCGGGTGCCGGAGACTGTTGATGGCGCCGGAAGACCGACGGCGGCCACACGGCAGCGACCCGCCGACGAGCCGGGGAGGCCGCTGCGGCCAGGCCGCTGACGGTGGCCTCGGCGTGCGCGATCACCGACTGTTCCTCGGCACCGTCGAGGCCGAACGGCCGGGCGTAGCGGGCGCGCTCGACGAACCCGACCAGCGCCTCGAGCGCGGTCCGGTCGGCACCGTCGAGATGCCGCGCCAGGGCCCGACCGGTCTCACGTGCGGTCCGCTGGGCCGGCCAGGGCAGCCCGAGGTCGACCGCCGTCGCGTGCAGCTCGGCCCAGGCTCCGGCTGCGAGACCGGGGGCATCCTGCCCGGGGCGCAGCCAGCCGCGCCGGCGGGAGTCCCGGACGAGCCGGGGCGAGCAGGCCAGCAGCAGGAGCAGCAGCACGCCCGCGCCGACGGGGAGCCACAGCGCGGATCCGGTGGACGAGCCGGCGTGTGTCGCCGGCTGTGAGACCTTCTCCTGCTTGACCGCCTTCTGGGTCTTCGGTGTCGGCGGCCTCAGCGCGGGGGTCGGCGGGTGGGCTGGCAGCTGCTGCCGGGTGTAGGCCGGCGGTGCGCCGGTCCGCACCGCCGGGGTCGGGTCGAAGACCACCCAGCCGTAGCCGCTGAAGTACATCTCCGGCCAGGCGTGCAGGTCGTCGGTGGTGTAGACCCAGTTGCCCCGGGTGCCGGTCGGCTGCGGGTGCAGGAAGCCGACTGCCACGCGTGAGGGAATGCCGAGAGTCCGGCCCATCACCGCCATCGCGGCGGCGAACTGCTCGCAGAAGCCCACCTTGTCGTTGGTGATGAACGCCGCCAGCTCGCTCATCCCGCTTCCCGGTCGCCGGGCGGTGGAGTAGGTGAAGCCGCCGCCGTGGCGGAACCAGTCCTGCAGCGCGACCGCCCGCGCGTACGGGCTCTGGGCCTTCCTGGTGACGCGCAGCGCCGTGCGGGCGATGACCGGCGGCAGATTGCTCGGCACGGAGGTCATCGGGTCCTGGACGTTCCCGGGTGCGCTCAGGGCGTCATCGAGCCGCACCGCGTCGAGCCTCGGGTGGAAGGCGATCAACCGGTAGGTCGTGTCGGCCACCGACGACCCCGGGTCGGTGTCGACGATGTCGAGCGTGCGGGCGTCGTACCGCCAGTCCCCACCGACCTGGACGCTGCGCACCGGATAGGGCGTGGGCAGCCACCGGGTGTCGAACGACGGGGCCAGCCTCAGCGACCACGAAGCCGTGCTGCCCGGGATCGAGCGGAGGAGTCCCGGCGGCTGGGGCATCGCCCCGTCGACGCGGTTCCTGGTCGGGAGGTGGCGGGGCGAGGGGCGCCAGTCGTTGCCGGTGTAGTCGTCGAGCACCGCCAGCCGGAGGTAGGACGTGTCCGGGTCGCTGGTCTGAGCGTAGACCAGCGGCACGTGCTTCTTCTGCACCAGGTCGCGGCGCAGGTCGACGATCGGGTTCGCGATCACGACGCTGTCGCCGGAACCGTTGCCGACGCCGCTGCCACCGGGCTGGCCGAAGACACCGTCTGTCACCGGCACGAGGATCGGGAGGACCAGCGCGCCGGCGGTGGCCAGCAGGCCGATGCGCAGGGCCGCCGACCTGATCGCGCTGCTGTTCGCCTGCTGGTCCAGCGAGTCCCACCGTCGCCCGCTGCCGGCCACCGAGCGTCCCCACGCGAGCACGCGCCTGGACTGCTCGGTGCTCAGCAGCAGGAGGTAGAGCAGGGCGGTGATCACGAAGACGGGCCAGGTCAGGCCGGAGTCGAGGATGCTGATCGGGATGGTCAGGGCCAGCAGGATCGGCAACCCGGCCAACGGGACGCGTCGCAGGCCGCAGGCGAGCAGGTCGACCGCAAGCATGATGCCGAGTGAGCAGCACAACAGGAAGAGGTAGGACTCGTCGTAGCGGGCCGGCACCGGCGAGGTGTACTTGTTGATCGCCTGAGCACCGGCGACCGCGGTGTCGACCAGCGACGCCAGTGAGCCGCGGGTCGGTGCCAGGCCGTGCCAGGACGCCGCAGCCGCATAGTGGTGGTTGACGAACAGGCCCACCACGACGAGCTCGACCAGCGGCACGAGCGCGGCCGGGACTCGCAGCGCCCGGGCGACCGAGCCGGCGACCACGAGCAGCACGCCCGCCGCGAGGGCAGGACCGAGGAAGTGCTGGGGGTGTTGAACGAGCCCGCGCCACGACCAGAGGGCGAACCACGCGGTGAGCATCGCGATCGTGGTGGTGCCCAGGGAGTCCGGCAGCAGACGCCCGAGGTCGTCGGCGCGGGCCGCTCTCATCTGCCGAGCTCCTGCCACGCGCTCGCCAGCGGGGTGCGGGCCGCCAGGGCGGTTGCCTTCCACCCGTGGGCTCGCAGCCACCCGGTGCGCGATGCGGCCTCGCTGCCCGGCGTCGGTGGGCCCGAGGCCCGCGGCGCCGGCCATCCGGCCACGTCCAGGACCAGGGCGTACGGCGTGCCGCCCGGACTGTGGATCCGGGAGAAGAAGGCCCGGTCATGATCGTCGAAGGCGCCCAGCACCCCGACGAACATCCCGCTGGTGACGGCGTCGTCGACCCAGTCGGTGACCAGCGCACCGGCGTCCACCGCCGGCAGCACCGCGAGCTGCTCGAGCAGGTGATGGGCGTCGACGGCCTGGCCACCGTCATGCCATCCGTGGCCGAGCTGCTCACCGGTGGCGCTGATGAGTCGGACCTGGTAGCCCTGGGCGGCCAGGTGCACGGCGATCGACGCCGTCGCGACCACCGCGGCCTCGAGCGAGGAGCTGATCCCGCGGCCACGGTGCGCGCGTACCCGGTTGTCGACGAAGAGCGTGCAGCGCGACTGCCAGGGCTGCTCCTCCCGCCGCACCATCAGCTCGCCGGTGCGGGCGGTGCTGCGCCAGTGCACCCGGCGGAGATCGTCGCCGAGGTGGTACTCGCGCACCGTGACGTCCGCGGCGCTGCCGGTTGCGAAGGAGCGGGGCCGGTTGTCACCGGATCCCGACCAGCTCCGGCGCAGCGAGATCCAGGGCAGCGGCTCCACCCGCGGCGTGACGACGAGCTGGCTGGTCTGCTGGAAGCTCCGCTGCAACTCGATCAACCCGAAGGGATCGCTGACCCGCAGCCGCATGGGACCGATGGCGTAGGCGCCGCGCACGTCGGACCGCACGACGTAGTCGATCCGTCGCCGCCAGCCCGACGCCATCGTGTCCACCACGAACCTCGGCCGCGAGCCCAGGGAGTAGGGCAGCTGCTCCTCGACCATCAGCACACCGGTCGTCGGGCCGAGGTTCGTCAGCTCGAGCTGGACCTGGGCCGACTGGCCGGTCTCGACCTGGCGGGCGCTCAGCGTCCGCACCAGGCCCAGCCGGTTGCCGGCGTGGGCCACCCATCCCGCCGTCACCAGGGGCAGCAGCAGCACGAGCACGCCGATGCGGACCAGGTCGTGCTCACCCATCACGATGCCGCAGAAGACCGCGGTGGTGCCGCCGGCCAGGAACGCCCGGCCCCGGAGCGTCAGCGAGCGCAGTGCCTCGCGCACCGGGTCATCGCCCGACTGCAGGGGAGCCGCTGCCGTCGGGCACCGGCACCGCGCTCAGGATCGCGCCGAGGATCTCACCCACGCTGCGCCCGGCCATCGCGGTCTCCACGGTGGGAAGCAGTCGGTGCGACAACACCGCCGGCGCGAGCTCGCGCAGGTCGTCGGGCAGCACGTAGTCGCGACCCCGCATGGCCGCATGGGCCCGGCCGGCGCCGACCAGGTGAAGCGTGGCGCGGGGAGAGGCGCCCAACCGCAGCTCCTGGGAGCGCCGCGTCGCCGTGGTGAGCGCGACGGCATAGCGCTGCACAGCCTCGGAGACGTGCACGTGGCCGACGGCTGCGATCAGCGAACGGACCTCGGCGGCATCGGTGACCGCGCGCAGCTCCTCCAGCGGGCTGACCGTCGCCCGGGCTGAGAGCATCGCGATCTCTGCGGCCTCGATGGGGTAGCCCATCGAGACCCTCGCCATGAAACGGTCCCGCTGCGCCTCCGGCAGGGCGTAGGTGCCCTCCATCTCGATCGGGTTCTGGGTCGCGATCACCATGAAGGGAGCCTCGAGGTGGTAGGTGGTGCCGTCCACCGTCACCTGGCGCTCCTCCATGCACTCGAGCATCGCGGACTGCGTCTTGGGAGAGGCGCGGTTGATCTCGTCACCGACGACGATGTTCGCGAAGACGCCGCCGGGGCGGAACTCGAAGTCGCGGGTGTCGGGGTTGAAGACCGAGACGCCGGTGACGTCGGAGGGCAGCAGGTCCGGGGTGAACTGGATGCGTCGCACCGAGCAGTCGATGGACCGCGCCAGCGCCTTGCTGAGCATCGTCTTGCCAACGCCGGGCACGTCCTCGATCAGCAGGTGCCCGCCGGCCAGCAGGACGACCAGGGCGGTGCGGCCGACTTCCGGCTTGCCCTGGATCACCGTCTCGATCCCGGTGCGGATGCGCTCGACGACGGCCTGCACCGTGCCGATGTCCGGGCCCGTGCCGGGAGCGGTCTCCCGAGCCATCACGTCCCCCACATCACACCACCATCCCGCCCGCGCCTCGGGCTCGGGCACTAGTCAAGCGCATCCAGTCTCGCCCGCCGCGTGGCTGCAGCCAATCGTCGCTGGACCGTAATCGGTCTCGAGGGGGCGCAACAAGGGGCTACCGGGGTGGGAAATGGTGCCGAAATGGTTGACCGTGGGGTGAAGTGGAGTAGAGTGGGGGATAGTGGAGGAAGAGGCCGGGACGGGTCAGATCGGAGAGGTGGCACATGTTCTCCGGCACCTACACCCCGAAGCTCGACGACAAGGGGCGGCTCTTCCTCCCGGCGAAGTTCCGCGACGACATGACGGAGGGCCTGGTGATCACGAGAGGTCAGGACCGCTCCATCGACGTCCGGACGAGCGCCGAGTTCGCGGTGTTCACCGAGAAGTTCAAGAACGCCTCGCAGACCGATGCCCGGCTCCGGGCCTACGGCCGGATGTTGTTCGCGCTCGCCTCCGAGCAGGTCCCCGACAAGCAGGGCCGGATCACCATCACCCCCGAGCTGCGGGAGTACGCGTCACTAAAGCGGGACTGCGTGGTGATCGGCATCTACGACCGCATCGAGATCTGGGAGCCCCAGGCGTGGCAGCGCTACACGGCTGACCAGGAAGCCGCGTTCTCGGATGTCCAGGAAGAGATCTTCCCGGGCTTCTGAGGGCAGGCCGGCACGACCCGAACTGGCACCACCGAACTGGCAAAACAGAACAGTGCTCGCAGGACGAGGCTCGCGTCCGCTCCTCCAGCAGTCTGGCACAACTTCCCCGGTGCCAGAAGGCCGCTTCCCGGAGCGAGCGGGCGGGAACCTGGTCCCGCGATCACCAGCAGGCGACGGCATGCGCAGCAACGAGTCCCGAGGGGTCGAACCGATGAGCACAACCACGCATCCGCCCGCAAAGCGGGTCCGGCACGAGGTCCGCGACGGCCTCGCCGTGATGGCCTTCAGTGCCGCGAGCTCGTGCCTCCTCGCGGCCGCGCTGCTGCTCCTGCCGCGAATCGGCGCCTAGACCCCGCCATGGCCGCCCCTGCCCACGTCCCGGTCCTCCTCGACCGGGTCGTCGCGCTGCTGGCACCGCCGCTGCAGCAGGCCGGGTCGGTGCTCGTCGATGCGACCCTGGGTCTCGGCGGCCATGCCGAGGCGATCCTCGACCGGTGCCCGGAGACACGCGTGATCGGTGTCGACCGCGACCCTGACGCGCTGGCGCTGGCAGGGCAGCGGCTGTCGGCGTACGGCGCTCGCCTCACGCTGGTCCACGCGGTCTACGACGAGCTGCCCGACGTGCTCGCCGATCTGGGCATCCCCTCGATCGACGGCATCCTCTTCGACCTCGGCGTCTCCTCAATGCAGCTCGACGTCCGCGAGCGCGGCTTCGCCTACGCCGAGGACGCCCCACTCGACATGCGGATGGACGGCGGCGAGGGCCGCACCGCGGCCGAGGTGCTCAACACCTACGACGCCGCAGAGCTGGCCAGGGTGCTGCGCGACTACGGCGAGGAGCGGTTCGCTCGACAGATCGCCCGTGCCATCGTGCGGGAACGCGAGCGGGAGCCGTTCACCCGCTCCGCCCGACTTGTCGAGCTGCTCCGGGAGGTGATCCCCGCACCGGCCCGACGGTCCGGGGGACACCCCGCCAAGCGCACCTTCCAGGCGCTGCGGATCGAGGTCAACGACGAGCTGGGTGCCCTGCGACGCGCGCTGCCGGCCGCTATCGCGGCAATCGGCGTCGGCGGTCGCGTGGTGGTGATGAGCTACCACTCCCTCGAGGACCGGCTCGTCAAGCACGCCTTCGTGGCCCACACCCGCTCCACGGTCCCGGAGGACCTCCCCGTCGTGCCGGCGGACCGCGAGCCGCCGTGCCGCCTGCTCACCCGCGGTGCCGAGAAGGCCGGTGCCGGCGAGGTCGCCCTGAACCCGCGCGCAACCTCGGTCCGGCTGCGTGCGCTCGAACGAGTCCGTCCCGACAACCCAGGAGTCGCAGCGTGAGCACCACCCTCAGTACCAGCCAGGCCCGCGTCCGCGTCCCTCGGGCTGCCTGGGAGGCGGTCGAGCGGGCCCGTCTCACCGTCGTCCCACGAGGGACCGCCCGGGCGCCCCGGGCGCCCTTCGCCGTGCTGGTGATCGCGCTGCTCGCGGCCGGGGTCGTGGGCCTGCTGATGTTCAACACCCACATGCAGCAGGTCTCCTTCACGGCCACCTCGCTGCAGAACCGGGCCGACGCCCTCACCGCGCAGGAGCAGAGCCTCAGCATGCAGCTGGCGCACCTCCGGGACCCGCAGGTGCTCGCCCAGCGGGCCAGGAAGCTCGGCATGGTGGCGCCTCCCGAGCCGGCCTTCATCCGGCTCTCCGACGGCAAGGTGGTCGGTGACCCCGTCGTCGCCACGCCCGCGGACGCCGTACGGATCCAACCCTTCCCGGTGAGCAAGCCGCCGGCCCTGAACCCGCCGCCGCGCGTCGTCCGGGTGCCGGCACCGACCGCCGGCTCGGTGAACCCGGGCAACACCGGCGCTGCCTCCACCAACTCGGGCCCGGCGACAGGTAGGAAGGGGAGCACCACCCGCACCGCCGGACTCGGAGCCACGCATTGACCTACCAACGCCGCGAGCGCCGCTCCCTGCGCGGCGCCTCCACGGTCCGGCTGCGCGCCGCGCTCGTCGTGATCACGATGGTCCTCTCCGTCTTCGGGGTGCGCCTCTTCGAGCTCCAGGGTCTCGACCCGCAGGCCTATGCCGCGAAGGCTGCGTCCATGGGGCTCGTGCGCGCGGTCCTGCCGGCGGCGCGCGGTGAGATCCTGGACCGCAACGGCCAGCCGCTCGCGGAGTCGGTGGCGGGCGAGATGGTCGTCGCGGACCCGACGCGCACGAAGGCCCATGCCGAGGCGATCGCGAAGGTCCTGGCGCGACGCCTGCACCTGGACTACTTCGACGTGCTCGACCGGTTGACCATGCCCAACACCCGGTTCCAGTACATCGCTCGCCGCGTCCCGTCCACACTCGCCACCTCGGTGGTCGACAGCCTCACCGCTCGCGGTTACGAGGGCCTGGCCACCCGGCGCGACCCGCTGCGGGTCTACCCGGACAAGGACGTCGCCGCCAACCTCCTCGGCTTCCTGAACGCCGAGGGGCAGCCGGCGGCCGGTCTCGAGCAGACCTTCCAGAACGAGTTGGCCGGCAAGGACGGCAGCGAGACCTACGAGGTCGGCGACGGCAACAAGATCCCGCTCGGGGAGAACTCCGAGGTCGCCCCGGTCAACGGCAAGGACGTCCGGCTCACCATCGACCGCGACGTGCAGTGGTATGCCCAACGCGTTCTGCGCACGGCCGTGCACAACGCCCGGGCCGACTCCGGCGCCGCCATCGCCCTCGACTCGCGCACCGGAGAGGTGCTCGCCCTCGCCGACTACCCCACCTTCGACGCCAACCACGGCAGCAACGCCCCCGAGGGCGACTGGGGCAGTCGCGCGCTCAGCAACGTCTACGAGCCGGGCTCGGTGGAGAAGGTGCTCACCACCTCGGCGTTGATCAACGAGGGGCTGGTCGGGCCGCGCACGCGGATCACCGTGCCCGGCGAGCTGCGGATCCAGGACCGCACCATCCACGACTACTGGCCCCACGGGCGCATCCACCTGACTCTCGCGGGCGTGATCGCGTTGTCGTCCAACATCGGCACCGTGCTCGCCGCCCGGGCGATCGGCGCGCACAAGCTCGCCGGCTACCTCCACGCCTTCGGCCTCGGCCAGCGCACCGACGTCGGCGTTCCCGGTGAGTCGCCCGGCATCCTGTCCCCTCCCGGGCAGTGGACCCCGATCCGCAAGGCCAACATCGCCTTCGGCCAGGGCGTCTCGGTCAACGCGCTCCAGATGGCTGCGGCAGTCAACACACTCGCCAACAAGGGTGAGTACGTCAGCCCCAGCATCGTCGAGGGTCGGGCCACCACCGCCGATGGACAGGTGGTCGGCACCGACGTCACCACCCGCCACCGGGTGGTGAGCAGGGCGACCGCCGCGAAGGAAGCCCGGATGATGGAGATGGTGGTCACCCAGGGCAAGGGCACCGCGCCTGCCGCCGGCATCGCCGGCTACCGGGTTGCGGGCAAGACCGGAACCGCGCAGGAGGTCGGCGGGGCCTGCAACTGCTACGCCGGAGGCGGCTACGACGTCTCCTTCGCCGGGTTCGCACCCGCCGACAACCCGCGCTTCACCGTCTACGTCGTCATCAAGCACCCCCGGGTGGGCGGTGCCGGCGGTGGCGCCACGGCCGGCCCGGTCTTCCGCCAGATCCTCGACTACCTGCTGCAGAAGTACGCCGTGCCGCCCACGGGCACCAGGCCTGCCCACCTCCCGGTCAACTGGTGAGCCCAGGTCCGTGGCCACAGCCCCCCGGTAGATTCGCGCCGTGGCCGACGTGACCCTGACCCGCCCGGTCGACCCGGTCAGGACCGACCTCGCCGACCTCGCTGCGTGGTTGGGCGCGCGCCCGGGCGGGCAGCTCCTCGACGTGCGGGGTGATGTCGCCGGGGTCGTGGTCACCGGGCTCACGCTGAGCTCCTCGAGGATCGTCCCGGGGGACCTGTACGCCGCCCTCCCCGGATCGCGCGCCCACGGGGCGTCGTACGCCGCCGCTGCCGCCGAGTCGGGGGCCGTCGCCGTGCTCACCGACCCGGCTGGCGCCGACCTCTGCGCCGACGTCTGCGCCGGCCTGCACCTGCCGGTGCTGGTCGTCGACCGGCCCCGGCAGCTGCTCGGAGACCTCGCCGCCCGGGTCTACGGCAACCCGGCCGAGTCGCTGACCCTGTTGGCGGTCACCGGCACGCAGGGCAAGACCACCACCACCCGGCTGCTCGAGGCAGGGCTGGAGCAGGCCGGTGTCCGGGCAGCCGTCATCGGCACAGTCGGCACCCGCGTCGCCGGCACGGAGCTGCAGACGTCGCTGACCACCCCGGAGGCGCCCGACCTGCACGCCCTCTTCGCCCTGATGCGCGAGCAGCAGGTGGCTGCCTGTGCGATGGAGGTGTCCAGCCACGCTCTGGTGATGGGACGCGTCGACGGCGTCGTCTTCGACGCGGCTGCGTTCGTCAACCTCGGCCGGGACCACCTCGACTTCCACGCGGACCTGGAGGACTACTTCAACGCCAAGGCGTCCTTGTTCACCCCCGGTCGGAGCCGTCGCGGCCTGACCAACGTCGACGACGAGCACGGCCGCCGGCTGCTCGACGTCGCGGGCGTGCCGATGCGCACCTTCTCCCCTTCGGGTGCGGACGCGGACTGGCGAGCGGTCGACGTCGACCTGCACCCGGAGGGCTCCACCTTCACCGTCGTGGACCCCGACGGTGCCCGGATCGACGCCCGCGTCCCGCTCACCGGCACCTTCAACGTGGCCAACGCCCTGTGCGCGATCGCCCTCGCAGCCGAGGCCGGGCTGGACGCGTCGACGGTCGCCGGCGGCATGGCGCGCAGCGGCGGCGTCCCCGGCCGCCTCGAGCGGATCGACGCGGGGCAGGACTTCCTGGCCGTCGTCGACTATGCCCACAAGCCCGACGCGGTGGTCGCCGCGGTCCAGGCCCTGCGGCCGCTCACCCGAGGACGCCTGATCCTGGTCATCGGTGCCGGCGGCGACCGGGACACCGGCAAGCGCCCGGAGATGGGTGCGATCGGCGCCCGCCTCGCCGACGTGCTCGTGGTCACCGACGACAACCCGCGCAGCGAGGACCCGGCAGCGATCCGGGCGGCCATCCTCGCCGGCGCCAGGAGCGTCGCGGAACGGCGCGCCGAGGTGCTCGAAGTGGGGCCGCGACGGCAGGCGATCCAGCACGCGATCGCGCTGGCCCGCGCCGGTGACACCGTCCTGGTGGCCGGCAAGGGCCACGAGACCGGCCAGGAGGTCCGCGACGTCGTCCATCCCTTCGACGACCGCGACGAGGTGCGGGCCGCGCGGGGGGCGCGATGGTCCCGCTGAGCCTCGCCCAGATAGCCGAGGCCACCGGTGGTCGCGTGGTCGACGGTGACCCGCAGCTGCGGGTCACCGGACCGGCCTTCCTCGACAGCCGCCAGCCCGAGCCCGACGGACTGTTCGTGGCATTCGTCGGGGAGCACGTCGACGGCCACGACTACGCCACGGCGGTCGTCGACGGCGGAGCGGCGGCCGTCCTGGGCTCGCGGTCCACCGGCCGGCCGACGGTCGTCGTCGACGACACCCGGGCGGCCCTGCAGGAGCTGGCCCGCACGACGCTGGCCCGACTGCGGAAGGGCGCCGACCTGCAGGTCCTGGCCGTCACCGGCTCGCAGGGCAAGACCAGCACCAAGGACCTGCTCGCGCGCGTGCTCGCCGACCGGGCCCCGACCGTGGCGACCCGGGGATCGTTCAACAACGAGCTCGGCCTGCCGCTCACGGTGCTGCGCGCCACCTCCGAGACCCGTTTCCTGGTCCTGGAGATGGGAGCCCGCGGCGTCGGCCACCTGCGCGACCTGTGCCGGATCGCCCGCCCCGACATCGCGCTGGTGCTCAACGTCGGCAAGGCCCACCTCGGTGAGTTCGGCTCCCGCGAGAACATCGCCCTCGCCAAGGGTGAGCTGGTGGAGGCGCTGCCGGCCGGGGGCACGGCGGTGCTCAACCTCGACGACCCGCTCGTCACCGCGATGACCGGGCGCACCGACGCCGCCGCCTCGTTCTTCGGGCGCTCCCCGGGCGCCGACGTCCGCCTGCTCGACGAGGTGGTCGACGACCTCGGCCGTCCGACCTTCGTGCTGCAGCACGACGGCGACTCCGAGCGCGTGGCCCTCCAGCTCCTCGGACGCCACCAGGCAGCCAACGCGGCGGCCGCAGCGGCCGCCGCCCTGGCCGCCGGCCTGCCACTGCATGACATCGCCGCCAGCCTGCGCGCCGTGACCGGCCTCTCCCCGATGCGGATGGAGCTCCACGAGCGCGCCGACGGGCTGGTGCTCGTCAACGACGCCTACAACGCCAACCCGGACTCGATGCGGGCGGCGCTCGAGACCCTCGCGGCCATGGGCGACCGCAGCGGACGCCGCACCGTCGCAGTCCTGGGCGACATGCTGGAGCTCGGCAGCGACGGTCCCGCCGAGCACGCGGAGGTCGGCAGGACGGCGCGCCGACTGGGCATCGACGTCGTGGTGTCCGTCGGTGAGGGGGCCCGGGCCCTGCACGCCGGCTTCGGGGAGGGGGCCGGCGACACGCCCGGGCAGGCGCAGTGGCTCGGCACCGTCGCCGAGGCCACGGCCTGGTTGCGACACAATGTCTCCGGCTCTGACGTGGTGCTGGTCAAGGCCTCGCGCGGCGCGCGGCTCGAGCGGGTCGCCGACGAGCTGCTCAGCGACCATCCCCACGGGGACGACCCGGACCGGAAGGAGGCCGGCACGTGAAGGCGATCCTGCTCGCCGGCGGTCTCTCCCTCTTCCTGACCCTGGTCGGCACCCGCTACGCCATCCGCTTCCTCGCGGCGCACGGCTACGGCCAGCTGATCCGCGACGACGGACCGACCACGCACCACACGAAGCGTGGCACCCCGACCATGGGCGGCCTGGTCATCGTCCTGTCGACGGTGGTCAGCTACTTCCTCGCCAAGCTGCTCACCGACCGGTCGCCGAGCGCGTCGTCGCTGCTGCTGCTCTTCCTGCTCGTCGGCATGGGCACCGTGGGTTTCCTCGACGACTTCATCAAGATCTACAAGCAGCGCAGCCTGGGGCTGCGCAGCAAGGCCAAGCTCGTGGGACAGACGGTCGTGGCTGTCGTCTTCGGCGCGCTCGCCCTGGCGCCATGGTTCCACGACAGCCAGGGGCTCACCCCCGCGGGCCACGCGATCTCCTTCATCCGCGACATCGGTGGCTGGCAGCTGCCGACGTTCGCGCTGGTGCTGTTCATCCTGGTGCTGATCACCGGGGCGAGCAACGCGGTCAACCTCACCGACGGGCTCGACGGGCTGGCGACCGGTGCCTGCGGGCTGGTGTTCGGTGCCTACACCCTGGTCAACATCTGGCAGAACAACCAGTGGTGCGAGCGGGCCCACGTCAGCGCCTCCACGTGCTACGCCGTGCGGGACCCGCTCGACCTCGCCGTGGTGGCGGCCGCAATCACCGGTGCCTGCTTCGGCTTCCTGTGGTGGAACGCGTCGCCCGCCCGGATCTTCATGGGGGACACCGGATCGCTCGCCCTGGGAGGCGCGCTCGCGGGCATGGCGGTGCTCACCCGCACCGAGCTGCTGCTCGCCCTGCTCGGCGGGCTCTTCGTGATCCAGACGCTGTCGGTGATCCTGCAGGTGGGCTTCTTCAAGGCGACCAAGGGCAGGCGCCTCTTCCGGATGGCACCGCTGCACCACCACTTCGAGATGCTCGGATGGGAGGAGATCACCGTGGTGATCCGATTCTGGCTGATCACCGGCTTCTTCGTGGCGGCCGGCCTGGGCGTCTTCTACGCCGAGTGGGTCGCCGGCTCGTGATGTCGCTCGACGCCCTCGGCAGGCGGGACTCGTGGGAACACGTGCGCGCGGTCGTCGCGGGCTTCGGCGTCTCCGGCTTCGCGGCCGCGGACAACCTGACCCACCTCGGTGCCCAGGTCACCGCGCTCGATGAGTCCGACGCCGGCAAGCGTGCCGAGCAGGCCACCCTGCTGGAGATCCTCGGAGCCACGGTCCGGCTCGGCGAAGGAGCCACCGCCGTGCTCCCCGACGACGTCGACGTCGTGATCACGTCCCCCGGGTGGCCACCGGATGCCCCCCTGCTGGCGCAGGCCCGGGCGCGGGGCATCCCGCTGTGGGGAGAGGTCGAGCTCGCCTGGCGGTTGCGCGATCCCGAGCGGCCAGCACCGTGGCTGGCGGTCACCGGAACCAACGGCAAGACCACGACCGTGCAGATGCTCGAGGCGATGCTCCGCGCAGCCGGCCTCCGCACGGTGGCCTGCGGCAACGTCGGGCTGCCGATCGTCGAGGCGGTGATGGACCCTGAGCCCTACGACGTCCTCGCCGTCGAGCTGTCGAGCTTCCAGCTGCACTACACCGACTCGATGCAGGCGGAGTCGGCGGCTGTGCTCAACGTCGCCGAGGACCACCTGGACTGGTACTCCTCCATGGCCGACTACGCCGCCGACAAGGGCCGCATCTACTCAGGCGTCGAGCGTGCCTGCGTCTACAACGTGGCCGACCCGGCCACCGAGCAGCTGGTCCGCGACGCGGACGTCATCGAGGGGGCCCGCGCGGTCGGGTTCACCCTCGGCACGCCGGCGGTGGGCATGGTCGGCCTGGTCGAGGAGGTCCTTGCCGACCGTGCCTTCATCGAGGACCGCCAGACCACCGCCGCCGAGCTGTGCACGCTGTCCGACCTGGCCAGTCCGGCGCCGCACTTCGTGGCCAACGCCCTCGCGGCCGCTGCGCTGGCGCGCTCCCACGGCGTACCACCGGTCGCCGTCCGGCAGGCGCTCCGCGGCTTCCACCCCGACGGGCATCGCATCGCCGAGGTCGCCGTGGTCGACGGCGTCCGCTGGGTCGACGACTCCAAGGCGACCAACCCGCACGCGGCCCAGGCCTCGCTGACCGGCTACGACCCCGTCGTGTGGGTGGCCGGGGGGCTCGCCAAGGGCGCGAGCTTCGACGAGCTGGTGCGGGCGGTGCGCGGCCGGCTGCGCGGTGTGGTGCTGATCGGCCGGGACGCAGACGTGATCCGGGCCGCCCTTTCGCGACACGCCCCCGATGTGCCGGTGATCGAGATCGACGACGGCGAGACTGGTGGAGCAACAGGTCCGATGGACCGCGTGGTGGCCGGGGCGGCCCAGCTGGCCCGGCCGGGAGACACGGTGCTGCTCGCCCCGGGCTGCGCATCCATGGACATGTTCGCCAACTACGGGGCCCGCGGCGACGCCTTCGCCGAGGCGGTGCACCGGATGCGGCGGAAGCACGAGGAGTAGCCGGCCAGGAGAGCCCCAGGAGGGTCCGTGAGCGTCACCACCGGGACACGCTCCCGCGATACGGCCCCCCGGGCCGCCACCGCCGGGTTCACCGCCTGGATCGGCTCGGCCCGTCGCACCCTCGAGCGCCCGCTGACGCCCTACTATGTGCTGCTCGGCGCCTGCGCGCTGCTGCTCGCCATCGGGCTGATCATGGTGCTCAGTGCCTCCAGCGTCGAGGCCTACCAGAGCCACGGCAGCAGCTACTACTGGGCCACCAAGCAGGCGATCTGGGTGGCCATCGCGGTCCCCCTGGCCTGGCTCGCCACCCGACTGCCCCAGCGGCTGGTCCGGGTCGGGTCCTGGCCGGTCCTGGTGCTGTCGGTCGTCATGCTCGCCCTCACCCAGGTCCCGGGGCTGGGCGTGCAGGTCAACGGCAACCAGAACTGGCTCGCACTGGGTCCCTTCCAGATCCAGCCCTCGGAGGTGGCGAAGTTCGCGATCGTGCTGTGGTGCGCTGACGTCTACGCCCGCAAGGACCAGCTGCTCGACTCGTGGCGCCACCTCTTCGTGCCGGTCGTGCCGGTCCTGGGCCTGGTCGCCGGTCTCGTCCTGCTCGGCGGCGACCTCGGCACCGCGCTGGTCATCTTCGCCATCGCGCTCGGTCTCTTCTGGGTGGTCGGCGTCCCGGCCCGGCTCTTCGTGGCGGCAGTGAGCGTGGTCAGCGTCGCGGCCCTCTTCCTGGCCGCCAGCAGCCCTGAGCGGCTCACCCGGATCACCTCGTTCGTCAACCCGTTCAAGGACTTCCAGGGCTCGGGGTGGCAGGCTGCCCACGGGCTCCTCGGGATGGCCAGCGGCGGCATCCTCGGCAAGGGCATCGGCGCCAGCCAGCAGAAGTGGGGCAACCTGCCCGAGGCCCACACCGACTTCATCTACGCCGTCCTCGGCGAGGAGCTCGGCCTGGTCGGGACCCTGCTGGTGCTCGCCCTCTTCCTGGCGATCGCCTGGGCCGGCCTCCGGGTGGCGATGACCACCGAGGACCTCTTCGTGCGCTACACCTCCGCGGGAGTCATCATCTGGTTGATGGCCCACGTCGTGATCAACATCGGGATGGTGCTCGCACTGCTCCCGGTCATCGGCATCCCGCTGCCGCTGGTCTCCTACGGCGGCTCCTCCCTCGTGCCCGAGCTGGTCGCGCTCGGCCTGCTGATCGGCTTCGCCCGCTCGGAGCCGGCCGCTGCTGCTGCCCTGCGTGACAAGCGCCGTGGCCGGGCCACGGGTGTCAACGCGCGGCCGGGACGGGGTCGATGACCCGGGTGCTGCTCGCCGGGGGAGGCTCCGCCGGACACACCTCACCGCTCCTGGCCACGGCCGATGCACTGCGGCGGCTGCAGGCCGACGTCGAGGTGACCGCGCTGGGCACCGCCCGCGGGCTCGAGACCCGGGTCGTGCCGGCGGCCGGCTACCCGCTCGAGCTGGTGCCGCCGGTGCCGCTCCCGCGCCGCCCCGGAGCGGACCTGCTGCGCACCCCGGGTCGGCTCGCCGGGGCGTTCAACGCCACCTTGGCGGTGCTCGACCGGGTGCACCCCGACGTGGTGGTGGGCTTCGGCGGCTACGTCTCGGTGCCCGCCTACCTCGCGGCCCGTCATCGCGGGCTGCCCCTGGTCGTGCACGAAGGCAACGCCCTGGCCGGCATCGCCAACAGGCTCGGCGCCCGGCTCACCAGGCACGTCGCCACCAGCTTCCCCGGCACCCGGTTGCCGCACGCGCGCTGCATCGGCCTGCCGGTGCGTCGGCTGATCGCCACCCTCGACCGCGCGGCCCTGCGCACCGAGGCGCGTGCGTCGTTCGGGCTCGAGCCCGATCTGCCGGTCCTGCTGGTCACCGGCGGATCGCAGGGGGCCCGGCGGCTCAACCAGTCCGTCGCCGCCGTCGCGAGCGCGTTCGCCGACGCAGGGGTCCAGGTCCTCCACATCGTGGGCCCCGCCGGGGATGCCTCGCCGCAGCGAGAGCCGGGGTGGCCGCCGTACGTCGTGGTGCCGTTCGTGGACCGGATGGACCTCGCCTACGCCGCAGCCGACGTCGTGCTGTGCCGGGCGGGCAGCAACACCGTCACGGAGGTGTCCGGCGTCGGCCTGCCTGCGATCTTCGTCCCGCTGCCGCACGGCAACGGGGAGCAGGCCCTCAACGCCCGGCCCGTCGTCGACGCCGGTGGCGGCCTGCTCGTCGGCGATGCCGAGCTGACCCCGGACTGGGTCCGCGTGCACGTCCCCGCGTTGCTGCACGAACCCGACCGGCTGGCGGCGATGTCCCGGGCCGCGGCGGCGGTCATGTCGCTCGACGCCGACGAGAAGCTCGCGGCCATGGTGCTGGCGGCGCCCCGAGAGGCGCGCAGAGGGGCGACCCGGTGAAGGTGCCCGTGCCCGAGGAGCTGCTGCTCGCGGAGCAGCTGGGCCGCGTCCACTTCGTGGGCATCGGGGGAGCCGGGCTCTCCGGCATCGCCCGGATCATGCTCGCCCGGGGCGTGCCCGTCTCCGGCAGCGACGCGAAGGACTCAGCTGCCCTGGCCGCGCTGCGAGCGCTCGGCGCGACCTGCTTCGTCGGGCACGCTGCGGAGCAGGTCCACGGCGCCGACACCGTGGTGGTCTCCACCGCCGTGCACGAGGACAACCCGGAGGTCGTCGAGGCGGTCCGGCTCGGCCTGCGCCTGCTGCCGCGGTCGGCGGCGCTGTGGTCGGTGATGCAGGGCCGCCGGGTGCTCGCGGTGGCCGGCACCCATGGCAAGACGACGACCACCTCGATGCTGACGGTGGCCCTGCAGCACTGCGGGGCCGACCCCTCGTTCGCGATCGGGGGCGAGCTCAACGCCTCCGGCGCCAACGCCCACGACGGCAGTGGCGAGCTCTTCGTCGCCGAGGCGGACGAGAGCGACGGCGCCTTCCTCGTCTACTCGCCCGACGCCGCCCTGGTCACGAACGTGGAGGCCGACCACCTCGACAACTACGGGACCGAGGCGGCCTACCGCGCCGCGTTCGACGCGTTCCTCGATCGGGTCCACCCCGACGGCTTCCTGGTCGCCTGCGTCGACGACCCGGGAGCGGCCGCGCTCGCGGCCACTGCCGTGCAGCGCGGCCTCGCGGTCGTCACGGTGGGGGAGTCGGCCGCCGCGGACCTGCGCGCCGAGGACGTGCGCCTGGTCGGCGGCCGCTCGACGTTCGCCGTGGTGGACCGCGGCCGGCCGCTGGGCACCGTCGGCCTGCGCCAGCCCGGTCGGCACTACGTGCTCGACGCGATGGTGGCCCTCGGATGCGGTCTGCGCCTCGGCTTCGCCTTCGACCGGCTCGCGGACGGTCTGGGTGCCTACACCGGCACCCGTCGCCGGATGGAGTCGAAGGGGGAGGCCGCCGGAGTGCGCGTCTACGACAGCTACGCCCACCACCCGCGGGAGATCGCCGGTGATCTGGAGGCGGCCCGCTCGGTGGCGGGGGAGGGACGCGTGATCGTGGCCTTCCAGCCGCACCTGGTCTCCAGGACCCGCATCTTCGGCACCGAGATGGGCCAGGCGCTCGGCGCTGCCGACGAGGTCGTCGTGATGGACGTCTACGTCGCTCGCGAGGAGCCCGCGCCCGACGTCACCGGTGCCCTGGTGGCCGACGCCGTGCCACTGCCGTCCGGTCAGGTGGTCTTCGAGCCGTCGTGGCCGAGGACGGCCGCGCACCTGGTCGCCCGAGCCCGGCCGGGTGACGTGGTGCTCACGCTCGGGGCCGGGGACGTCACGCTGCTGGGCGCAGAGGTGCTCGACGCCCTGCGCCAACGGCAGGAAGGAGGCGGCGGGTGACCACCGTGGAGGACGACGAGGACACCGTGATGCTGGTCCGCAGGGACTTTCGCCGCCGCCGACGTGCGCAGCGACTGCGCCGCAGCCGCCCGTTGCTGGTCGTGGTGCTGGTGCTCGCGGTCGCCGCGACCTGCGTCTACGCCGTCTTCTTCTCCTCGTGGCTTGCTGCCCGGCAGGTGGACGTGACGGGACTGTCACGCGTCTCCCGGGCGCGCGTGGTGGCCGCGGCCCGCGTCCCGAGCGGCGTCCCGCTGGCGCGCGTGGACCTGGGCGCCGTGAAGGCGCGCGTCGCCGCGATCCCCGCCGTCCGCGCGGTCGATGTCTCGCGCAGCTGGCCGCACGCCATCCGCATCGCCGTCACCGAGCGGGTGCCGGTGGCGGTCCTCGACCGGGGCAACCGGCTGCAGGCCCTCGACCGCGCCGGTGCCACCTTCGGACACTTCCGCAAGCGCCCGCGCGGACTGCCGATGGTCGAGAGCACCGCCCGGGTGCACACCGACGCGCTGGCCGAGGCGGGAAAGGTCGCCGCTTCCCTGCCCCGCTCTGTGCAGCGGCGGGTGGACTTCATCCACGTCGCGACCGTCGACCAGATCGAGCTGCGCCTGAAGGACGGGCGCAGCGTGGTCTGGGGGAGCGCCGAGCAGTCGGCGGAGAAGGCCGAGGTGCTCGCAGTGATGCTGCCCAAGCGGCACCTGCAGATGATTGACGTCAGCGTGCCCGCGCGGCCGACCGCTCGCTGAGCTTCTTCGTCGATTTCGGCGGCACGTGGCGTGTCGTCGCCGATCCGGCACCGGGCTTGCCTACCTTGTTCTCACGACCTCAGGTTGACATAACATTAACCCTCTACTTCAGGGTTAGAGTTCTCGGCCGATGGGGTCCGCCGCAAGTCAAACCCGTTATCAACGCAGCGAGAGGTACCCGCCGTGGCAGCACCACAGAACTACCTCGCGGTCATCAAGGTCGTGGGCATCGGTGGAGGCGGCGTCAACGCCGTCAACCGGATGATCGAGGTCGGCCTGAAGGGCGTCGAGTTCATCGCGATCAACACCGACGCCCAGGCGCTCCTGATGAGTGACGCCGACGTCAAGCTCGACATCGGGCGCGAGCTCACGCGCGGCCTCGGCGCCGGCGCCAACCCCGACGTCGGCTGCCGGGCCGCCGAGGACCACTCCGACGAGATCGAAGAGGTGCTCAAGGGCGCCGACATGGTCTTCGTGACCGCAGGCGAGGGTGGTGGCACCGGCACCGGCGGTGCGCCGGTCGTCGCCAAGATCGCCCGCTCCCTGGGGGCGCTGACCATCGGCGTGGTCACCCGGCCGTTCTCCTTCGAGGGTCGCCGGCGCGCGAACTCCGCGGAGGAGGGCATCTCGATGCTGCGGGAGGAGGTCGACACCCTCATCGTCATCCCCAACGACAAGCTGCTGTCGATCTCGGACCGCAGCGTCTCGATGCTCGACGCCTTCAAGCAGGCCGACCAGGTGCTCCTGCAGGGCGTCAGCGGGATCACCGACCTGATCACGACCCCCGGCCTGATCAACCTCGACTTCGCCGACGTCAAGTCGGTGATGTCCAACGCGGGCTCGGCGCTGATGGGCATCGGCTCCGCGCGGGGCGAGAACCGCGCCGTCGAGGCGGCCGAGCTGGCCGTGTCCAGCCCGCTGCTCGAGGAGTCCATCGACGGTGCCCAGGGCGTGCTCCTCTCGATCGCCGGTGGCTCCGACCTCGGCCTGTTCGAGATCAACGAGGCCGCCGCGATGGTCTCGGAGGCCGTGCACGCGGAGGCGAACATCATCTTCGGCGCCACCATCGACGACGCCCTCGGCGACGAGGTCCGGGTCACCGTGATCGCGGCGGGCTTCGAGGGCGGCCGGCCGAAGCGGCGCGACGAGGGGACGGTGCTGCGCCGTACGCCTGCCCAGCCGGCACAGACCCAGGACCAGACGCGCGCGGCCGCCAGGGAGCTGGCCGAGCAGCGGAAGGCCGAGTCGCCGGCGCGGGAGCCGGTCACCGTGGGCGCGCAGGCCAACCGCCAGTCGGGTCAACCGGGGACCCAGCCGGCGGGCCAGCAGGTGGGTCATCAGGCGCAGCCCCCACGACAGCCGCGCCAGGTCGACTTCGACGACGAGCTCGACGTGCCCGACTTCCTGAAGTAGCCGCCGCCGGGTGTATGCCAACCGCTTCTCGCTCGGCCCCGTCGACCTGGCCTTCACGGACAGGTACGACGGGGTCAGCGGCGCGCCCTTCGACTCGCTGAACCTCGCCCTCGAGGGCGCCGACGACCCCGACGCGCGTGCCGAGAACCTCCGGATCGTGCTCGCCGACTTCGCACCCGGTGCCGGGCTCGCGGACCTGCACCAGGTGCACGGCAGCGAGGTCGTGCTCGCCGACCCCGCGGGAGCCCGTCCTGACTGCGACGCGGTGGTGACCGATCGTGCCGACCTGGTGCTGATGGTGCGCGCTGCCGACTGCGTGCCGGTGCTCCTGGCCGACCCGGCGACCGGGGTGGTGGGAGCCGCCCACGCCGGGCGGAAGGGCCTGGCTTCGGGGGTGGTCCCGGCCGCGGTGGCCCGGATGCGCGAGCTGGGCGCCCGGGACATCACCGGGTGGATCGGGCCCCACGTCTGCGGGGCCTGTTACGAGGTGCCCGAGGGGATGCGCACGGAGGTCAGCGCCCGGGTCCCGGAGGCGGCGGCCACGTCGTCGTGGGGGACGCCGTCGCTCGACCTGGGGGCGGGGGTGCAGGCGCAACTGACCGCCGCCGGTGTTCAGGTCGTGGACGCCTCGCGGTGCACCCGTGAGTCGGCGGACCTCTACTCCCACCGCCGCGACGGCGCTCGTGCGGGTCGGCAGGCGGGCCTGGTCCGGATCAGGTCGGGGGTCCGGTGACGCAGCGGCGCCAGCAGCTGGCAGCGAACCTCGCGGTGGTCCGGGAGCGGATCGCGACGGCCTGCGCGGGGGTCGGCCGGCGGCCCGAGTCGGTGACCCTGGTGGTGGTCACCAAGTTCTTCCCCGCCTCCGACGTGCGGCTGCTCGCCGACCTCGGGGTCGAGCACGTCGGCGAGAACCGCCACCAGGAGGCCGAGGCCAAGGCCGCCGAGTGCGCCGACCTCTCCCTGACCTGGCACTTCATCGGCACCTTGCAGAGCAACAAGGCCGCGGCGGTGGCGCGCTACAGCGACGTGGTCGAGTCGGTCGATCGTGCGAAGGTGCTGCGGGGGCTCGAGCGGGGCGCTGACGAGCGGGGCCACCCGCTCGACTGTCTGGTCCAGGTCAGCCTGGACGATGCCCCCGGCCGCGCGGGTGCGGCCGTGGCCGACGTCCTGCCGCTGGCCGAGCAGGTGCTCGCCACCCCCGGGCTGGCCCTGCGAGGGGTGATGGCGGTGGCGCCCCTGGGCCGACCACCCCTGCCAGCGTTCGAACGGCTCGCCGGAGTGGCCGCAGACGTGCGGTCCCTGGATCCCGCGGCCACCTGGCTGTCGGCCGGCATGAGCGGCGACCTGGAGCAGGCGATCCAGTGCGGCGCGACACACGTGCGGATCGGCTCGGCGGTGCTCGGTCCCAGGCCGCCTATCAAGTAGTGTCCGAAGCAGAGAAGGAGTGCTCGATGAGAGCCCAACGACGAGCAGGGGAAGAGACATCATGAGCGGCGCGATGCGGAAGATGGGCGTCTACCTCGGCCTGCTCGAGGACGTGGACGGCGACTACGCCGACGCCGAGCTCGACTACGACGAGCCGGCACGCCGTGCCGAGGTCGAGCAGACGCGGCCCGTCGCCAACCTCTCCGAGCGCCGCCGCCCGGTCGCACCGGGGGCCGGCAGGCCATCCCCGGCCGTGGCGCCGATGTCGCGGATCACCACCCTGCACCCGCGCACCTACAACGAGGCCCGCGTCGTGGGGGAGAACTTCCGCGACGGCGTGCCGGTGATCATGAACCTCTCCGAGATGGACGACACCGACGCGAAGCGGCTCGTCGACTTCGCCGCGGGCCTGGTCTTCTCCGTGCGTGGCACCATCGAGAGGGTGACCAACAAGGTGTTCCTCCTGTCCCCGCCCAACGTGACCGTCGGTGCGGAGGAGAAGCAGCGCATCGCCGAGGGTGGCTTCTTCAACCAGAGCTGACGCCCGTGACTCTCGCCGGCGTCGTGATCTACTACATCCTCTGGTTCTTCATCGCGCTGCTCTTCGTGCGGTTCGTGGTCGACTGGATCCAGGTGTTCGCCCGCTCGTGGACGCCCAAGGGGCCCGTCCTGGTCGTGCTCGAGGCCGCCTACACCGCCACGGACCCGCCGATCAAGGCGATGCGCAAGATCCTGCCGCCGCTGCGCCTGGGCGGGATGGCCCTGGACCTCAGCTTCCTCGCGGTGATGCTGATCTGCTACGTGCTGCTCGCCATCGACCGGGCGGTCTTCGGGATCTGACCGACCGCTCTCGGGGCCCCTGCACGGCCGACCGGGCAAGGGCTATTGTTCAACCCGCACATCAGACGAATCTTTCCGACCGAGATTGGGTGAGGTCATGCCGCTGACGCCTGAGGATGTGGGCAACAAGCGCTTTACGCCGGTGCGGCTGCGCGAGGGCTACGACATGGGCGAGGTCGACCAGTTCCTCGACGAGGTGGAGTCCGAGCTCGAGCGGCTCCTGGCGGAGAACAACGACCTGCGCAGCAAGCTGGCCGCCGCCCAGCACGGAGGCGCCGGAGCGGCTGCTCCCGCACCGGTGGAGCAGAAGGCGCCGGTCGCGGAACCCGAACCCGCCTCCCAGGCCCCCGCGGCGGCTCCCGCCCGGCAGGAGATCAAGGTCACCACCGTGGGAGAGGCCTCCAGCGCCGCGGCCCGGCTCCTCGAGATGGCCACCCACAACGCCGACCAGCTGGTCGCCGAGGCCAAGGACGAGGCCGACAAGATCGTGGGCGCCGCGCGCACGAAGGCCGAGCGCCTGGAGTCGGAGAGCAAGTCGCGCTCCGACCGGATGGAGTCCGACGCCCGCACGCGCTCGCAGATGCTCGACTCCGAGACCGAGGCCCGCCGCAAGGAGCTCTTCGGCAACCTCGACAAGGAGAAGGAGAAGCTCGACCAGGACATCGAGAACCTGCGTGCCTTCGAGCGGGAGTACCGCTCCCGGCTGAAGAGCTACTTCAGCCAGCAGCTCGAGGCGCTCGAGAACGGCGGCGACCTCTCCGCCGGCCAGCCCGGTGACGGCGCGGCACCAGCGCCCAAGAGGTTGAAGTCGATCCTCGGTGAGGGCGAGGACACCTCGGCCCGCGGCTGAGCGCCGGCTCCGGCAGGGGTATCCTCGGCACATTGGCGTTCGAGCCGTCATCAGCGGCGAGCCTCCGGAAGAACAGCCGAGGTGGGCACCCACCGACGCCCAGTAGAACCGGACGGGTAGGCCCGTCACAGCCGTGAAGAGCGGTCGCGTCCGGAAGTCAGAGGCCGGGCACGGCAAGCGGGGTGGTACCGCGGCAGTCCTGTCGTCCTCGCGGAAAGCAGACGACCGTGATCCGCCGTACCCGCAGGAGAGCCCGCGCCGTGACCTACCCGAAGGTCTCCACCGACCCCGACCAGCCGTCCGTCCCGTCGACACCGAGCTTCCCACGCCTCGAGGAGCAGGTGCTGGACTACTGGGCGAAGGACGACACGTTCCGGGCCAGCGTCGAGCAACGACCGGCCGGGAAGAACGGCGACAACGAGTTCGTCTTCTACGACGGCCCGCCGTTCGCCAACGGGCTGCCGCACTACGGCCACCTGCTCACCGGCTACGTCAAGGACCTGATCCCGCGCTACCAGACCATGCGCGGCCGCCGGGTCGAGCGCCGCTTCGGCTGGGACACGCACGGCCTGCCCGCCGAGCTCGAGGCGATGGCGCAGCTCGGCATCAAGACCAAGGAGGAGATCCTCGACCTGGGCATCGAGGCGTTCAACGCCAAGTGCCGCGAGTCGGTGCTGAAGTACACCGACGAGTGGCGCGACTACGTGACCCGACAGGCCCGCTGGGTCGACTTCGACCACGACTACAAGACGCTCAACCCCGAGTACATGGAGAGCGTCCTGTGGGCGTTCAAGCAGCTCTACGACAAGGGCCTGGTCTACGAGGGCTTCCGGGTGCTGCCCTACTGCTGGAACGACCAGACGCCGCTGTCCAACCACGAGCTGCGGATGGACGAGGACGTCTACCAGGTCCGGCAGGACCCGGCGGTCACCGTGGGCATGCGGCTCGACCCGGTCGACGGCAGCGACGACGAGCTCGCCGGCGCGCTGGCGCTGATCTGGACGACGACCCCGTGGACGCTGCCGTCGAACCTGCTGATCATGGTCGGGGAGGACATCGACTACGTCGTGGTCGCCAAGGACGGCGAGCGCTACGTGATCGCGGAGGCGCGGTTGTCGTCGTACTCCCGCGAGCTCGGGGAGGATCCCATGATCGTCCGGCGATTGAAGGGCAGCGACCTGGTCGGCCGCACCTACACACCGCCGTTCTCCTACTTCGCCGGGCACGACCGCGCCTTCCGGGTCGTCCCGGCCGAGTTCGTCACCACCACCGACGGCACCGGCCTGGTGCACACCGCGGGCGCCTTCGGCGAGGACGACCACGTGGTCACCGAGCGCGAGGGCGTTGCGTCGGTGATGCCGGTGGGTCCCGACGGTCGGTTCACCTCGCCGGTGGACGAGTACGCCGGGATGCTGGTCTTCGACGCCAACGCATCGATCATCGACGACCTGAGGCACGCGACCCGCGAGCCGGGTGAGCCGGCCGCGTCGGTGTCCCCGGGCACGGTGCTGCTGCGCCGGGAGAGCTACGCCCACTCCTACCCCCACTGCTGGCGCTGTCGGGAGCCGCTGATCTACAAGGGCGTCTCCTCGTGGTTCGTCCAGGTGACGGCCTTCAAGGACCGGATGCTCGCGTTGAACGAGGAGATCCGGTGGGTCCCCGAGCACATCCAGCACGGCCAGTTCGGCAAGTGGCTGGCCAACGCCCGCGACTGGTCGATCTCCCGCAACCGCTTCTGGGGCTCGCCTATCCCGGTGTGGAAGTCCGACGACCCGGCCTACCCGCGGATCGACGTCTACGGCTCCTTCGAGGAGCTCGAGCGCGACTTCGGCACGCGCGTCACCGACCTGCACCGCCCCGCGATCGACCGGCTGACCCGCCCCAACCCCGATGACCCGACGGGGAGGTCCACGATGCGCCGGGTCGAGGACGTGCTCGACGTCTGGTTCGACTCGGGGTCGATGAGCTTCGCGCAGGTGCACTACCCCTTCGAGAACGCCGACTGGTTCGAGGACCACTTCCCGGCGGACTTCATCGTCGAGTACATCGGCCAGACCCGGGGCTGGTTCTACGTGCTGCACGTTCTCGCTTCTGGGCTCTTCGACCGGCCGGCCTTCTCGGCCTGCGTCAGCCATGGCATCGTGCTCGGCTCCGACGGCCAGAAGATGAGCAAGTCGCTGCGCAACTACCCCGACGTGCGCGAGGTCTTCGACCGTGACGGCGCCGACGCCATGCGCTGGTTCCTGATGCAGAGCCCGATCCTGCGTGGGGGCAACCTGATCGTGACCGAGCAGGGCATCCGTGACGGGGTGCGCCAGGTGATCATCCCGCTGTGGAACACGTGGTACTTCTTCAGCCTCTACGCCAACGCGATGGAGGGCGGGTACGACGCCACCTTCCGGGCCGACTCCACCGACGTGCTCGACCGCTACGTCCTGGCGAAGACGCGGCACTACGTCGCTGCGATGACCGAGCAGCTCGACAACTACGAGGTGGCGAACGCCTGCGACTCGACCCGGGCGTTCCTCGACGTGCTGACCAACTGGTACGTCCGACGCTCCCGCGAGCGGTTCTGGGCCACCGGCGGTGCAAGCCCCGCCGTGGCGCGCGAGGCGTTCGACACCCTGGCGACCGTCCTGGAGGTGCTCTGCCGGGTGATGGCGCCGCTGCTGCCCCTGACCACCGAGGAGATCTGGCGCGGGATCACCGGTGGCCGGTCCGTGCACCTCACTGACTGGCCGGAGGTCGAGGCGCTGCCGGCGGACGAGGCGCTGGTGGCGGCGATGGACCAGGTCCGCGACGTCTGCTCGGCGGCCTCCGCCCTGAGGAAGGCCGGACAGCTGCGCACCCGGCTGCCGTTGCAGCGACTCACCGTGGTTGTGCCGGAGTCGGCGCGGCTGGAGCGGCTCACCGACATCGTCGCCTCGGAGGTCAACGTGCGCGAGGTGGTGCTCGTCGACGCCGACGATCCCGCTGCCGAGCAGTTCGGGGTGACCCGGAGGCTGACCGTGAACGCTCGCGCCGCCGGACCACGACTGGGGCGCGACGTGCAGACCGCGATCAGGGGCTCGAAGAGCGGTGACTGGTCGGTCCGCGACGACGGCACGGTCGCAGCGGGCGGTCTGGAGCTCCTCGAGGGAGAGTTCACCCTCGAGACGGTGGCAGGTGACCGGGAGGGCGCCTCGACAGCCACCGGGATGCTCGCCGGTGGTGGCTTCGTCGTGCTCGAGACCGCGGTCACGCCCGAACTGGCCGCGGAGGGCCTCGCGCGCGACGTGGTTCGCGCCGTGCAGCAGGCCCGGCGCGACGCCGGTCTCGACGTCAGTGACCGGATCCACCTTGTCGTCGGCGGCACGGCCGCCCTTGCCGATGCGGTCCGCAGCCACCAGGACCTGGTCGCCGGTGAGACGCTGGCGACCTCGGTCGAGGTCGTCGACGACGCGGGAGGGGACCCTGTCCTCCTGGGGGAGGGCGAGCAGGCGACCCTGCGGCTGCGCCGGGCCTGAGAACCGCGCGGCCCGGCGAAGATCCGGCGCGCCGGGTCGGCAGGTTGAAGCGGGTGGGGGTTCGCTCTATCCTCGCGCCACCATGTATGGCGCAGGTCATACGTCCTCCACTCCCGGATTGGGGCCCCAGGTCATGGCATCCTCGAGTCGACGCTCGCTCGTCAGCCGAGCTGGAGCAGCCGCCCGCAAGGTGGTCGCCCGCCAGCCCGCCCCGGCTGGGAAGAAGGCGACCGCGAAGAAGGCGACCACCCCGAAGGCGCCCGCGAAGAAGCAGGCGAAGCCCGCCACCGCTGCGAGCCCGACACGGACCGGCGCAGCGAAGAAGGGCCCAGCGAAGAAGGGCACCGCCAAGAAGGTCGCGGCGAAGAAGGCCCCGGTCGAGAAGGCCCCGGTCGAGAAGGCCCCGGCCAGGAAGGTCGCGGCGAAGAAGGCCCCGGCCAAGACCGCGTCCTCCGTCACGAAGGCAGCGCCTCCGACGAAGGCGACCGCGAAGCGCGGCAGCAAGGCGACGGCGACGAAGACGACGACCGCGACAGCTGCCTCGGCGACCACGGCGGCGGCCTCGGTCCAGCCGGTGACCAGGAAGACGGCGGCCGGCCGGTTGGTCGTGCGGGCCGGCGAGGAACCCTGGACCAAGGCAGAGCTTGCGGAGGTCCGCACGCAGCTCAAGGCGGACGTCAAGCGGCTCAACGCCGAGCTGCAGATCGCCGAGGACGACCTCGTCGGACTGATGCGCAGCTCTGGGGACGGCGCCGGCAACGACCAGGCCGACGTCGGCTCGGCGTCCTTCGAGCGCGACCAGGAGCTGACCATCGCCAACAACGCGCGCGAGATGCTGGTGCAGTCCCAGCACGCCCTGGAACGCATCGGTGACGGCAGCTATGGCGTCTGCGAGGTCTGCGGAGAGCCGATCGGCAAGAACCGGCTGATGGTTTTCCCGCGTGCGACAATGTGCGTGACATGCAAGCAGCGCGAGGAGCGTCGCTGACCCGCGACGACACCGATCCCGGGACCCAGCCTCCTCGTCGGGCTCCCCGCTCGCGCTGCCTCCTCCTGGTCGCCGGGCTCGCGGCTGCCGGCCTGGCCGTGGACCAGGTCACCAAGCACCTGGCCGTCCAGCACCTCCACGACCACGCGGTGGCACTCGCCGGTGGCCTGGTGCACCTGACCCTGGCCCGCAACGCAGGGGCGGCCTTCAGCACCGGCACCTCCTACACCACCGTCATCACGGTGGTCGCCATCGTGGCCGCGGTGGTCGTCTGCGTGCTGGCCGCAAGGGTCCGCAGCAGCTGGTGGGCGACGGCGCTCGGCTTTCTGCTGGCCGGCGTGCTCGGCAACCTCGGTGACCGGCTCTTCCGGGAGCCGGGGCCGCTGCAGGGCCACGTGGTCGACTTCCTGCAGCTGCCGCACTGGCCGATCTTCAACGTGGCCGACATCTGCATCAACGTCGCCGCCGTGCTCATCCTGGTGCAGGTGGTGCGCGGTGTCCGCCTGGACGGAACGCGGCACCACGGGGACCGATGACCGCCGGTGGTGGTGAGCATCGGAGCCTGCCGGTGCCCGAGAGCCTCGCCGGTGAGCGTGTCGACGTCGGGCTGGCCAGGCTCTTCGGCATCTCCCGCACGCGCGGCGCCGAGCTGCTCCGGGAGGGGCACGTGCTGGTCGACGGGGCTCCGGCCGGCAAGTCCGACCGGCTGGTCCCGGGCTCCTCGCTCGACGTGACGATCCCGGCCGCGACGGACCCGCTCGAGGTCGTGCCGGAGGTCGTCGACGGCATCGGCATCATCCACGACGACGAGGCCATCGTGGTGGTCGACAAGCCGGTGGGGGTCGCCGTACACCCCTCGATGGGCTGGACGGGCCCGACCGTCGTCGGCCACCTGCGCGGAGCGGGCTTCCGGATCGCCACCAGCGGTGCCCCGGAGCGGCAGGGCATCGTTCAACGGCTCGACGTGGGCACCTCCGGGGTGATGGTGATCGCCAAGAGCGAGCACGCCTACTCGGTCCTCAAGGATGCCTTCCGCCGGCGGACGGTCGACAAGACCTATCACGCCCTGGTGCAGGGCCATCCGGACCCGCTGGCGGGCACGGTGGACGCGCCGATCGGCCGACACGTCAAGTCGGACTGGAAGTTCACCGTGCGCGACGACGGCAAGCACAGCGTCACCCACTACGAGACCCTGGAGGCGCACCGGTTCGCCAGTCTGCTGGAGATCCACCTGGAGACCGGGCGGACCCACCAGATCCGGGTGCACATGGCGGCACTGAAGCACCCGTGCGTGGGCGACCTCACCTATGGCGCCGACCCGACGCTGGCCCAGCGGCTGGGCCTGGAGCGGCAGTGGCTGCACGCAGTGCGGCTGGGCTTCGAGCACCCGCGCACCGGGGAGGCGGTCGAGTACGAGTCGCCCTACCCCGCTGACCTGGCGCACGCACTGGAGGTCGTGCGGGATGGCCACTGAGGAGCTCGTCCTGCGGCCGGCGACCGACGAGGATGCCCGGGGGATCGCCGGGCTCCACGTGGCCGCCAGGCGGGCCGCGGAGCCGGCGATGCCGCCCATCGCCCACCCCGCGGAGGAGGTCCTCGGCTTCGTCGAGCGCACCCTGGCGCACGACGAGGTGTGGGTGGCCACCGGGAACGCGTCCGGGGGTGCGGTCGTCGGCTACGCCGTGCTCGAGGATGACTGGCTGCACTCGCTCTACGTCGCGCCCGCGCACCAGGGCACCGGGGTCGGCTCCGCCCTGCTGGACCTCGCGAAGGCCCGGCGGCCGCGTGGCTTCGCGCTGTGGGTCTTCGCCAGCAACGAGCCGGCGCGCCGGTTCTACCGTCGTCGCGACCTCGTGGAGCTGGAGCACACCGACGGCTCAGCCAACGAGGAGCGTTCGCCGGACTTGCGGATGGCCTGGCCAGGCGAGGCGCCGATGGCCTTCCTCCGCGCCGGGATCGACGCCGTCGACGACGAGATCGCCGTGCTCCTCGCCCGGCGACAGGCGCTCACGGCCGCGGTGCAGGACCACAAGGAGCGTGGCGGCCACGCCGGACGCGACCGGGAGCGTGAACGCGTGATCGCCGAGCGGATGGCGCGGCACGCGCCCGGGCTCGGTGCGGACCGGATGGCGCGGGTGATGGACGCGGTGATCTCGATGAGCCTGGACGCCTGGGAGAAACGCCGGGAGGGCTCCGCGGACGGCCGACCCGGCGAAGTAGGCTGAGGCCTCTTCCCCAGAGAATGTCGGTGCAGCGGGTGTCGGTGCCCCGTGCTGTCATCGACACGTTGAGGATGCGTCGGATCGAGTCCCGGGAAGGGTTGAGCGCGGCAGATGTCGGCTGGGTCGGCTGGAGGGTCCACAGACGGTTTCGTGCACCTGCACGTGCACACCGAGTACTCCATGCTCGACGGGGCGGCCCGGCTGGGAGACCTCGTCGAGCGCACGGGCGAGCTCGGGATGGACGCCATCGCCATGACCGACCACGGCAACGTGTTCGGCGCCTACGACTTCTGGTCCAAGGCCACGGCGGCGGGCATCAAGCCGCTGATCGGCCTCGAGGGCTACTTCACGCCCAACACCAGCCGGTTCGACAAGAAGCGGGTGCGGTGGAACGACGGTGGCGACGACGACGTCTCCGGTTCCGGGGCGTACACCCACATGACCCTGCTGGCCGAGAGCACCGCGGGCATGCACAACCTCTTCCGGCTGTCCTCGCGTGCCTCGCTCGAGGGGTTCTTCTACCAGCCACGCGCCGACCGGGAGCTCCTGGCGGAGTACTCCCACGGGTTGATCGGCACCACCGGGTGTCCCTCGGGCGAGGTGCAGACCTGGCTGCGCATCGGCGACTACGAGAAGGCCCGGGAGGCAGCTGGCGAGTTCCAGGAGATCCTCGGCCGCGACAACTACTTCATGGAGCTGATGGACCACGGGCTCTCCATAGAGGCCCGGGTCCGGGACGGCCTGCTGCGGCTGAGCAGGGACCTCGCCATCCCGTTGATCGCCACCAACGACTCCCACTACGTCCGCCGGGAGGACGCCGGCGCCCACGAGCACCTGCTCTGCGTCTCCAGCGGCAGCACCATGGCCGACCCGAAGCGGTTCCGCCTCGAGGGCGACGGCTACTACATCAAGTCTCCGCAGGAGATGCGCGCGCTCTGGGCGGAGAAGTACTCCCTTCGCGAGGCCTGCGACAACACCCTGCTGATCGCCGAGCGGTGCCACGTCGAGTTCGACGAGTCGGCCAACTACATGCCGCGCTTCCCGGTGCCCGAGGGTGAGACCGAGCAGAGCTGGTTCGTCAAGGAGGTGCAGAAGGGGCTCCGCTACCGCTACCCCGACGGCATCCCGGAGGACGTGCGCAAGCAGGCCGAGTTCGAGATCGGCGTGATCAGCCAGATGGGCTTTCCCGGTTACTTCCTCGTGGTGGCCGACTTCATCAACTGGGCCAAGGACCACGGCATCCGGGTCGGCCCCGGCCGGGGCTCGGGCGCGGGATCCATGTGTGCCTACGCGATGCGGATCACCGACCTGGACCCCCTCAGGCACGGGCTGATCTTCGAGCGGTTCCTCAACCCCGACCGGGTCTCGATGCCCGACTTCGACATCGACTTCGACGAGCGCCGGCGCGGCGAGGTGATCCGCTACGTCAGCGACAAGTACGGCGACGACCGGGTCTCCATGATCGTCACCTACGGCACCATCAAGGCGAAGCAGGCGGTCAAGGACTCCTCGCGCATCCTCGGCTACCCCTTCGCCATGGGCGACCGGATCACCAAGGCGATGCCGGCGCCGGTCATGGGCAAGGACGTCCCGCTCAAGGACCTCTTCGACGACCACCATCCGCGCTACGGCGAGGGTGGCGAGTTCCGGACGCTCTACGACAGCGATGCGGACGTGAAGACCGTCGTCGACACGGCCATCGGCCTCGAGGGCCTCAAGCGCCAGTGGGGCGTCCACGCCGCCGGGGTGATCATGTCGAGCGCCCCGCTCATCGACGTCATCCCGATCATGCGCCGTCCGGCTGACGGGGCGGTGATCACGCAGTTCGACTACCCGACCTGCGAGAAGCTCGGCCTGATCAAGATGGACTTCCTCGGGTTGCGCAACCTGACCGTCCTCGACGACGCGCTGATCAACATCGCCAACAACCGTGACGAGAAGGTGGTCCTCGAGGAGCTGCCACTCGACGATCCGGCGACCTACTCCCTGCTCCAGCGTGGCGACACCCTCGGAGTCTTCCAGCTCGACGGCGGCCCGATGCGCGCCCTGCTGCGCAGCATGCAGCCGGACACCTTCGAGGACATCTCCGCGGTCGGTGCGCTCTACCGGCCCGGCCCCATGGGCGCGGACTCGCACAACAAGTACGCC
Organism: Nocardioidaceae bacterium; assembly: GCA_025980475.1. Taxonomy (GTDB): domain Bacteria; phylum Actinomycetota; class Actinomycetes; order Propionibacteriales; family Nocardioidaceae; genus Marmoricola. The sequence goes on along the minus strand of JAICXL010000004.1, from coordinate 45,222 downwards.
CGCCGCAAGACGGGGCGCGAGAAGGTCGAGCCGATCCACCCGGAGCTGGCCGAACCGCTCGAGGACGTGCTCGGAGAGACCTACGGCCTGATCGTCTACCAGGAGCAGGTCATGGCGATCGCGCAGAAGCTGGCCGGCTACACCCTGGGTCAGGCCGACCTGCTCCGCCGCGCCATGGGCAAGAAGAAGAAGGCCGAGCTGGACAAGCAGTTCGAGCGGTTCAGCGCCGGCATGCTCGAGCGCGGCTTCTCCATGGACGCGATCAACACCCTGTGGGAGATCCTGGTCCCGTTCTCCGACTACGCCTTCAACAAGGCGCACTCCGCCGCCTACGGCCTGGTGTCCTACTGGACCGCCTACCTCAAGGCCAACTACGCGAGCGAGTACATGGCCGCGCTGCTCACCTCGGTCAAGGACGACAAGGACAAGATGGCGGTCTACCTCAACGAGTGCCGCCGGATGAAGATCAAGGTGCTCCCGCCGGACGTCAACGAGTCCGAGGCCAACTTCACCCCGGTCGACCAGGACATCCGCTTCGGCCTGACCGCGGTGCGCAACGTCGGTGCCAACGTCGTCGAGCAGGTCGTCGCCGCTCGCCGGGAGAAGGGTCGCTACCTCGACTTCGCCGACTTCATGGGCAAGGTCCCGCCGCAGGTCTGCAACAAGCGCGTCGTCGAGTCGCTGGTCAAGGCCGGCGCCTTCGACTCGCTCAACCACCGGCGCCGCGCGCTGGTGGCCATCCACGAGTCCGCCGTCGACCAGTACGTCGACATCAAGCGCAACGAGGCTATCGGGCAGGACTCGCTGTTCGCTGGTCTCGACGACGACACCGGCTCCGGTGACTGGGGCGTGGCGATCGCCATCCCGGACATCGAGGAGTGGGACAAGCAGACCCTGCTCGCCCACGAGCGCGAGATGCTCGGCCTCTACGTCTCCGACCATCCGCTGCAGGGGCTCGAGCACGTGCTCGCCAGCGCTGCCGACTGCACGATCGGCCATCTGCTGGCCGACGAGGAGCGGGCCGACGGCGCCACCGTGACCGTGTGCGGCCTCGTCACCGCGGTGCAGCGCAAGGTGACCAAGCGCGGCGACGCCTGGGCGATGGTGACGGTGGAGGACCTGGAGGGCGCCATCGACGTGCTGCTCTTCCCCAGCGCCTACCAGCTCTCCAGCACACTGCTCACCGAGGACACCGTGGTCACCGTCAAGGGTCGCCTGTCCCGCAGCAAGGAGCAGCCCGAGCTGCACGGACAGGAGGTCACTGCCCCCGACCTGGCCCGGGGCGGTGGCGGCCCGATCGAGGTGTCGATGCCGGTCACCCGCTGCACCGGCCCCGTCGTGGAGCAGCTCAAGGACATCCTGCGCACCCACCCGGGCGTCACCGAGGTGCGGCTGCGGCTGCTGGCCCGCGGCTCGACCCGGCTGCTGCGGCTCGACGACAGGCTCCGGGTGGCGCCGTCGCCGGCCCTCTTCGCCGACCTCAAGCAGCTCCTCGGGCCGGGGTGCCTCGGATGAGTTCGGGAGCGGGCCCAGGCACTGACGGCCCGGCCGCGGCCTCCGCAGGAGGTGTGGCCGCCGTCCTGGTCGACGCCGCCGTGGTGCTGGCCTGGTTCGTCGTCGCGGGCGTCGTCGCGGCCGTCATCTGGTGGCAGTTCGCCCCGCTGCCGTTCTACACCCGCACCGGCGCCGGAGCGGTGATGGACCAGATCCAGCTCGGGCGACAGGTCGCCATCGACGGGTGGTACTTCCTGCTGGCCGTCGGGCTGGGCCTGGTCAGCGGCATCGTGCTTGCCGGCTGGCGTCGTCGGGACGCCGTGGCCACCATTGTGCTCGTCACGATCGGGGCCATGGCCGCCGCCTGGGTGGTGATCGGCCTGGGGCTCTGGCTCGGGCCGCCGGACCCACACAGCCTGATGGGTCACCTCCGGGTCGGGCAGCATGCCCCGGTCCAGCTGCGGCTGACCAGCCGCGGCGAGTGGCTCGTGTGGCCGATGGCCGCACTGCTGGGCTGTCTCGGGGTTTTGTGGGGCACGAACGCAGACAGCCGTTAGGATCCGGCCGACGCCACGACCATCGGGGGAGCCATGTCCAACCTGCCACCGTCCGCGCCCGCACCGGGAGCCGGCGAGCCGACCGACACAGCGACGCCGCTGCCGGTTGCGCCGTCTCGTGGCAGGCGCGCCGTGGTCGTCGGCGCGGTTGCCGTCGGCGTGCTCGCCGTCCTGGGCGGTGGCGCCGCAGCGGCCGTGTTCCTGCTCGGCGGCCACGGTCCGCAGCCCGAGGAGGTGCTGCCGGCTTCGACGCTCGCCGAAGTCAGCGTCGACCTGGACCCGTCGGCCTCCCAGAAGCTGGCGGCCTACCAGACCCTGCGCAAGTTCCCCGCACTGAAGAAGCAGCTCGACCTCGGCACCGGCGACGACCTCCGCAGGACGATCTTCGAGAAGGCCATCGAGGACTCCGACTGCCGCGGGCTGCGCTTCGACAAGGACGTCGCCCCCTGGCTCGGTGACCGGGCCGCGCTGGCAGCGGTGGACCTGTCCGGCAAGCTGCCCGCGCCCGCGCTCGCGGTTCAGGTGTCGAACCAGGCGCGGGCCCGTGCCGGTGTCGACAAGCTGGTGGCCTGCAGTCACCCCGGGAGCGACTTCGGCTACGCCTTCGCCGACGGCTACGTCGTGATCAGCGACAGCACGGCCCACGCCAGGTCCATCGTCGCCGCGGGCCAGCAGGCCCCGCTCTCCGCCGACGCCGGCTACACCGACTGGGAGGGCCAGGTCGGCGACCGCGGCGTGGTGAACTTCTACGTCGCCAAGAAGGCCGCCGACTGGCTCACCCAGCACGCCGACGCGTTCGCCGGCGGCGGGGCGGCGGCCAGCCCGGCCGATGCTGTCACCAAGCAGGTGAAGGCATTCCAGGGCCTCTCCGGCACCGTCCGCTTCACCGACGGCGGCATCGAGGTGGCCGCTGTGGGGGGTGGAGTGCCCGACCTCACCGGCTCCGGGAACGTGTCCGCCGCAGTGGCGGCCCTGCCCGCGGACACGGCCGCCGTGCTCGGCTTCGCCACGCCGCCGGACTACGCCAGGCAGCTCGTCGCGTCGATGGGCCAGCTGTCGGGGGAGGACTCCAGCCAGCTGGTCGCGCAGGTCGAGACGTTGACGGGGCTGCACCTGCCCGATGACCTCCAGACCCTGCTGGGCAAGGCCGTGACGGTCTCCTTGGGCGGCAACCCGCCGGACCTGCGGGCGGTGTCGAGCCCGGCGGACCTGCCGGTCGGGGCCACCATCACCGGTGACACCGCAGGCATCCAGGGGGTCATCCACAAGGTCACCGAACGCCAGGGCATCTCGCTCGCCCAGCTCGGGATCGCCGAGGAGGTCCGTGCTGGGCGGGTGGCCCTCGCCCCGTCACAGGAGTATGCCGACCAGCTGCTCGGAGGTGGTGGGCTCGGCCGCTCTGCCGCCTTCCGGGGGGTGGTGCCCGAGGCCGACAAGGCCAGCTCGGTCATGTTCGTCGACTTCGACTCCCCGTGGCTCGGCGCGCTCGTGCGGCTGGCGCGGGACCAAGGCGCCCCCGCGGGTGAGGCAGCCAGGGTCCAGGCGAACCTGCAGCCGCTCGAGGCGTTCGGCGCGAGCGCGTGGCAGGACGGTGCCACCAGCCACGTGCTGGTGAAGCTGACCACGAACTGACCGGTCAAGGCGCCCGGCCGATGGCTCCGGTGCGGGCCCCCAGCAACTGCACCAGGTCGGTGGGGGCGAGGCCGACGTCGGTGCCGCGGCGCCCCGCTGAGACATAGACCTTCGGCAACGACAGGGCGGTCTCGTCGAGGACGCACGGCAGCCGGCGCTTCTGCCCGAGGGGCGAGATGCCGCCGACGACGTACCCGGTCGCCCGCTCGGCGGCGGCCGGGTCGGCCATCGCCGCCCGCTTGCCGCCCAGGGCGGCCGCGAGGGCCTTCAGGTCGAGCTGTCCGGACACGGGCACGACCGCGACGACCAGCGCGGCGTCGACCTCGGCGAGCAAGGTCTTGAAGACTGCTGCCGGATCGAGCCCGAGCTCCTCAGCGGCCTCGAGGCCGTATGACGCGGCGCTCGGGTCGTGGTCGTAGGAGTGCACCGTGTAGTCCACTCCGGCCCGGTCCAGGACCTCGGTCGCGGGCGTGCCCACGCGCTCCCTCCGCTTCTTCGCCATCGCTCGCGGCTGCTCCCTCGCCACCGTCCGTCAGCTAGTTCGGCGACCAGCGGGTGCGGGCCACCTCGGTCGCCGGCAGCGAGGGCAGCGCCCGCATGGCCCGCATCTCGTCGGTGAGGCCGAGCCGGAGCATGACCAGCCGCTCACGGGCGCTGTCCGCCTCCAGCAGCGCCTGCCGCTCCCGCAGTGTCAGCAGGCAGGTGGCTGCCAGGGTGTAGGACAGGTAGGCGGGGTCGCTCGGCAGGTCCCCGGCCAGGACCGGCCCGCCCCGCAGCTCGCTGAGCTGCGAGCGATAGGCGTGGAAGGCGGCCAGTGCGCGGGTCGCCTCCTCGACGGCGTCAGGCTCGTCGCCGTCGGGCAGCAGCTCCACGTCGGCCTGGAAGTAGGTTCCGGTCGTGTCCACCGTCGACATCCGCAACCGCTGCCGACCGGTCACCTCGATGTCGAACCGACCGTCGTCGTAGGGATCGGCGGAGGTCAGCTGGCCGAGAGTGCCGATCCGGTGGGCGGACTGCACGCCGTGGTCCCCGACCTCGTAGCCCTCCCGGATCGCCACGATGCCGAAGACCCGGGACGCCGGGTCGGGCAGCGCCAGCAGGTCGTCCACGAGCCGGCGGTAGCGCGCCTCGAAGACGTGCAGCGGGACGGTGACGCCGGGGAACAGCACCGTGTTGAGGGGGAACACCGGCACCGTCGTCACGTGCCTCAACCTAGCCGTCGGTCGTGTCCCGCCGCCTGAAATGCGGCCGGGGCGGCGACGCGCGTCACCCTAGACTGGCCACATGGTCCCGACAGGCTCAAGCGCGCGGATGCGCCGGATCGACCTCCGGGGCGTGGTGGACGAGCCCGACTACCGGACCGTGGTGCCGCGTGCGGACTTCGACGTCGACGCGGCGGTGCAGGTGGTCCGACCGATCTGCGAGGCAGTGCGTGATCGCGGGGTCGAAGCGATCCGCGGCTTCGCGCGGGAGTTCGACGGGGTGGAGCAGGACGACATCGTCGTACCCGCCGAGGCGCTCGCCAAGGCGCTGGAAACGCTCGACCTGGACGTCCGCGCCGGCCTGGAGGAGTCGATCCGGCGGCTGCGCGAGACCTGCCAGGCCGAGCTGGAGCTCGACATCGTCACCGACCTCGGGCGTGGGGCGCGGGTGACGCAGCGGATGGTGCCGGTCGGCCGCGTCGGCCTCTACGTGCCCGGAGGCGTGGCACCCCTGGTCTCCAGCGTGGTGATGAACGTGGTGCCTGCCCAGGTGGCCGGGGTGCCCTCGATCGCCCTGGCCAGCTCGCCGCAGCGCGCTCCGTTCGACCGCTTCGGAGCCGGCCTGCCGCACCCCACGATCCTGGCGGCGTGCGCGCTGCTGGGTGTCACGGAGGTCTATGCGGTCGGGGGTGCGCAGGCGATCGCGATGTTCGCCTACGGCGCCGGTCCCTGCCGGCGGGTCGACCTCGTGACCGGACCCGGCAACATCTACACCGTGTCGGCGAAGCGGCTGCTCAAGGGTGTCGTCGGGATCGACTCCGAGGCCGGGCCCACGGAGATCGCGGTCCTCGCCGACGCGACCGCCGATGCCGCCTACGTCGCAGCCGACCTGATCAGCCAGGCGGAGCACGACCCGATGGCCGCCTCCGTGCTGGTGACCGACTCCGTCGACCTGGCCGACCGGGTCGAGGCGGAGCTGGAGCCACAGCTTGCGGCCACCAAGCACGTCGAGCGGATCCGCGCTGCCCTCTGCGGTGACCAGTCCGGCATCGTCCTGGTCGACGACGTCGAGCAGGGCCTGGCCGTCGTCAACGCCTACGCGGCCGAGCACCTCGAGGTGCAGACTGTCGACGCGACCGCCGTTGCCGCGCGGGTCCGCAACGCGGGGGCCGTGTTCGTGGGTCCCTTCGCCCCGGTGTCGCTGGGTGACTACTGCGCCGGCTCCAACCATGTCCTGCCAACAGCCGGCTGTGCCTGCCACTCGTCGGGGCTGTCGGTGCGCTCGTTCCTGCGCGCCGTGCACGTCGTGGACTACTCCCGTGAGGCGCTGGAGGAGGTCGCCGGCCACGTGGTCGAGCTCGCCGAGGCCGAGGACCTGCCCGGACACGGGGCCGCGGTCCGGGTCCGGTTCGGATGAGCCCTCCGCCGAGCGCCGGCTGGCCGCCGCTGCGTGACGAGCTCCGCGACATCGCACCCTATGGGGCGCCGCAGCTCGACGTGGCCGTGGCGCTGAACGTGAACGAGAACCCCTACGGGCCGCCCCCCCGGGTGGTCGCCGACATCGCGACCGCGGTCCAGGAGGTCGCCGCGGGGCTCAACCGCTACCCGGACAGGGAGTCCACCGAGCTGCGCAAGGCGCTTGCCGACTACCTCGCGCGGGAGTCGGGCGTCGTGCTGGCCGCCGACCAGCTGTGGGCGGCGAACGGGTCCAACGAGGTGATGCTCCAGCTGTTGCAGGCCTTCGGCGGCCCCGGGCGGACTGCGGTCTCGTTCGCGCCGACCTACTCGATGTATCCGGAGTACGCCCGAGACGCGATGACCAGCTGGGTTGCGGGCCGGCGTCGTGACGACTTCGGGTTCGACCTCGACCATGCCCGCGACCTGCTCGACCAGCACCGGCCCAGCGTCGTACTCCTGCCCTCGCCCAACAACCCGACCGGAACCGCCCTGCCCCACGAGGCCATCGGCACCCTCTGCGCGCTGGTGCCCGATGCGGTCGTGGTGATCGACGAGGCCTACGCCGAGTTCCGACGCACCGGCACACCGTCGGCACTGGAGCTGCTCGCGACGCACCGCAACCTGGTGGTCACGCGCACGATGAGCAAGGCCTTCGCCCTCGCCGGCGCGCGCGTGGGCTACCTGGCCGCGGCGCCGGAGATCTGCGACGCCGTACGGGTGGTGCGGTTGCCCTACCACCTCTCGGCGGTCACCCAGGCGGTCGCCGGTGTCGCGCTCCGGCACGCGGACGAGCTGCTGGCCCGGGTCGACGACCTCCGGCAGGAGCGTGACCGGCTGGTGACCTGGCTGCGCGAGCAGGCCTTCGAGGTCGCCGACAGCGACGCCAACTTCGTGCTCTTCGGCCGGTTCCCCGACAGGCACGCGATCTGGCAGGGACTGCTCCGTCGCGGGGTGCTGATCCGCGAGACCGGCCCGGACGGCTGGTTGCGGGTCTCGGTGGGGACGCCCGGGGAGATGGCAGCATTCCGGCGAGCACTACTGGAGGAGACACGATGAACCGGACCAGCACGATCGACCGGGTCACCCGGGAGTCCAAGGTGCACGTCGAGCTCGATCTCGACGGCACCGGCCGGGCGACGGTGTCGACCGGGATCGGCTTCTACGACCACATGCTGGGCTCCTTCGGCCGGCACGCGCTGGTCGACCTGGTCGTCGAGGCCGAGGGTGACCTCGCGGTCGACGGCCACCACACCGTCGAGGACACGGCGATCGTGCTCGGCGAGGCGATCCGGGAGGCGCTCGGCGACAAGACCGGGGTACGACGCTTCGGGGACGTGACCGTCCCGCTGGACGAGGCGCTGGTCCAGGCAGTCGTCGACGTCTCCGGTCGGCCCTACTGCGTGCACACCGGCGAGCCCGACGGGCAGGCGTATGCGCTCATCGGCGGCGCCGCGCCGTTCTACGCCGGCTCGCTCACCCGGCACGTCTTCGAGACGCTGGCCTTCCACGCCCAGCTGGCGCTGCACGTCAGGGTGCTGTCGGGCCGGGACCCGCACCATCTGGTGGAGGCTCAGTTCAAGGCATTCGCACGTGCCTTCCGCGACGCCGTCACCCTCGACCCGCGGGAGACCGGGGTGCCCTCGACCAAGGGCAGCCTGTGAGCGCCGAGTGACCAGACGGGTTGCCGTCCTCGACTACGGCTCGGGGAACCTCCGGTCGGTGGTCCGGGCCGTCGAGCGCGCAGGCGCGGAGGTCGAGCTGACCACCGACCCGGACGTCGCCCGCGAGGCCGCCGGCCTGGTGGTCCCCGGCGTCGGTGCGTTCGCTGCCTGCATGGCCGGCCTGGTGGCCACCCGGGTTCCTGAACTCGTCGGGCGCCGGCTGGCCGGCGGCCGGCCGGTCCTCGGCATCTGCGTCGGCATGCAGGTGCTCTTCGCCCGGGGCGTGGAGCACGGGGTGGCCAGCGCGGGCTGTGGGGAGTGGCCCGGTGTCGTCGAGCGCATCCGGGCGGACGTCGTGCCGCACATGGGGTGGAACACCGTCGATGTCCCCCCGGGCTCGCAGATGTTCGCGGACGTCGAGTCCGAGCGATTCTACTTCGTGCACTCCTACGGGGTGCGCGACTGGACGGAGCTGGCCGCGCTCGGTGCCGACGGCCGGACCAGGCCTCCGTTGGTGACCGTGGCCGAGCACGGCGGGGACCGGTTCGTCGCCGCTGTCGAGAACGGACCGCTGTGGGCGACCCAGTTCCACCCGGAGAAGTCCGGCGACGCCGGCGCCCGGTTGCTGCGCAACTGGGTGGAGACCCTGTGAGGAGACCATGAGCGACCACCTGGAGCTGCTCCCCGCCGTGGACGTGGCGGGGGGCCAGGCCGTCCAGCTGGTGCAGGGTGTCGCCGGCTCGGCGAAGCGGTTCGGCGACCCGGTCGAGGCTGCCCTGCGCTGGCAGGAGGCCGGTGCGGAGTGGCTGCACCTGGTCGACCTGGACGCCGCGTTCGGCCGCGGTGACAACCGCCGGCTGCTGGCCGGGATCGTCGACCGGCTCGACATCCAGGTCGAGCTGAGCGGCGGCATCCGCGACGACGAGTCGCTCAAGGCCGCCCTCGACACCGGCTGTCGACGGGTCAACATGGGCACCGCGGCGCTGGAGCAGCCGGCCTGGTGCGCGCAGGCGATCGCGGAGCACGGTGACCGGATCGCCGTCGGACTCGACGTGCGCGGCCGCACCCTCGCCGCCCGTGGGTGGACCCGCGACGGTGGTGACCTCTTCAAGGTGCTCGCCCGGCTCGACGCCGAGGGATGTGCCCGCTACGTCGTCACCGACGTCAACAAGGACGGCATGTTGCAGGGCCCGAACCTCGACCTCCTCCGCAGCGTCTGCGCCGCCACCGAACGGCCGGTGGTCGCCTCGGGCGGGATCACCGAGCTGGCCGACCTCGAGGCGCTGACCGGCCTGGTCGAGCACGGCGTCGAAGGCGCCATCATCGGCACCGCGCTCTACGAGGGCCGGTTCACGCTCGAGGCCGCGCTCGACCTCACCTGGCCCGGACGGCCGCGGTGAGCGTCGCTGTTCGGGTGATCCCCTGCCTGGACGTCGACGCCGGCCGGGTGGTCAAGGGCGTCAACTTCACCGAGCTCCGCGACGCCGGGGACCCGGTGGAGCTGGCCCGTGCCTACGACCACCAGGGCGCCGACGAGCTCACCTTCCTGGACATCTCGGCGTCGCACGAGGGGAGGGCGACCACGCTGGAGGTCGTCTCCGCGACCGCAGAGCAGGTCTTCATCCCGCTCACGGTCGGCGGCGGGGTCGGCTCGGTGGCCGACGTCGACCGGCTGCTGCGGGCCGGGGCGGACAAGGTGGCCGTGAACACCGCCGCGATCCAGCGGCCCGAGCTGGTCGCCGAGATCGCCGACCGGTTCGGCAGCCAGGTGCTGGTGCTGTCGGTCGACGCACGGCGGGGAACGTCGTACGACTCGGGCTTCGAGGTGACCACTCACGGTGGCCGCAGGGCCGCTGGGCTCGACGCCGTTGAGTGGGCGGCGCGGGGCGCCACGCTTGGCGCGGGGGAGGTCCTGCTGAACTCGATGGACGCAGACGGCACCACCGACGGCTTCGACCTCGACCTGATCCGGATGGTGCGGCGCGAGGTCTCGGTGCCGGTCGTGGCCAGCGGCGGCGCCGGCCGGGTCGAGCACTTCCCGCCCGCCGTCGCCGCCGGCGCCGACGCGGTGCTGGCCGCGACGGTATTCCACTTCGGGGCGCTGCGCATCGGCGAGGTCAAGGAGGCGCTGGCCGTCGCGGGGCACCCGGTCAGGCGCTGACGTCAGTGCGTGGGCAGCCAGCAGAAGCCGTAGCGCTGGCCGGCCCGCCACTGCTGCAAGGTCGGCCACTCGAACGCCCACGTGTACCTGAGCGCACCTCCGGCCGCAGCCGCCGCGACCTGCTTGCAGCGACCGTCGGCCGCGGCGCCGGCAGGGCGTTCGTGGAAGCGTGCGTGCGGCGCGAGCGGGATCACGCTCACGGCCCGCCAGGTGTGCCTGCGTGCGCAGATGACCCGGTCGAAGTGCGGGGAGTCAGGGGCAGCGGAGCCGCAGGTCCCGAACCGGTCGAGGGCGTGCGGACGGTCGAGGATCCCGTGCAGGTGCGCGGGCAGCACGGCGAGGCCCTGACCTGGTCCGGTCCCGGCCAGCGCCAGCAGGTCGCAGCGGAACCAGGTGGCCCCGGCCTGCCCCTGTTCGACGGTCGGGCTGAACCAGACGACGGCGAACCGAGAGAGCCGTCGGTCGGCGAGGGTGCCGCCGAGGTAGCCGCTGGGCCCGGTCGGGCACCGAGCGGCGATCTGCCGTTGCACCGACCGCGAGTCGACGCTGAGCAGGTGCCCGTCGCGCACCGGGTCGAAGTGCCCGACTCGGACGGTGACCGTCGTGTGGCTGCTTCCGCAGGGCACCGCGGGCCGACTGTCGGTGGGGGCCGTGGCAGCCTGCAGCGAGAGCCGGTGGCACGAGCCGACCCCGGGAGCTGCCGGCGGTGGCGACGCCGTGGGCTGGCTCGACGACGGCGCCTTCGTGGCGGGCGGACGCGTGCTGCTGCTGGCCTGCGGCGTGCTCGTCGTGCAGCCGATGGTGACGGCGAGCACGGTCAGGCAGACGGAGACGGCGCCCGCGAGGGTCGTCCGTGCCGTCACCGGGCCCCCGCTCGATCTGCCGACATCGCAGGCGATGCTACCGCCGAGGCCTCAACCGGCGACGAGCGCAGCGATCGTGCCTCCCAGCTCGTAGGCGCGCTCGCGGTCCCCCTCGGTGACGTCGCCCATCACCTCGAGCACGTCGAAGCCCTGCTTCCAGCCGAGCGCCCCGACGATCGACAGCACCGATCGCACGGCGCCGGTGGTGTCGTAGCGGCCGTGCACGTAGAGGCCGAACGGTCGTCCTCGGGTGGCGCCCTCGGACGCCGCGCCGCCACCGCAAGCGTCGAGCGCGCCGCCGACCTGGAGGAACGTCGAGTCGAAGACGTGCTTCATCGCACCGGACATGTAGCCGAAATTCGCCGTCGTCCCGAGGAGGTAGCCGTCGGCCGCCAGCAGGTCCTCGTGGGAGGCCGCACCGGTGGCGAAGTCGAGGGCGCGGCACTCGACCACCTCGACTCCCTCGACCGACTCGTCGCGGGTGCCCGCGAGCGCCGCCTCGGTCAGCGAGGCGACGCCGCGGGTGGGAGAGTGGTGGATCACCAGGAGCCGGGCCATGCCCCCATTAGACCGGTCGGGGGTCCGGATGACGTCGGCTGAGGCCGCAGCGCCAGTCGCCTCATGCGGTCCGCCGGTGACCGAGCCGGCGGACCAGCAGGACCACGCCTGCGACGAGGAACGCCAGGGCGGTGAGCAGGAAGCCGAACCAGCAGATGTCACCGACGACGAGCCAGCCGCCGGAGGTGGCGTCCTTGACCGTCGGGATGCCACTGAGGGAGAACAGCACGAATGCCAGGGCGAGCAGTCCGCCCAGGGTCCGCAGGGGGTGGTGGTCGAGCTGACGCATGAGGAGCTCCTCGGGTCGGGCGGCCGGGTGCCGCGGTTGACAGGGAGCGTGCCGCCCGACACCGGACCGCGGGCAGGGGCGGTTGTCCCGGGCCGCCCGGGAGGACCTCCCGGTCCCGCGACGTCCGAAAGCCTGTCGCCGGATCCTGTGCTGGAACACAATGTCGGCATGCATGACGTCCGCCGGCGACACCGCCTCGTCGGCCGCTCCCTCGACGGATCGGTGGTCGGCCCACTGATCGGGGCCGCCTGCGCAGCGGCATCGGTCCTCGCTCTGGTGCTCGCTCTCGGACCCGGTGGCCGTTCAGCCGACGGACTGCTGCACGACAACGTGCTCAACAACGCCGTCAACGGCGTCACGCTCGGCTTGCTGGCGGCGGTGCTGACCCGGCTCCGGCCGGTGAACAGGGTCGGCTGGCTCGTGCTCGGTGTCGCCTGGTGCAACGGGCTCGCCGTGCTGGGCGAGGGGTGGGCGCTGGCGTCGTACCCGCTGTCCCTCCCCGGCCGGGGGGCCGCCGCCTGGCTGGGATCCTGGACCTGGGCCGTCGGCCTCATCGCCGGGGTCACCCTGCTGCCGCTGCTCTACCCGACCGGGCGGACCTCCTCGCGCTCCGCGCACCGGTTGGCGGTTGCCGTCGTCGTCCCCACCGTCCTGCTCGGCGTCGGCCTGGCCCTGCTGGACCAGTCCTACGACGCTGCCGTGCCGGGCCACCACCTCGGCGTCAACCCCCTGTCGCAGGGCCGGTTCCAGCCGCTCCTCGGCGGTCTGGCCGTTGCCGGTGCGCTGGTCGCGCTGCTGCTGGGCCTGGTCATCTGGGGCCACACGCTTCGTCGGCTCTGGCGAGCACAGAGCCCCGAGCGGGAGCAGCTCGCCTGGTTGCTGGCCATGGTCGTGCCGGTCGTGGTCACCGCGCCGCTCAACCTGCCCTGGGTCTCCTTCTCGGTGCAGGCCGTCACGCCGGTCCTGCTGCTCATCGGGATCGTGCGCCACGATCTGTTCGACATCAAGGCCTTCTTGCGCAGCGGGTTGCTGTACGGCGCCCTCACCCTGATCGCCGTGGCGGGATACTTCGCGGTCGTCGCGCTGATCAGCACGTTCACGCCGCGCGGCACGGTGCCGAGCATCTTCGCCGCCGCGGCAGTGGCGCTCGTCGTCGTGCCGCTGCACCGGTGGCTGCAGCGCTGGGTCGGCCGGCTGGTCTACGGCGACCGTCGGGACCCGATCCGGGCGCTCGCGCGGGTCGGTCGGGGGATGAGCGGCGCGGCCGGGGACGCAACCGGCATGTTGTCGATGCTCACCGGGGTGGCCGACGCCCTGCGGTCGCCGTACGTCTGCGTCACCGCGGTCGACGGCACCCTGCTGGCCGAGGCGGGCCAGCACGGCGACCACCGGTTGCACCTGGTCGAGCTCGCGTTCGGTGGCGACGACGTGGGCCGGCTCGGGGTGGCGCCGCGCAGCACGCGCGACCGCTTCGGGACGGTCGATCGCCGGCTGCTCGACGTGCTGTCCGGACCGGTGGCTGCGGCCTTGCACGCGGGGATGATGACCCAGCAGGTCGCGGCCTCGCGGGGCCGCGTCCTCGCCGTGCGCGAGGCCGAGCGCTCCCGGCTGCGGGCAGACCTGCACGACGGCCTGGGCCCGTCGCTGTCCGGGATCGCCCTGGGCCTCGAGGCCGCACAGGCATCGGTCCTGGATCGGCCGGAGCGGGTCGCCGAGATGCTGCCCGTCCTGCGCCACGAGGTCGATGCCCTCGTCACGGAGGTCCGCGGGATCATCGACGACCTCGGGCCGTCGCGGGTCGACCTCGTCGCCGCCCTGCGCGGTCAGGTCGAGTCGCTCACGGCGACCGGCCACGCCATCGCCTTCATCCACGGCGGCCCCTGCGACGGGCTGCCGGACGACGTGGCGGTCGCGGCCCAGCGGATTGCGGCGGAGGCGTTGAGCAATGCGGTCCGCCACTCCGGCGCGGCCCGGATCGGCGTCACGCTCGCCGGTGCGGCTGACGCACTGACCGTTGAGGTGGTCGACGACGGTTGCGGCACTCCGGCGCCGCGCCCGGGCGGTGTCGGCCTGGCCTCCATGCGGCGGCGGGCCGAGTCGGTGGGCGGGGTGCTCGACCTCGACGCGACGCCCGGCGCCGGCACTCGGGTGCGCGCGGTGCTGCCGACGGGCGCGCGATGACCGAGCCGGCTCCTCCCGACCTGGTGCGCGTCGTCCTCGCCGACGACCACCCGATGTACCGCTACGGCGTGGCGGCCGTCCTGGCCGACGAGCCCCGCGTGGCGCTGGTCGGGCAGGCCGCATCGGGCAGCGAGCTGCTCGAGCTGGTCGCGTCAGCCGGGCCCGACGTGGTCGTCACCGACATGCGGATGCCGGACATGGACGGCATCGCGGTGACCGGCGCGCTCCTCGAGGTGCAGCCCGAGCTGCCGGTGCTGGTGCTGACCATGCACGACGACGACGAGAGCGTGTACGGCGCGCTGCGCGCCGGGGCGCGTGGCTACCTGCTCAAGGGCGCTGACTCGACCGAGCTGGTGTCCACGATCCTGGCCCTTGCGGCCGGCGGGACCTCCTTCGGTCCCTCCGTGGCCCGCCGGATCGTCGGGACCTTCCTGGAGACCAGCGAGAAGTTCGCGCGCGGCGCCTTCCCGGAGCTGACCAACCGGGAGCGCCAGGTGCTCGACCTGCTCGCCGCCGGCCGCCGCAACTCGGCGATCGCCGCTGAGCTCGGCATGTCGGAGAAGACCGTGCGCAACCACCTCTCGGCGATCCTGGCCAAGCTGCAGGTCGAGGACCGGTCGGCCGCGATCGTCCGGGCCCGGGAGGCCGGGCTGGGCAGGTGAGCCCGGACCGCTATGATGAGCCGGTCATGATGCGTAGCCTCCTCCTTCGCTGCCGCAGCGAGGTCTGACCCGCCGGACCTCCTCGCTGCGGAGAGCTGACGCGCCCGGCACGACCGCCCAGCAGCGAAGAAGGACCCATGACCCTCCAGAGCGACGGCTTCACCGTCACGCAGCGCCCCAGCGGGATGCCGATCGGCCGCTACCACGCGTTCCCGCCGGTCGACCTGCCCGACCGCACGTGGCCCGGCCGGACCATCACGCAGGCGCCGCGGTGGCTCTCCACCGACCTGCGCGACGGCAACCAGGCCCTGATCGACCCGATGAGCCCGGCCCGCAAGATGAAGATGTTCGACCTGCTGGTGCGCATGGGTTACAAGGAGATCGAGGTCGGCTTCCCCAGTGCCTCCGAGACCGACTTCGGCTTCGTCCGCCAGCTCATCGAGCAGGACAAGGTGCCCCAGGACGTCACGATCTCGGTGCTCACCCAGGCCCGTGAGGACCTGATCGAGCGGACCACGCAGTCGCTGGTCGGCGTGCACCACGCCAACATCCACCTCTACAACGCACTGGCGCCGCTGTTCCGCCGCGTCGTCTTCCACGCGGGCAAGGACGACATCAAGGACATCGCAGTCCGCGGCACCGAGATGGTGGTGAAGTACTCCGAGGCCAACCTCGACAAGACCGTGATCGGCTACGAGTACTCCCCGGAGATCTTCACCGGCACCGAGCTGCCCTTCTCGGTCGAGGTGTGCGAGGCGGTCTCCGACGTCTGGCAGCCCGACGACGGCCGCGAGATCATCCTCAACTTGCCGGCCACCGTCGAGATGGCGACGCCGAACGTCTACGCCGACCAGATCGAGTGGTTCAGCCGCCAGCTGACCCGGCGGGAGGTGACCACGGTGAGCCTGCACCCGCACAACGACAGGGGTACGGCGGTGGCCGCCACCGAGCTGGCCGTGATGGCCGGGGCCGACCGTGTCGAGGGCTGCCTCTTCGGCCACGGCGAGCGCACCGGCAACGTCTGCCTGGTGACCCTCGGGATGAACCTGTTCAGCCAGGGGATCGACCCGATGATCGACTTCAGCGACATCGACGAGATCCGGCGCACCGTGGAGTACTGCACGCAGCTGCCGGTGCATCCGCGGCACCCCTACGCGGGCGATCTCGTCTACACCGCCTTCTCCGGCTCGCACCAGGACGCGATCAAGAAGGGCCTCGAGGCCCTCGAGAAGGAGGCATCCGCCGCCGGGCACCCGGTCGAGGAGCACGCGTGGGAGGCGCCGTACCTCCCGATCGACCCCAAGGACGTCGGCCGCACCTACGAGGCGGTCATCCGGGTCAACAGCCAGTCGGGCAAGGGCGGGGTGGCCTACATCCTGAAGTCCGAGCACAAGCTGGACCTGCCGCGTCGGCTCCAGATCGAGTTCAGCCGGGCCGTGCAGCGCACCACCGACGACGAGGGCGGGGAGATGGCGCCGGCCGCGATCTGGGAGGCCTTCCGGGGCGAGTACCTCGACCGCGAGTCGCCGCTGAAGCTCAACTCGGTGCACACCTCGTCGGCGGCGGGGGAGAAGGACGCGCTGAGCGTCAACGTCTACGTCGACGGCGAGCTGCGCACGCTCACCGGCACCGGCAACGGGCCGATCGAGGCCTTCGTGAACTCCCTCAACGGCCTCGTCGCCGAGGAGCAGGCCAGGGACAACCCTGCCTACGCCGAGTGCGGCGACGTGCGGGTCCTCGACTACGCCGAGCACGCCCTCTCCTCCGGTGGCGACGCGATCGCCGCTGCCTATGTCGAGTGCGCCGTCAACGGCCAGGTCCTGTGGGGTGTCGGCCTGGACGCCAACATCGTGACCGCTTCGCTGAGGGCGGTGATCTCGGCGGTCAACCGCGCCTGACCCCCAGCCGGCGACGCGGCCACTGGTCAGGTATCGGTTCCGTCCCTCCTCATGCCCGGCGGGCTGGGTGCGTTGAGACGGTAGCGGACCCCGAGCATCCGGATTCCGAAGCACAGCACGGCTGCACCCAGCGCGGCGGGGATCCCGTAGACCCCGGCCTGCTCGGTGACCACGACGACCGTGGCCGCAGCCAGGGCCGGGATGGCGTAGAGCTCGCTGCGCAGCACGAAGGGAACCCGTCCGGTGAGCACGTCGCGCAGGGTGCCGCCCCCCACCGCGGTGACCGCCCCCAGGATGACGGCCTGCCCGGCGCCGACGCCGAAGTCCAGCGCCTTGCTCGCCCCGGTGACCGCGAAAAGGCTCAGCCCGGCCGCGTCCAGCACCAGGATCGGGCCGGCCAGACGGGACAACCGCCAGCCGAAGGCGAACGCGATCAGGCTCCCGGCCGCCGCGACCACCAGGTAGCGCCAGTCACTGAAGGTCGCGGGTGGCAGCGAGTCGATCAGGATGTCGCGGACGATCCCACCGCCCAGGGCCGTGATCACGCCGAGCGTGACCACGCCGACGACGTCGAGCTTCGCCACGCGGATCGCGGTCAGCGCCCCGTTGAGGGCGAACGCGAACGTGCCGCCCAGGTCCAGGGCCAGCAGCAGCGGTGACTCGGTGCTCACCGGACATGTCTACCCGAGTGGCAGGAGCACCGTGACGGTGGTGCCCACGCCCTCCTGGGAGGACACGTCGACCTCGCCACCGTGACTCTCCACGATGGCATGCACGATCGGGAGTCCGAGGCCGGTGCCCTGGATCGCGTGGTACTGCGCGTTGCTGGACCGGAAGAACTTGTCGAACACCGATTCCAGCTCCTCGGCCGGGATACCGATGCCGGTGTCGGCGACCGCCAGCCGCGCGCGGTCGAGGCGCCGGTCCAGCTCGACGCGGACCCGCCCTCCGGCTGCGGTGAACTTCAACGCGTTGCCGACCAGGTTGGCGAGCACCCGCTCGAGGTCCGCGGCGTTGCCCTGCACCGTCACGGGGCCGGCCGGCACGTCCAGCTCGACCTCGATGCCGCGTCCCGCGCCGGTGTCGCGCAGGTCGGCGAGCGCGGTGCGGACGAGCTTCGCGAGGTCGACCGGCTGGCGCCCGGCGTGGCTGACCGACGAGTCATAGCTGGTGAGCAGCAGCAGGTCGTCGGCCAGGGTCAGCAACCGGTCGCTGTTGCGTGAGATGGCCCCGACGACCTGGCGCTGCTCGGGGGCCAGTTCCCCGGTGAGGCCGTCCTCCAGCATCTCCAGGTAGCCGATGATGCTGGTCATCGGCGTCCGCAGCTCGTGGCTGACGGTCGATACGAACTCGTCCTTGGCGGTGTCCAGGAGCTGCAGCTGCCGCACCGCCTCCCGCTCCCGGTCGAGTGCCTGGATCAGCACCGACTGGCTGTGTCGGGCCTCGGTCACGTCACGGAGGACGAAGAGGAAGCCGATCGGGTGCCCGAAGGTGTCGGTCACCTCATTGGTGGTCATCGAGACGGTCGCCAGCGCCGTGGTCCCCGAGCACAGGGTCCAGTCCCGCGTCTCGGGGATGCCCTGGGCGCGCACCGGCTCCACCAGCGTGTCGAAGCCCGGTGGGCGAGGACTGTCACCGGCGTGCTGGGTCAGCTGCTGCGGGTCGAGGAAGTCGGTGATCCGGTAGCGGGTCGCGGTGGCCGCGTCGATGTGCAGGAGCTTCTCCGCGCCGCTGTTGAAGAGCGTGATCGTCCCGGCCAGGTCCGTGCCGATGAAGCCCGTGGTGGTGGCCGAGCGCAGCAGGTGGTCCATCAGGCCGGCCGACTCGCGCTCCGCGGTCACGTCGGTCCCGGTGATGACGAAGTGGGCCGGCAGGCCCTGGGAGTCCTTGGCGATCGCGTTCGACAGCTCCAGCCGGCGTCGGCCACCGGCAGCGGTGAGCACGTCGATCTCGAGCTCCCGGGGCAGGCTGGCGTCGTCGGCGGCGGCGAAGAGCTTGATGGCCTGCTCCCGGAACTCCGGGGGCAGCAGGGTGTCCCACACCTTCTGGCCGAGAATGTGCTCCCGGGTGAAACCGGTGGCATTGAGCACGGCCGGGTTCGCCAGCAGCACCGTGCCGTCGAGCTCGGTCACCACGATGAGGCTGCCCGCGATGTCGACGACCGCCTCGCTGAACTCCTTCTCCTCCCGGAGCCGCTCACGTGCCTCGTAGGCCTCGGTCAGGTCGATGAGGTGGGCGGAGAGCAGCCGCTCGTGCTCGTCGGCGGCGTTCGCCGAGAGCGACATCAGCAGCCGGGAGCGGGGGTGCTCGCGAACCCCGACCGGTCCGGTCCAGCCGTCGATCTCGCCGGCGAGGACCCGCTGGGCGCTGCGCGCGAACGGTGGATCGCTCTCGACCAGCTGGTCCAGCGCGGTGCCCACCAGCCGGTCCGTGGTCGGGCCGAGCGCAGCCATCGCCGCCTCGTTGGCGTCCACGACCACGATCCCGCGCCGTTCCTCGCGGAGCAGCAGCATCGGCACCAGGGAACCGACGAAGGTGTTGCGGAAGGTGGCCTCGCTGGCGGCCACCCGGCTGAGGGTTCGGCGTCGGTCGCCCTCGGCGACGGCGAGCGGCAGCCCCGTCATCACCACGCAGAGGAGGTAGATCTGGGCCACCAGGTAGCGGTACCACGCCGGGTCGCCGGCAGTGGCCGTGACGAAGGGGCCGAAGCCGGTCTGGGTGAGCCCGGACACCAGCAGGGCGAAGAGGGCCTGCTCGATGACCACGACCCGTGGCCCGAACTGGAAGGCTGCCCAGATCACGAACGGCACCGGGGCGAACGCCACGACCAGGAACGACCGCGGTCCGAACACCAGCAGCGTCACCGCCATGAACGCCAGCATCTGGAAGGCCAGCTGCAGGATCGTCCCCGCACCGAAGCGCCACGACGATCGGCCCGGCAGGAGCACCAGCGGCGCCAGCAGCAGCACGCTGGTGGCTTGGCCGAGGGCCGCCAGCACGACCGAGCTCCACAGGTCACCGCCGAGGAGCATCTGGGCGACGCCGCCGACGCCGAGCCCCCCGACGACGCCGGTGACCACCGCGGCCGCGAGCAGGTGCCACACGTCACGCAGCCGGTGCAGCGCGGAGATGCCGCCGACGCCGCGCAGCCAGCACCCGCCGGTCAGCACCGCCAGGGTCTCCGGCGCACCGAGGACGAGCGCGGCAGCGGGATCGATCCCCGCGGCCAGGTGCGCACCTGCGAAGGCGGCATACAGGGCGGCGGCGAGCGAGCCCCACCACGAGGGTGGTGCGACCAGCAGGGCCAGCAGTCCCAGCCCGGCCCCTGGCCACCATGCCGCCACGTCGAGGTGGGAGGGGATCGCCTGCGACACCGCGTAGTCCAGCCCGCCCGCGCCCAGCACGAAGAGGGCCGACCAACCTGGCCGGCCCGGCGTCCGGGCAGCAGTGCTCACCCGCAAGCCTCCTCCACAAGACTCCGATGCACCTCATAGTCTGGCGGCATGACGCTGGTTTCGGAGCGAATCGGACAGTTCTTTTGCGAGGGCCATCGGCTCGAGTACACCGAGTATGGTGCCGGCGAGCGCTGGGTCGTGCTCGTGCACGGGCAGCTGATGCCACGCCGGATGCACCAGCCGCTGGCCCGTCGGCTCGCTGCCGCCGGAAACCACGTGGTGACCGTCGACCTCCTCGGCCACGGCCGCTCCGACCGCCCCGAGGATCCACTGCTCTACTCCATGACCGCATTCGGCGAGCAGGTGATCGCCCTCCTCGACGAGCTGGGCGCCGACCGCGCGGTGGTCGGGGGCACGTCGCTCGGCGCCAACGTCTCCCTGGAGGTGGCCACCATCGCCCCCGACCGGGTCCAGGGCCTGATCGTCGAGATGCCGGTGCTCGACAATGCCCTGGAGGCCGGGATCCTGGCCTTCGCCCCGCTGCTCTTCGTCTCCCGCTTCCTGCCGATGGCGGTGACCGGCGTGCGGTGGGTGGCGCGCTCGGTGCCCCGCGGCATCGTGCCCTTCTGGGCCGGGGTGGCGCTCGACACCCTGAGCCAGCGTCCGGGAGTGGTGGCCGCCGCGATCCATGGCATCTTCTTCGGCCGGGTGGCGCCCTCCTCGAAGCAGCGCCGTGCGATCGACGTGCCGGCGATGGTGGTCGGCCACGACCACGATCCCATCCACCCCGCGGCCGACGCCGCGATGCTGGCCGAGGAGCTGCCGCGGGCGGAGTTCGTCCGGGCGCGCAGCATCCTCGAGTGGCGGGTCCACCCCGAGAGGCTCGACGACCTGGCGGCCGCCTTCGTGGACCGGTGCTGGGCCGACACCGTGTCCGGCAGCGTCCGGCAGGGCAGCTGAGGGACAATCGTCCCGTGCCCCTCTACAGCGACGAGGCGGTCGTGCTGCGCACCCGCAAGCTCGCCGAGGCCGACCGGATCATCACCCTGCTGACCCGTCGGCACGGCGTCGTGCGCGCCGTCGCCAAGGGAGTGCGCCGCACCAGCTCCCGCTTCGGCTCGCGGCTGGAGCCGTTCACCCACGTCGACCTGCAGCTCGCGGAGGGCCGCAACCTCGATGTGGTAACCCAGGCCGTGACCCGGGCGCCGTTCGGAGCCCGGATCAGCGAGGACTACGAGCGCTACACCGCCGGCTCGGTGATGCTCGAGACCGCCGAGCGCCTGGTCGCCGAGGAGCGGGAGCCGTCGGTGCAGCAGTACCTCCTCCTGGTCGCGGCGTTGCGGGCCCTCAGCACGGCGGAGCACCGGGCCGGGGACCTGCTCGACTCCTTCCTGCTCCGGTCCCTCGCCGTGGCCGGTTACGCCCCCTCGTTCGACGCCTGCGTGCGCTGCGGTGCGCCGGGACCGCACACGTCGGTGAACCCGTCGGCCGGTGGGGTGCTGTGCAGCAGCTGCCGGCTGCCCGGGTCGGCCAGCCCCGCACCCGGGACGGTCCGGCTCCTGGGTGCCCTGCTCACCGGTGACTGGCCGGTCGTCGACGGGGCCGAGGCCCGGCACCGTCGGGAGGCCCGCGGGCTGGTCTCGGCGTACGTGTCCTGGCACCTCGAGCGCGGGCTGCGCTCGCTGCCCTACGCCGCGGCCTCGACCGGCGCGCAGGCCTAGCGCGCCGATAGTCTCGCGGGCGTGAGGAAGTCCCGCAGGCGAGAGGTACGACGACCAGACCCGCACCCGTCCGGGGCGCAGCCTCCCTCGATCCCCGCCGACCTGGTGCCCGGCCACGTGGCGATCATCATGGACGGCAACGGGCGCTGGGCCGCCGAGCGCAGGCTGCCGCGCACCGCCGGCCACGAGCAGGGGGAGCACTCGCTCTTCGACGTGGTCGAGGGCGCGATCGAGATCGGGGTCAAGGCGATCTCGGCCTATGCCTTCTCGACCGAGAACTGGACGCGCTCGCCCGACGAGGTGCGCTTCCTGATGGGCTTCAACCGGGACGTGATCCGCCGACGTCGCGACGAGATGCACGAGCTGGGGGTGCGGGTGCGCTGGGCCGGTCGCGCCCCGCGGCTGTGGCGCTCGGTCATCCGTGAGCTCCAGGTGGCGGAGGAGATGACGGCGGACAACGACGTCCTGACGCTGACCATGTGCGTGAACTACGGCGGTCGGTCCGAGCTCGCCGATGCGGCTCGGGCGATCGCCCGGGACGTGGCTGCGGGGAAGGTCAAGCCCGACCGGGTTGACGAGAGGCTGTTCGCTCGCTACCTCTATGTCCCCGAGCTGGCAGACGCCGACATGGTCTGGCGGACCTCGGGCGAGCAGCGCCTGTCCAACTTCATGCTCTGGCAGGCGGCCTACTCCGAGATGGTCTTCACCGACGTCTTCTGGCCCGACGTGGACCGCCGCCACCTCTGGTCCGCGATCGAGACCTATGCGCACCGGGACCGCCGCTACGGAGGCGCCCAGCCCAACGGCTGACCGCCGGAGGGGCCCGGATGGTCATTTCGGGGGATGGACAGCCGACGCTCGGACAGGGACGGTGGACGGGTGACAGGGTCGCCCGAGACCGGCCTGCGGTGGGGCGCCGGCCGTGGGGTCAGTCATGCCCTGCGTCCCTACCTGTCGCGGATCCAGTCAGACTGGCTGAACGACACCCCGGAGCTGGCCCACCGCGAGGTCGACGGCACCCTGCTCTTCGCCGACATCTCGGGCTTCACCCGGCTCACCGAGCGGCTCTCCCGGATGGGTGACATCGGCGCCGAGGAGATGAGCGACGCCCTCGACGCGACCTTCGGCCAGCTGCTCACCGCGGCCGAGGCGGACGGCGCCGACCTGCTCAAGTGGGGCGGCGACGCGGTGCTGCTCCTCTTCGACGGCGCGGACCACGCGCTGCGTGCCTGCCGGGCCGCCTATCGGATGCGCGAGCGGCTCCGCGACGTGGGTCGGCTGGAGACCAGCGCGGGCAAGGCGCGGCTGCGGATGTCGCAGGGCGTCCACAGCGGCCCGGTGCACCTCTTCCTGGTCGGTGACCCCGCCGTGCACCGGGAGATGCTGGTCTGTGGACCCGGCGTGAGCGAGGTCCTGGAGATGGAGGCCCTCGCGTCGGCCGGCGAGATCGCCGTGGGCCGGTCGACTGGTGCCCTGGTCGACCCGTGGCTGCTGGGCGCGCCGGTCGGGGAGCGCGGCCGGATGCTGCGCCGGCAGCCCGACCTGCCGGATCTGGTGCGGCTGCCGCGACAGGCCCGCGCCGCCGACCTCTCGATCGGGTTGCCGGTGGCGATCCGCGAGCACCTCTGGCGCGGCGCAGGTCATCCCGAGCACCGCGCCGTGGCGGTGGCCTTCGTCGCCTGGTCCGGCAGCGACGCCATGCTGGCGACTGCCGGCCCGGACGCGACGGCCGTCGCGCTCGACGACGTGGTGCGCAACGTCGCCCGAGCCGTCGGTGACCACGGGGTCACCTTCTTCGAGACAGACGTCAACCGCGACGGCGGCAAGGTGATGCTGGTCGCGGGCGCGCCGGTCAGTCACGGTCACGACGCGGAACGGATGCTGCGGTCCGCGCGGACCATCGTCGACCGTGCGGGCGAGTTGCCGCTCCGACTGGGCGTGAACATCGGCCACGTCTTCTCCGGTGACTTCGGGCCGGCCTTCCGGCGCACCTACTCGGTAAAGGGCGACGCCATCAACCTCGCCGCCCGACTGGTGGCCCGTGCGGAGCCGGGCCAGGTGCTGGCCACCAAGGTCGTCCCGGAGCGGTCGCGCACCGGCTTCAGGGTGACGCCGCTGCCGCCGTTCACGGTCAAGGGCAAGTCCAAGCCGGTCGCGGCCGTCGATGTGGGGTCGGTCGACGAGGGGGACCAGCTTCCCGTGGTGTCCACCACGCCTCTGGTCGGCCGGCACGCCGAGCTGGCCACGTTGATCGCCGCCCTGGACCGGGTGCGGCGCCGGCATGGCGGGGTCGTCGAGCTGATAGGCCCGGCCGGCATGGGAAAGTCCCGGATGGTGGCGGAGCTGGCGTCGCTGGCCTCCGTCGACGGTGACGTGACGGCGCTGACGGTGAGTTGTGACGAGTACGAGTCGGCAACGCCGTACCACGCCTTCCGGCAGCTGCTCCGCGGGCTCCTCGGGCTGACGCCGAGCACACCGGCCGGCGCAGTCGAGGCGCGCCTCGCCGACCGGTTGCTCGTCAATGCGCCGGCGCTGGTGCCCTGGCTCCCGTTGCTGGGCGGACCACTCAACGTGGGCCTGCGCGAGACCCCGGAGACCGCGGACCTCGAGGACGAGCACCGCAAGCGACGCCTCGAGCAGGTGGTCGGTGACGTCCTGCACGAGCTGTTGCCGACGCCGACGGTGCTCTGCATCGATGACGCCCAGTTCCTCGACGACTCCTCTGCAGACCTGCTCCGACACCTGGCCGGCCGGGAGCCCGGGGAACCGTGGTTGCTGGTGCTCGCGCGCCGCTCGGACCAGGGCGCCACCGCCGTCGGGGACGCGACGCCGGTGGAGCTGGCGCCGCTCTCCGCGGACGACTCGATGCAGCTGCTCCGGTCGGCCTCGGTGGCGCATCCGCTGCCGCCGGCGTGGCTGGACGTCCTCACCGCTCGAGCCAGCGGGAATCCGCTCTTCCTCGAGTCCCTGCTCGACAGCGCTGCGGCCGCGGCCGGATCCGCGGCTGCCTCCCCGGGGAGTGCCCTGGCGGACCTGCCCACCACGGTGCAGGACTTGATGACCACCCAGATCGATGCGCTGGAACCAGGTGATCGGCTGGTGCTGCGCTACGCGTCGGTGCTCGGCATGCGCGTCGGTGTCGGGCAGCTGGAGGGCCTGTTGACCGGGCAGGATGCCAGGGCCGACGACCGGACGCTGCGGCGACTCGCCGCCTATCTCGTGGTCGATGAGCCGTCCTCCCTCCGGTTCAGACACGCGCTGATGCGCGAGGTTGCCTACGAAGGACTGCCCTACCGCGTGCGGCGGCGGCTGCACCTCGAGGTCGCCACCGAGCTGGAGCGACTGGGCCCGGACGACAGTCCCGGAGCGCTGTCGCTGCACTTCCTGCAGGCCGGCGGCTTCGAGCAGGCGTGGCGCTACGCGGTCATCGCGGCCCGGAAGGCCCGCGCCGGATTTGCCAACCAGGAAGCAGCGGAGCTGTTCACCCGGGCGCTCACGGCCGAACGCCGCGGACCCCGGGATTTGGTGGCACCGAGCGAGCTCGGCGTCGTCCTCGAGGAGCTGGGCGACACCTGGTTCGTCGTCGGCCTGCCCGAGCGTGCGGCGGCCGCCTACGCCCGGGCCCGGCGCCTGCTCGCCGGTGACCCGCCGCGAGTCGGCCGGGTGGTGACGAAGGAGGCACGGGTCGACCAGCGGCTCCGCCGGCTGCCGCAGTCGCTGGGTCGCATCACGCGCGCGCTGCAGATGCTGGAAGGGGTGGCGGGAGAGGAGACCAGCGCCGCCCGCTCACTGCTGCAGATGCGCTACGCGATCAGCCGGATGAACCAGGGCCGGGTCGAGGAGGCGCTGCGGCGTGGCGACCTGTCGGTGCGCGAGGCCGAGGACTCCTGCGACCGGGCGGTCCTCGCCGAGGCCTGGACCAACCTCCAGGCGATGTACCTCAATGCTGCCCGGGAGGCGCCCCTTCCCTACGGGGAGCTTGCGCTCCAGGCCTACCGCGAGCTCGGTGACCTGTCGAAACAGGCGCACGTCATCAACAATTTGGCGGTCGCGGCCTTCTACCGCGATGGGTGGACCGACGCCGACGCGCAGTTCGAGGCGGCGGCCGCCCTCTACCGCCGGATCGGTGACGTCGAGGGCGAGGCCAACGCTCTGTTCAACCGGGCCGACGTGCTGGTCCGCCAGGGGCACTTCGAGCGGGCATCGGCTCTGCTGGATGCCGCGCTCCCGACCGCACGCGCCGTCTCCGAGCACGAGCTGGTCGCGCTGGTGCTGCGCGAGCAGGGCCGCCTTGCGGCCCGCAGCGGGAGCACCGATGAGGGCCTCGCCCTGCTGACGCAGGCGAGGGACCGGTTCCAGGAGCTCGGCCAGGAGGAGGAGGTCCTCGCGACCGAGGCTGCGATCGCCGAGGCGGAACTGCTGGCCGGTGACGCAGCCGGCTGCCTCGAACGTTGCGACCGGATCGGCGCGGCCGACCCGGCGGCCGTGGACATCCTGGTCCCTGAGATCCACCGGTTGCGCGGGCGAGCGCTGGTCGCGTCCGGCGAGCTGCAGCGTGCGTCGGTGGAGTTCGAGGCGGGCTCGGCGGCCGCCACCGAGAGACAGGACCGGTTCGGCCTCGCGCTCAATCTGATGGGCGTGGCGTCGACCGGGCTGGACGGAGCCCAGGAGGCCGCCGCCGCCGAGGGCAGGCGGATCCTCGCTGATCTGGGCGTGGTCGCCCTGCCTTTCGGTGAGCCAGTCGGTCAGGTGTAGGGGGTGCGGACGTCGCTGAAGAACAGACATCAGGATCGAGGTGGTGGTGCCGTGGGCCGACCTTGAAGGTCGACTGGAGGTCGAAGGGCCGCGACGTTCCGCGGATCATCGTCGGTGTTCACCTCACGTGTAGTGCGCCCGGACGTCGTGGGTGAACAGGAGGTAGAGATAGGTGTCGCCGGCGTTGTCCCTGGTGCTCTGCACGTAGTCGACGCAGAAGGGAAGGCCGCCGAGGTCGTTCTTCGCCGGGCAGGCCGGTGCGAGGGCGAAGCCGCCGCCGCCGCTGGGCTCGACCGCGAGCTTCTGCTTGTTGATGCCGCCGCCACCGCACAACGTCTTGTCGCACTTGACGATCATCGTCGCCGGGTCCGACGACGAGTAGAGGTCGGAGAGCCCGACCAGGGCCTGGGCATCGGAGCCCACGCACTTGCCCAGTCCGGCACAGACGCCGAGAGACATCAGTATCCCGGTTCCGCTGCCGTTGGGCAGCAGCAGGTCGGCGCAGATCGGGTCGTCCGGCGTCGGCGAGCAGCCCGCACCAGCTGTCCCGGCAGTGCCCCCGACCTGGCTCAGCGGACTGTCCTGCGACCAGCTGGTGAAGGTGACCAGGACGTCGAACGGACCCGACGGCACCGGCTGGGTGCTCTTCGTGCTGCCCTTCGCGACGGAGGCCTGCACCGTCACGGCATTCGCCGCCGTGCCGATGGAGACGCCCTGGAACTGCACCGAGCTGGCCGTGGACGGGACGTTGTCGACCGTGCCGAGCGTGTCACCGAGGGAGTCGGTGAGCTGGAGCGAGCTCACGCCGCTCGGAAGCACCGTGGGCGCGCCGCTGGAGTCGAAGAACGACACGGTCGCGTCGAAGGGCACGTTCTTGACGATGAAGGGAGCCGTCGAGGTGCCCGCAGGCGCCTGCACTCCCTGGATGCTCGTCACCTGCAAGGTGACCACGTCGAGCGGCCGTGGTTTCGCCGCATTCGCCGGCACCGCCCACAACAGTGCGGCGACAAGGCTCAGCAGCCCGAGTCCGACACCTGCTAGACGGCGGATGGGTGGATGAGACATCTGGCCCCTCCTGGCCTCGGTCCCGAGAGCTCCAACTCCAGCTTCGACGCTAGGTGCGGCAGCCACCGGCTGGCAATGGCCCGAAGGGGTTGTCCGATCCGTCCGCCCTGTGGCGAAATGCCCGGGCAAATGCAGGCACTCCGGTCAGCAGTCGGGGCAGGTCCCGAAGATCTCCACGGTGTGGCTGACGTCGGTGTAGCCGTGCTCGGCAGCGACCGCACTGGTCCATCGCTCGACCGTGGGACCGGCCACCTCGACCGTGGCGCCACACGACCGGCAGACGAGGTGGTGATGGTGGCTGGTGCTGCACCGGCGGTAGACCGACTCTCCGGCCTCCGACCTGAGCACGTCGACCTCACCGGCATCGGCCATGGCCTGCAGCGTGCGGTAGACCGTGGAGAGGCCGACGCTGTCGGGCCCGGTCCGGAGCTGGTCGTGGATCTCCTGGGCGCTCCGGAAGTCGTCAGCAGCGGCCAGGGCTGCCGTCACAGCGCGGCGCTGGCGCGTGGTGCGCCCCGTGCCGGGTTCAGTGCTCGTCATAGTGCCCTCCGTGGACAGCGTGGCGATGCCCGCCGTGGATGTAGTCGATGTGGTCACCGTGCTCGACCGCCTCGTGCCCGCAGCCGGGGCCGTGCTCGTGGCCGTGCGGCTCGTCGACGGTCAGGTGGTCGGGTTGCTCCTCGACGGCGAAGGGCACCCGGCGCCGGCGCCGGCGCTGCACGACGGCGCCGACCGGTGCGGTCAGCGCGAAGCCGACGAGGGAGACCAGCACGATGGTGGCGCCCGGCGGGACGTCGACGAACGCCGAGGTGGTCACCCCGACGAGGGCCGCGACCGCACCGGCCACCATGGCGCCGAGCATGGTGACCCGGAACCCGCGGGCGAACTGCTGCGCGGTGGCGACCGGGATCACCATCAGCGCACTGACCAGGAGCAGCCCGACCGTGCGCATCGCGACCGTGATCGTGACGGCGGCGAGCACCGCGATCAACACGTTGTATGCGCGGACCGGCAACCCGGCGGTGCGTGCGTAGTCCTCGTCGTTGGCCACGGCGAACAGCTGGGGCAGCAGAGCGAGGGCAAGCAGCACGACGGCGGCGGCCATGGCGACCGCCGCCCACACGTCGGTGACCGAGATGGTGGTGATCGAACCGAACAGGTAGCCCTGCAGCGCGAATGCGCCGTTGCCGGCGAAGGAGACCAGGACCAGGCCGCCGGCGATCCCGCCGTAGAACAGCAGCGCCAGCGCCACGTCGCCGGAAGCCTTGCCGGTGGAGCGGATCACCTCGATGAGGAACGCCCCGGCCGCCGCGACGAGGATCGCGGTGATGGTGGGGGAGGTACCGGTGAGCAGGCCGAGCGCGACCCCCGTGACGCAGATGTGGCCGATGCCGTCACCCATCAGGGACAGCCGCCGCTGCACGAGGTAGGTGCCCACGGCGGGTGCCGAGAGGCCGGTGACGGCGGCGGCGAGGAAGGCACGCAGCATGAACGGCGAGACCAGGATGTCGAGCATCAGGCTTGTCCCTCCAGTGGCGCCTGGACCTCGGGCACGAGCCCGCCGTGGCTGGCCGGCAGGTGGTGGTGCCCGTGATCGGCGAGCAGCGCGCCGACGCGGTCGGGTGCCCCGTCGAAGGCGATCCGCCCCTCCCGCACCACGACGGTGCGCTGGATCATCGCCTCGAACGGACCGAGCTCGTGGAGGACGACGACCACCGTGGCGCCGGCACGCGACCGGGCGGCCAGGGTCGCGGCGATTGCGTCCTGACTGAAGAGGTCGACCCCGGCATTGGGTTCGTCGAGCACGAGCAGGTCGGGCTCGGAGGCCAGGGTGCGCGCCACCAGCACCCGCTGCTGCTGGCCGCCCGACAGCGTGCCCACCGGCTGGCGGGCGCGGTCGGTCATGCCGACCGCAGCCAGCGCCTCGGCGATGGCGCTCCGGTCGGTGCGGCCCATCGGCAGCAGCGGCCGGCGGTGGGAGACCCGTCCGGAGGCGACCACCTCCCAGACCGACGACGGCACCCCCTGGCCGACGGGGGAGCGTTGCGGCACGTAGCCCAGGCGGGACCAGGCCCGGAAGTCCGCCAGCGGCGTGCCGAAGAGACGCACCTCTCCGCGCGCGGGCTGGCGGAGCCCGAGCACTGTCTTGACCAGTGTGGACTTCCCCGAGCCGTTCGCGCCCAGGACTGCGACCACCTCGCCCTGGCGCACGGTCAGGTCGACGTCGCGCAGGATCGGCCGGCCGTTGATCGCCACAGCGACATCGGTGACCGCGAGCACCTCGGGATGGTCAGTCATGAGCAGGAGTCCGCCTTCTGGATGGCCGCCAGGTTGGCGCGCATGATCGAGAGGTAGTTGGCATGAGGATCTGTCGACGTGAGGCCCTCCAGGGTGTCCAGGACGGCCGTGCGCACCCCGAGGTCGTGCGAGAGCGCGTCCACCATCTGCGGACTTGCCAGGCGCTCGTTGAAAACCGTGGTGATGCCCTCGGACCGGACCAGCGCGGAGATCTGCTGGAGGTGCTGGGGGGAGGGCTCTGCGTCAGGGGTGATGCCGGCGATGGAGTGCACCGCGAGGTGGTAGCGGCGGCCGAGGTACTCGAACGCGTCGTGGCTGACCAC
This sequence comes from Nocardioidaceae bacterium, assembly GCA_025980475.1. Taxonomy (GTDB): domain Bacteria; phylum Actinomycetota; class Actinomycetes; order Propionibacteriales; family Nocardioidaceae; genus Marmoricola. Next base: position 15,049 of record JAICXL010000004.1, on the reverse strand, counting down.
CAGGGTGCGGATCCGGCAGTGGGCCAGGCCGCTGCGGAAGTCGGCGTCGAGGCGGCGCAGGTCGCGCTGCAGCCGGGCGTCGTTGCTCCGGAAGTCGGCGGCGTGCGCGGGCTCCGCGGCGACCATCATTCGGGTGAAGGCCCGGGCCACGCGGGCGAGGAGCGTCGGGTCCTGCCAGAAGTGCGGGTCCCCGTTGCGCAGCGGCACCACCGCGGTGGTGTCCAGGGCGTGCGCCGGCGCGTCGGCGGCCACGGCCTGGTCCACGCTCGGCTGCAGGCTGTGCTCGAAGAAGACCGCCGTCGACGCGGAGATCTCTGCGGTCTGGCGCACGGTGAGCTCCAGGTCGTGGGGCTCGACGCCCGGCGCGGTCAGGTTCAGCACCTTCGCGTGGTCGCCGACGATGCGCTGGGCGACGAACTGCAGCGGATAGAACGACGCGACCACCGTCGGTCCGGAGCGGCCGACCGAGGCGCATCCCGACAGCGCGGACACCATCGCCAGGCCGAGCAGGAGGCCGAGGGCAGATCGCATGGGAATGATTCTCATTCCAGATGGGAACCGTTGTCAACTTCCGGTCTCCGGGCCTGTAGCATCGGGCCGTGCTGGTGGTGAGCAGGTTCCGCGTGGACGCCTCCGACGGCGGCTTCCGCGGCGTCCTCGAGGAGGCACTCGCCGCGCTCGCCGCGCAGACCGGCTTCGAGGACGGTCGGATCGGGCGCAACGTCGATGAGCCCGACCTCTGGGTGCTGGTGACGCGCTGGCGCCACGTCGGCAGCTACCGCCGGGCGCTGTCGTCGTACGACGTGAAGGTCCGCGCCGTCCCGTTGCTCTCGCGGGCGCTGGACGAGCCGAGCGCCTACGAGGCGGTCGAGGGGGAGCTCAACACCAGCGTCCCCCGCTCGATAGGCTGACCCACCCGCCGGCAGCCAGCCGGTGGCCGTCCCAGCAGGAGTCCGAGACAGTGGCCAAGAAGCCCGCATCCGCCCTCGACAACGTCGTCTCCCTCGCCAAGCGGCGCGGCTTCGTGTATCCCTGCGGGGAGATCTACGGCGGCACGCGATCGGCCTGGGACTACGGCCCGCTGGGCGTGGAGCTCAAGGAGAACATCAAGCGGCAGTGGTGGCGCTCGATGGTGACCAGCCGCGACGACGTGGTCGGCCTCGACTCCAGCGTGATCCTGCCGACGAGGACCTGGGAGGCCTCCGGCCACCTGAGCACGTTCACCGATCCGCTCGTGGAGTGCCAGTCGTGCCACAAGCGGTTCCGTGAGGACCACCTGCAGGAGGAGTACGCCGAGCGCAAGGGGATCGCGGACCCGGACACGGTCGACATCAACGCGTCGGTGCCCTGCCCCAACTGCGGCACCCGGGGCGCCTGGACCGAGCCGCGCAACTTCAACATGATGCTGAAGACCTACCTGGGCGTGATCGAGGACGAGTCCGGGCTCTACTACCTGCGCCCGGAGACCGCGCAGGGCATCTTCCTCAACTTCGCCAATGTCGTGCAGACCTCCCGCAAGAAGCCGCCGTTCGGCATCGCCCAGATCGGCAAGAGCTTCCGCAACGAGATCACCCCCGGCAACTTCATCTTCCGCACCCGGGAGTTCGAGCAGATGGAGATGGAGTACTTCTGCAAGCCCGGCGAGGACGAGGAGCTGCACCAGTACTGGATCGACGCCAGGACGCAGTGGTACCTCGAGCTCGGCATCAACAAGGACAACCTGCGCCACTTCGAGCACCCCAAGGAGAAGCTCTCCCACTACGCCAAGCGCACCGTGGACATCGAGTACCGCTTCGGCTTCTCCGGTCGTGACTTCGAGGAGCTCGAGGGCATCGCCAACCGCACCGACTTCGACCTCACCCAGCACAGCACCTTCTCCGGACAGGACCTCTCCTACTACGACCAGGCCAGCGACGAGCGCTACGTGCCCTACGTCATCGAGCCGGCGGCCGGACTGACCCGCAGCCTGATGGCGTTCCTGGTCGACGCCTACGCCGAGGACGAGGCGCCGAACACCAAGGGCGGCGTCGACAAGCGCACCGTGCTACGGCTGGATCCCCGGCTGGCGCCGGTCAAGGTGGCGGTGCTGCCGCTGAGCCGCAACAGTGACCTGACCCCGAAGGCGCGGGACGTGGCTGCCGAGCTGCGGGGCAGCTGGAACGTCGAGTTCGATGACGCGGGCGCGATCGGCCGCCGCTACCGTCGCCAGGACGAGATCGGCACGCCCTTCTGCGTCACCGTGGACTTCGACAGCCTTGAGGACGGCGCCGTGACCGTGCGCGAGCGCGACACCATGGCCCAGGAACGGATCCCGATGGCCGGCCTGCGCGCCTGGTTCGCGGACCGGCTGCTGGGTTGCTGAGGTCAATGCCGGGCATCCTCGGGGCCGACGGGCACAATGTGCGGGTGACTCCGCCCCTGCCCCGCCTGCCCGTGCTCGCCGCCGTCCTGCTGGCCGTCTCACTGGTGCTCACCGGCTGCGGGGGGTCGCCGAAGGCGTCGCAGCACACGGCGGCAGCGCACGCATCGGACCGGCCCTCGGTGACGTTGCCCACCGGTGACGTGTCAGTGCCGCCCGGGGTGCAGATCACGCCGCCGGGCACCCATCTGTCCTTCGGCGAAACGGCCACGGTGGCCTACGAGCCCAACAGCAAGCGCAACACGGTGCTGCGGCTGACCGTGGCCAACGTGCGCAAGGCTCGGATCTCCGACCTCGCGGCCTACGTCCTCGACAAGCGCGCCCGCCACTCGACGCCCTACTACGTGGACGTCAAGGTCCGCAACGTCGGCAGCGGCGACGTCGGTCACACCGACGTGCCGCTGTGGCTGGTCGACCAGGACAACACGCTCATCCACGCGTCCGGCTTCACCAACCGCTTCGAGGCCTGTCCGTCCACCTCGCTCCCCGCCAAGTTCGGGCCGGGCGCCAGTTTGCAGACCTGCCTGCTCTACCTCGTCCCCGATCGCGGTCACCTCACCGCGATGAGCTTCCGGCCGCTGCAGGCCTACGAGCCGATCACGTGGACCGGCAAGGTCACTGCGCCGAAGACGCACCACAAGCACCACGGCAAGCACCAGAAGAAGCACGCCCGGAAGCACCACGGGAAGAAGCACTGACCACGCCAGCCCTGGCCCTCGGCACGCTGCGGGTAGACGCACCGGTGGTCCTGGCCCCGATGGCCGGGATCACCAACGCGGCCTACCGCCGGCTCTGTCGCGAGCAGGGCGCTGGTCTCTATGTCTGCGAGATGATCACCTCGCGCGGCCTCGTCGAGGGGGACGAGACGACCCGGTCGATGCTGGTCTTCGACGAGCTCGAGGACGTCCGCTCGGTCCAGCTCTACGGCACCGACCCGGCCTACGTCGGCAAGGCGACCGAGATCCTCTGCAGTGAGTATGCCGTCGCCCACGTGGACCTGAACTTCGGCTGCCCGGTGCCGAAGGTGACCCGCAAGGGCGGTGGGGCCGCGCTGCCGTGGAAGCGCAAGCTCTTCGGCGCCATCGTCGAGAGTGCGGTCGATGCAGCGGCACACCACGGCGTGCCGGTCACCGTCAAGACCCGCAAAGGCATCGACGACGACCACCTGACCTTCCTCGACGCCGGCCGGATCGCCCAGGAGGCCGGTGCCGCGGCGATCGCACTGCACGGTCGTACGGCGATCCAGGCCTACTCCGGCGAGGCGGACTGGACCGCGATCGCCGAGCTGGTGGACCACGTCGATATCCCGGTCCTGGGCAACGGTGACATCTGGGAGGCCGCCGACGCGCTCCAGATGGTCGAGCAGACAGGCGCCGCCGGAGTCGTCGTGGGCCGTGGCTGCCTCGGCCGCCCCTGGCTCTTCCGCGACCTGGCCGCCGCCTTCGCCGGTGAACGGGTGGCGACCCTGCCCAGCCTCGGCGAGGTCGCTGTGATGATGCGCCGCCACGCGGAGCTGCTCGTGGAGCACATGGGGGCCGAGCGCGGCTGCAAGGAGTTCCGCAAGCACGTCTCGTGGTACCTCAAGGGCTTCCGGGCCGGCGGTGAGCTGCGCCACGCCATGGCGCTGGTGACGACGCTGGCCGAGCTCGACGCACTGCTGGCCCGGCTGGATCCCGACGAGCCGTTCCCGGTCTCCGAGCTCGGCGCCCCGCGCGGACGTCAGGGCAGTCCACGCAAGCGAGTGGTGCTGCCCGAGGGATGGCTCGACGACTCCGGCGACGCCGCCGAGATCGTGCGCGAGGACGCCGACGAGGTCAGTGGCGGCTGACGCACCGTGGCGGACAATTGCGAGACGCCCCGGTTTTTGTGCTTCCATCGGGGCGGCCCCCGCACCCGACGATTGGACGACTCGTGCCTTCAGGCCGACACGCGCTCCGCTCCCGGAGCCGGTGGCCTCGACGCCGCGCGTGCGTCGCGCTGCTGGTCGCACCGCTGCTCACGACAGGGGCGGTGGCCGCCGGTGTGGCGGTCGGGGCCGCTCCCGGGCGCGCGCCGGCGAGGGTGCCGACCGCCGACACCAGCTGGGCCCACACCTTGCTGTCGCGACCGCTCGAGATGGCCAACCGGGCCGTCCGCACCTCGAGGTCGTCGGACCGGCTTCGTGACGCAGCCGTGGTCGCCGAGCTGCACAAGGCGCCGCCGCTCCGCGTCACCGACACGAAGTGGGCCACGGCGGACCTCAACGTCTGGCTCAGCGCCGACCCGGGGTCCCGTGTGGTCGGCCTCGTCCATGCCGGCGACAAGGTCGGGGTGACCGGCCGGGTGCTGCACGGCTTCGCGGAGATCTCCGACGGCGGGGACTCCCGCTGGGTCCACGTCGCCTACCTGGCCGACCGGCGGCCGGCGCCGGAGCCGGCCCGGATGGGCCTGGCGGACACGCCCTGCCCGGGCACCGAGTCGGTGATCGACGGACTCGTGCCGGCAGCGGTCCGTGCCTACGAGGCGGTCTGCCACAACTTCCCCCAGGTGACCACGTACGGCGGACTCGCCCCTCGTCCCGAGCACGACACGGGCCGCGCGGTCGACGCGATGACCTCCGACCCCACAGTGGGCTACCGGATCGCGGAGTTCCTGCAGGCCCACGCCGCGGAGCTGGACCTCTACGACATCATCTACCGCCAGCACATCTGGACTCCCGTCCGAGCGAGCGAGGGCTGGCGGCTGATGCCCGACCGGGGCTCCGCCACTGCCAACCACATGGACCACGTGCACTTCGCCGTGAACTGAGTGATCGGCCTCACGGAGCATTCAGGTGACAGCCCCCCCGGTCGCCGCCTACAGTTGACCGCCGTTGCCCCGGATCCCGGGACAGCGACGACAACTGAAACCAGCACCGGTCCGGGCACGCCGAGTCCTGCCGTCCGTGACCGTCCGCAGACCACAGGCAGGAGTGGGGGAACCATCCGTTCCACGCCCGGCACTGACCGGGCTCGGGGTGAAGTCCTCATCGAGGACGGAGCACCTTTCAGCTCCAACCCGACAGCTAACCCCTCAGGCGTGGGAAGGAACACCCATGCCTGCCTCCCTGCCCGTTTCCCGGTGCAGTCGTCAGCCGCTCGTGCTCGTCATCGCGCTGCTGACCACGCTCTCCCTGGCCCTCGCCCTGGCCGTCACCACGTCTGCCGCCACCGCTCCGCGCGCCGACGCCGCCACCCGCATCGGCCACGCCGTCTCGACGGCGCGCAACCAGATCGGCGATCCCTACCACTACGGCAGCGACGGTCCCCGCCGGTTCGACTGCTCCGGGCTGACCTACTTCGCCTTCCACAAGCGGTCCGGCTTCGACCACTTCCCGAGGACTGCGAGCGCCCAGGCGCACTTCGCCCGGCACATCAAGAAGAGCAGCATGCGCAAGGGCGACCTGATGTTCTTCACCGACAGCGGCGGGGTCTACCACGTCGGGATCTTCGTCGGCTTCCACAACGGCCACCGGATGGTGCTGCACGCGCCCTACCCCGGCAAGCGCGTCCACGTCGAGCGCATCTGGACCAGCCACTGGTTCGCGGGCACCCTCCGCAACCGCTGACGGCACCGTTGATACTGCAGGGGTGAGCAGTCTCGACCCGGCCATCGCCGCCCGCCTCAAGCGCTCCGCCGACGGACTCGTCCCCGCGGTCGTGCAGCAGCACGACACCGGAGCGGTGCTGATGCTGGGCTGGATGGACGACGAGGCGCTGCACCGCACGCTCACCACCGGACGGACCACCTTCTGGAGCCGCTCCCGGCAGGAGTACTGGGTCAAGGGTGAGACCTCGGGGCACCACCAGCACGTGCGGGAGGTGCGCCTCGACTGCGACGGCGACACCCTCCTGGTCAAGGTCGACCAGGAGGGGCCGGCCTGCCACACCGGCGCCCGAACCTGTTTCGACGACGACCTGCTGCTCCCCGGTGGCTGACCAGCCCGGGGCCGCCCCGCCCGAGGTCGACAGGCGCCGGGCGCGTCGTACCTTCGCCACCGTCGCCGGGGCGGGCGTGACCTGCGCCGCCGTGGCCGCGTTGGCCTCCGGGAAGCCGTGGGTCGACGTCCCGCGGGCGATGGACCAGCTCGGTACGGCACCCGGGGTCTCGAACGCGCTGGAGACCCATGCCCAGTCCGCCTCCGCACTGGCCCTGGCACTGGTCGCCCTCGCGGCCTGGGGCGTGCTGCTGGTCCTGCGCGGCCGGGCCAGGACGACGATGGCCGTGGTCGGGCTGCTCTTCGCGGCCGGCCTCCTCGGGGTGGCTGTCCTCGGCTATCACGAGGTGCCCCAGGCGGTCCGGCAGGCGATGGTCCACCAGCTCGGCACCCGACCCGGATCGGCAGCCCGGATCCCGATACCGCACACCGGCTGGTACTGGCTCACGCTGGTGGCCGCCGCGGCCTCGCTGGTCGCCCTCGGCGGTGCGGTGCGGACCGCGCACCGGTGGCCGGCGATGGGGGCGAGGTACGACGCCCCAGGCGGGGCGCCCACCGGCGAACGCGACATGTGGCACTCCCTCGACGAGGGTCGCGACCCCACGGACCCCGGCTCTGCCTAGAATGCTTCCGACCTACGACTCTCCAGGAGGAGCCGCTCCCATGTCTTCCAACCACGGCAACACCCCGGCCGCGTGGACCGCCGTGATCATCGGGCTGGCGGCGTTCGTCGTGGGGGGCATCGGCCTGATGGCCGGCAGCATGGTGGTCTTCTGGATCGGCGTAGCGCTCGCACCCATCGCCCTCGTTGTCGGCACCGTGATGTCGCGGATGGGCCTCGGCGCGAGCTGAGAGCGCGATGACGGCCGTCCTGCACCAAGCGACGCCTGCGGCGCCCGGAACACCCGCACGACCGGCCGCACGACTGGCCGCGCGACCGCTCGGCACGGCAGCGGTGGTCGGCCTGGCCACGCTGGCGCTCCGGTTGCACGACCCGCACGCCGCCGGCAGCTGGGGGCTCTGCCCGTTGCGCGCGCTGACCGGCCTGGACTGCCCGGCCTGCGGTGGTCTGCGTGCCGTCAACGACCTCACCCACCTGCGGGTGGCCGACGCGTTCCACAGCAACGCGCTCTTCGTCGTCCTCGGGCCCCTGCTGGTGACCGCGTGGGCGTGGTGGCTGTGGCAGCGGACGCGCGGGCGCACCGTCCGCGGCCCCCGAGGGGCGCACGCCCGGACGCTGTGGTGGTCGCTTGCCGCGGTCGCGCTGGCGTTCACGGTCTTCCGCAACACTCCGTGGGGACACCGATTCTGGGCCTGATGCAGCCCGGTCAGGCCCTGCGTGAGAACCTTGCCCCGTTCCTGAACTTCGATGAGGTGTCCCATGTCCGTCCTCGACGACATCGTCGCCGGCGTGCGAGAGGACCTCGCCGGCCGCCGCGAGCTGGTGGCCGAGGACGCGCTGCTGGCCAGGGTCGAGCAGCTGCCCGCCACCCGTGACCCGATGCCGGCCTTCCGTGGCCCGGGCCTCTCGGTGATCGCGGAGGTCAAGCGTCGGTCGCCGAGCAGGGGCGAGCTGGCCGAGATCCCGGATCCTGCGGCGCTGGCCAGGGCCTACGCCGACGGGGGTGCAGCGGCGATCTCGGTGCTCACCGAACAGCGGCGGTTCAACGGATCGCTCGAGGACCTCGTCGCCGTGCGCGCCGCCGTCGACACGCCACTGCTGCGCAAGGACTTCGTGGTCACCGACTACCAGCTGCTCGAGGCCCGGGCGGCGGGCGCGGACCTGGTGCTCCTGATCGTCGCCGCCCTCGACGACACCGAGCTGCGCCGCCTGCACGACCGCGCCGCGGACCTTGGCCTGACGCCGCTCGTCGAGACGCACGACGCCGACGAGGTGCACCGTGCGCTGGCGGTCGGCGCCAGGTTGGTCGGCGTCAACGCCCGCAACCTGAGGACCCTGGCGGTCGACCCGGACACGTTCGGCCGGCTGGCCGAGCTGATCCCCGACGACGTCGTGAAGGTGGCGGAGTCCGGGGTCGGCGGCCCGGAGGACGCCGCCCGCTACGCCCGTGAAGGCGCCGACGTCGTGCTCGTCGGGGAGGCGCTGGTGAGCCAGGGCGAGCCCGCTGCAGCAGTCGCCGGCATCCGCGCCGCGGGAGCCGTCCGATGACCGCGGCCGCCGCCGGACCCGACGCCGCCGGCCACTTCGGCCGGTTCGGTGGCCGGTTCATGCCCGAGGCGCTGGTCGCCGCCCTCGACGAGCTCACCCTCGCCTGGCAGGGGGCGATGGCCGACCAGGCGTTCACCGCTCAGTTCGACCGGATGCTGCGGGAGTACGCCGGAGTCCCCAGCCTGCTCTACGACGCCGTGAGGCTCAGCGAGCACGCCGGAGCGCGAATCCTCCTCAAGCGCGAGGACCTGAACCACACGGGCGCCCACAAGGTCCGCAACGTGCTCGGTCAGGCGCTGCTGGCCAAGCGGATGGGCAAGACCAGGGTGATCGCCGAGACCGGCGCCGGCCAGCACGGGGTCGCGACGGCGACCGCCTGCGCCTACCTCGACCTGGACTGCGTGGTCTACATGGGCGAGCTCGACACCGAGCGCCAGGCCCTCAACGTCGCGCGGATGCAGCTTCTCGGCGCCGAGGTGATCCCGGTGACGTCGGGTTCCCGGACGTTGAAGGACGCCATCAACGAGGCGCTGCGCGACTGGGTCGCCAGCGTCGACGAGACCCACTACCTGCTCGGCACGGCGGCCGGTGCGCACCCGTTCCCCGCGATGGTCCGCGACTTCTGCCGCGGCATCGGTGACGAGGCCCGCGCCCAGTGCCTGGAGCTCACCGCAGCGCTGCCCGACGCCATCGCGGCGTGCGTCGGCGGCGGCTCCAACGCCATCGGGCTGTTCGCGGCGTTCCTAGACGACCCGACGGTCGACATCTACGGCTTCGAGGCCGGTGGGGACGGCTTCGAGACCGGCCGCCACGCGGCCACCATCCACGCCGGCGACGTCGGGGTTCTCCACGGTGCCCGCACCTTCGTGCTCCAGGACGACGACGGGCAGACCGTCGAGTCCCACTCGATCTCCGCCGGGCTGGACTACCCCGGCGTCGGACCCGAGCACGCGCACCTCGCCGAGACCGGCCGGGCGACCTACCTCCCGGTGACCGACGCGGCCGCGATGGACGCGATGGCGCTGCTGTCCCGCACGGAGGGCATCATCCCCGCGATCGAGTCCGCCCACGCGGTCGCCGGGGCGCTCGAGCTCGCCAGCCGGCGGCCCGGCCAGACGATCCTGGTCAACCTCTCCGGTCGCGGCGACAAGGACATGGGCACCGCCATCGAGTGGTTCGGTCTCGGCCAGGCCCGACCCGACGGCACCCCGGCCCGGGCGACCGACGAGCAGATCGCCGAAGGTGCGCGCGCATGAGCACCAGCACCGCATTCGAGAAGGCCCGCGCCGAGGACCGCGCCGCCCTGGTCGGCTATCTGCCCGCAGGCTTCCCCGACGTCGAGGGCGGCATCGCGGCGATGACCACGATGGTCGAGGCCGGCTGTGACGTGATCGAGGTCGGGCTGCCCTACAGCGACCCGGTCATGGACGGACCGACGATCCAGGCTGCCGCACTGCAGGCGCTCCAGGGCGGTGTCCGCACCACCGACGTGCTGCGCACCGTCGAGGCGGTCGCCGGCACCGGCGTCCCGACCCTGGTGATGAGCTACTGGAACCCGGTCGAGCACTACGGACGCTCCAGCGGTCGTGGCGCCGGGACCAGTGGCGTCGAGCGGTTCGCGGCCGACCTGGCCGACGCAGGCGGTGCCGGGCTGATCACGCCCGACCTGGTGCCCGACGAGGCGGCCGAGTGGGTCGCCGCCGCCGACGCCCGCGACCTCGACAAGGTCTTCCTGGTCGCGCCCTCCTCGACCGACAAGCGGCTCGCGATGACCACGGCGGCCTGCCGCGGCTTCGTCTACGCCACCGCCGTGATGGGGGTCACCGGTGCCCGCGCCACCACCTCGGCGCTCGCCGGTCCGCTGGTCGAGCGGGTCCGCTCGGTCACCGAACTCCCCGTCGGCGTCGGGCTGGGGGTCTCCACCGGCGAGCAGGCCGCGGAAGTGGCGTCGTACGCCGACGCGGTCATCGTCGGCTCGGCCTTCGTGCGGACCCTGCTGGACCATGGGTCCGACCGCGCGGCCGGACTGGCCGCGCTGCGCGGGCTCACCGCGGACCTCGCTGCGGGGGTACGTCGTGGCTAGGTTGCTGTGGCCGCTGCTCGGCGTCCTGGCGATCGTGCTCACCGCCTGCGGGGGGAGCGACGGGCGCATCGCGACGGTCCGCGACCTCGACGACGACCACGGGTACCACGGCGCCTGGCTGGACCGGCCCTACGCAGTCCCGTCGGTCACGCTCACCGACACGGCCGGGAAGGACTACACGGTCGCCGAGGATCCTGCGGAGCTGACGCTGGTGTTCTTCGGCTACACCAACTGCCCCGACGTCTGCCAGGTGGTGATGAGCACGATCGCCTCCGCGGTGACCAGGCTGGACCCGGCCGAGCGGCAGCAGGTGCAGGTCGCGTTCGTGACCACCGACCCCGGCCGGGACACGGGCGCGGTGCTGCGCGGCTACCTCGACCGCTTCGACCCGGGCTTCGTCGGGCTGGCCGGGCCGATGGCGCGCGTCGAGGCCCTTGCCCGGCCGCTCGGGGTCTTCATCAAGGAGGGGCAGCGGCTGCCCAGCGGGGGCTACGAGGTCGACCACACGGCCAGCGTCACCGCGGTCCGTGGCGGCCAGGCTCCGCTGGTCTGGACATCGGGCACCTCGCCCGTCGACCTGGCTGCCGACATCCACCGGCTGCTCGCCGCCGGAGACGCCTCCGTGAAGGACCGCCGATGACGCTTGTCCCGCTCTTCATCCCGAGCCCCTCCCAAGGCGTCTGGTACCTCGGGCCGCTGCCGATTCGCGCCTACGCGTTGTGCATCATCGCCGGCGTCGTGGTCGCGGTGTTGCTGGGCCAGAAGCGCTGGGAGGGCCGCGGTGGCAAGGCCAGCGAGATCGGCGACATCGCGATCTGGGCGGTGCCCTTCGGCCTGGTCGGGGCGCGGGTCTACAGCCTCTGCACCGACCCGAACCGCTACTTCGGCGGCGGCCACGTGTGGTGGGAGCCGTTCGCGGTCTGGCACGGGGGCCTGGGCATCTGGGGCGGGATCGCCGGGGGTGCCCTAGGCGCCTGGATCTACTGTCGCCGGCACCACATCCGCCTCCGCGTGCTCGCCGATGCGCTGGCCCCGTGCCTGCTGGTCGCCCAGGGGATCGGCCGCTGGGGGAACTACTTCAACCAGGAGCTGTTCGGCAAGCCGACCACGCTGCCCTGGGGGCTCCAGATCGACCCCGCGCATCGGCCGCCGGGTTATGGCGAGTTCGCGACGTTCCACCCGACCTTCCTCTACGAGTGCATCTGGGACCTGGGCGCCGCCGGGGTCGTGCTGTGGCTCGACCGGAGGTTCAAGCTGGGCTTCGGGCGCTGCTTCGCGCTCTACTGCATGTGCTACACGGCCGGGCGCGGATGGATCGAGGCACTGCGCATCGACACCATCGAGTTCCACTTCCTCGGCCTGAGGCTCAACGACTGGACCTCGATCGTGGTCTTCCTCGCCGGGCTCACCTACTTCGTGCTGGTGGGACGCCGGCACCCCGGACGCGAGGCGTCGCCGTATGAGACGGACAGGCCGGCCACCGACGGTGCTGGGGTAGTCTGATCGCCCCGCGTGGGCCAATGTCGTCCCAGCTGGCCGCCATCCCATCCCCGCACCCCGCCTGACAAGCGTGTGCGCTGACCGACGACGGGAGAGTGACCGATGCAGGCATTCCCGCCGCCCCAGGGGCTCTACGACGGCAGGCACGAGCACGATGCCTGTGGAGTCGCCTTCGTCGCGACCCTGACCGGTGAGCCGAGCCACCGGATCGTCACCCAGGCGCTGACCGCGCTGCTCAATCTCGAGCACCGCGGCGCGGTGGGCGCCGAGGCCAACTCCGGTGACGGCGCCGGCATCCTGATCCAGGTTCCCGACCGGTTCCTCCGGGAGGTCTGCCCCGCGGCGGGTTTCGAGCTGCCGCAACGCGGCTCCTACGCCGTCGGCACGGCCTTCATCCCCGGCGACGCCGAGCAGGTCGGCAAGACCCGGGCGCGCATCGAGCAGATCGCCGCGGAGGAGGGCCTCGCGGTGCTGGGCTGGCGCGAGGTGCCCACCGACGCCTCGTCGCTCGGGAAGACCGCTGTGGAGGTGATGCCGACCTTCGTGCAGCTCTTCGTCTCCGCCCGTGGTTCCCGGGTGCTCGGGATGGCTCTGGAGCGCTTGGCCTTCTGCCTGCGCAAGAGGGCCGAGCGGGAGACCGACGCCTACTTCCCGTCCCTGTCCTCGCGGACCGTGGTCTACAAGGGCATGCTCAACCCCGACCAGCTCGACCGGGTCTTCCCGGACCTGCGTGACGACCGGGTGGAGTCGGCGATCGCCGTCGTGCACTCACGGTTCTCAACCAACACCTTCCCCAGCTGGCCGCTGAGCCATCCCTTCCGCTTCATCGCGCACAACGGCGAGATCAACACCGTGATGGGCAACCGCAACTGGATGCGGGCCCGCGAGGCCCTGCTGGCCAGCGACCTGGTGCCGGGCGACCTGCAGCGGCTGTTCCCGGTGTGCACCCCCGGCGCGAGCGACTCGGCGTCCTTCGACGAGGTGCTCGAGCTGCTCCACATGGGCGGCCGCACCCTCCCGCACTCGGTGCTGATGATGATCCCGGAGGCATGGGAGAACCACGGCGAGATGGACCCGAGGCGACGGGCGTTCTATGAGTTCCACGCCTCGCTGATGGAGCCCTGGGACGGACCGGCGTGCGTGGTCTTCACCGACGGGACCCAGGTCGGCGCGGTTCTCGACCGCAACGGGCTGCGACCCTCGCGCTACTGGGTCACCGACGACGGCCTGGTCGTGCTGGCCTCCGAGGTCGGCGTGCTGGACCTCGACCCCGCGAAGGTGGTCCGCAAGGGCCGGCTCCAGCCGGGCCGGATGTTCCTGGTCGACACCGGGGAGCACCGGATCATCGAGGACGACGAGGTCAAGTCGGAGCTCGCGGCCGAGCACCCCTACGACGAGTGGCTGCACGCCGGGCTGATCCGGCTCCCGGACCTCCCCGAGCGCGAGCACGTCATCCACTCGCACGCGTCGGTCACCCGCCGCCAGCAGATCTTCGGCTACACCGAGGAGCAGCTGCGCGTGCTGCTCTCCCCGATGGCCAACACCGGCGCGGAGCCGATCGGCTCGATGGGGACCGACACGCCGGTCGCGGTGCTGTCCGAGCGGCCGCGACTGCTCTTCGACTACTTCGCCCAGCTCTTCGCCCAGGTCACCAACCCGCCGCTGGACGCGCTCCGCGAGGAGCTGGTCACCAGCCTCAGCGGCACGATCGGCCCGGAGTCGAACCTGCTCGAGCCGGCGCCGGCGTCCTGCCGCCAGGTCGTGCTGCCCTTCCCGGTGATCACCAACGACGAGCTGGTCAAGATCCGCCACATCAACCGCGACGGCGACATGCCGGGCTTCGCCACCCACGTGGCCCGCGGCCTCTACCCCGTCAACGAGGGCGGTGCCGGGCTCGCCCGCCGGCTCGACGCGATCTGCGCGGAGGTGTCCCGCGCGATCGCCGAGGGCGCCCGGGTCATCGTGCTGTCGGACCGGCACTCCGACGCGTCGGAGGCGCCGATCCCGTCGCTGCTGATGACCGCGGCGGTCCACCACCACCTGGTGCGGGAGAAGACCCGCACCCAGGTCGGCCTGGTGATCGAGGCCGGCGACGTCCGCGAGGTGCACCACGTCGCGACCCTCATCGGGTACGGCGCAGCCGCGGTCAATCCCTACCTCGCGATGGAGTCGGTGGAGGACCTCGCCCGTGACGGCTACTACGTCAAGACCGACCCGGAGGCAGCGGTCGCCAACCTCGTGAAGTCGCTGGGCAAGGGCGTGCTGAAGGTGATGTCGAAGATGGGCGTCTCGACGGTGGCGTCCTACACCGGCGCCCAGATCTTCGAGGCGCTCGGCCTCTCCCAGGAGCTCGTGGACCGCTACTTCACCGGAACGGTCTCCAAGCTCGGCGGCATCGGCCTGGACACGATCGCCGAGGAGGTTGCGCGGCGGCACCGAACGGCCTATCCCGTCGACGGCATCGCTCCGGCCCACCGCGACCTGCCGATGGGCGGGGAGTACCAGTGGCGTCGCGAGGGCGAGCTGCACCTCTTCAACCCCGACACGGTCTTCCGGCTGCAGCACTCGACCCGCACCGGCCGCTACGACATCTTCAAGCAGTACACGAAGGCGGTCGACGAGCAGGCCGAGAAGCTGATGACGCTGCGCGGGCTCTTCCGCTTCAGGGACGGCTCGGAGACCGGGCGCGCGCCGGTGCCGATCGACGAGGTCGAGCCGGTCTCCGAGATCGTCAAGCGGTTCTCGACCGGAGCCATGTCCTACGGCTCGATCAGCCAGGAGGCCCACGAGACGCTGGCGATCGCGATGAACCGCCTCGGAGCCAAGTCCAACACCGGTGAGGGCGGCGAGGACGCCGACCGGCTGCACGACCCCGAGCGCCGCTCCGCGATCAAGCAGGTCGCCTCGGGACGTTTCGGAGTC
>JAICXL010000013.1 GCA_025980475.1 Nocardioidaceae bacterium | reverse complement strand
CGACCATCGTGCAGACGGTGTCCAGGTGCATCGTCGCCCGCTCCTGGGCGATGGGCACGGCCAGCACGGTGTGGGCGAGCCGGTCCGCGAAGACCTGCCGGGAGAGCCGCTCGACACCTGCTGGGGTGGTGCGCTCACCGACTCCCACCGCGATCACGCCCGGACCGAGCAGCAGTACGTCGCCGCCCTCCACGTGCTCGCTCTGCCAGCCGTGGAGCTTGGGCGTGCCGGCGAAGCGGGGATGCCGGGAGTAGACCAGGTCGGTCAGCTGCGTCTCGCGCTCCCTCGCGGGCATCGCCAGCGACGTCACTGCGACGTGGTCGCGGATCCAGACGCTGGAGTCCCGGGTGAACAGCAGGTTGGGCAGCGGGTCGATGAGGAAGTCGTCGCTGGCCAGCAGGCTGGTCACCAGCCCGTGGCCGCCACGCACCTCGTCGTTGCGGACACCGGCGGTGAGCACCTCGGTGAGCCCCTCGGGGCTGAGGTCGGCCAGCGCGGTGCGCAGGTAGTTGCGCAGCGTGTCACCCAGGTGCAGCGAGGTGGTCACGTTGTCGATCGCGCGGGCCCGGGCGGCGTCGTCGGCCAGCGTCTCGGTGATCAGGTCGGTGAGGTAGAGGACCTCGACCCCCCGATCGCGCAGCGCCTGCGCGAAGACGTCGTGCTCCTCCTGCGCGCGCGCCACCCAGGGGATGCCGTCGAAGAGCAGCTTGTCGTTGTTGCGCGGCGTCAGCCGCTTGAGCTCCGGGCCCGGCCGGTGCAGCATCACCGTGCGCAGCCGGCCGACCTCGCTACTTGCTCCCAGACCGATGCCCGTCATGGCAGCAGGGTAGGCGACGGGCAGCCGGTCGCCCGGGTCAGGCGACCAGTTCGTAGACCGTGACGGCGGCCAGCACCAGGCAGACCGCGGCGCCGACGTAGTGGATCACCGACAGCTTGATGTAGCGCAGCAGCACCCGACCCGCGATACAGGCGAGCCCGGAGACGACGAGCAGTGCCAGCCAGGCGCCCAGGAAGACCGAGACCGGCTGGTGGTAGCGACCGACCAGGCTGATGGTCAGCAGCTGGGAGAGGTCCCCCCACTCCGCGGCGAAGAGCACGAGGAACGCGGTCAGCACCGCCCTGAACCCGGTCCGGGCCTCGCTGGTCTTGGCCGCGTACTCGCCCTCGGTCTCGGCCTCCTCGGCGTCGGCCTTCGGTGCCTCGCGGAAGAGCAGGACGGCGCCGATGACGAAGATCGCCGCCGCCACGGACTTGACGATGTCGTCGGGCAGGAAGGTCACGGCCTGGCCGATGGTGACCGCGATCAGGGTCTGGATCAGGAACGCCGTACCCACGCCGATCCACACGAGGAGCGGCTTGTAGCGGGTGGACATCACCAGCGCGGCGATGAACGTCTTGTCGGGCAGCTCCACGACGAAGATCGCCCCGAACGTGATGGCGAAGACGGCGAGATCCACCCGCCCAACCTAAGGGGCGGCCCGCTCCGGCTCGTTGCCGGCTTGCCCGCCCAGCCGGAGGGGCCCGGTCGCCCCGGCCTCTGCCAGGTGCGTGGGGCTCAGGTGGTCTGGACGGTCGGCCCGATGGCGGGCTCGCCTGTGGACTCGCCGGTGGACTCGGTGGCGAGGTCACCAGCCGTGGCGACGCGGTGGGCGGCGGTCCATCCCAGCCAGGCCAGGAAGAGCGCGTTGAGGCCGTGCAGGATTCCCACGACCGGCGCACCGAAGGCGGTGAAGGCCAGCGCGATCTGCAGGACGATGTCGAGCAGCACGAAGGCTGCCCACTTCGAGCCGCCGGGCACCTTCGCGACGAACGACACGGCGAGCAGCACGATCGCGACGAGCGGGATCAACATCTCACCGAACATTCCGTGGATCATGAACCCGGCGGTGCCCGTGAAGCTGGTGCTCTCGGACTCCATCGCCGCCTTGGTCAGGTTGTGGCCGTCCTCGATCCAGGCGCTGAGGCCGAAGAACGCGAAGGCGATGGCGGCCGCCTGGACCGCCACGAGCACCGGAATGGCGTAGGCAAGGTATCGGTAGGTAGCACGCATGTGACCAATGGTGGGTGCTTGTGCGCTTGTGCCGCGTCATCCGTGCGGGTGATTTCGCTTCCCGCCCGAGTAGCCCGTTCGGACTAGTCCGTCGCTGGCGCGGACTGCGGAGCGTCGCGGGCGCGGAACGGGTCCGCTGGGTAGACCCCGAGCAGCTTGATGTCGTGGGTGAAGAACGCCAGCTCCTCCAGCGCCCGCCGCACGGGCGGGTCCTCGGGGTGGCCGTCGACCTCCGCCAGGACCTGGGTGGCGGTGAAGCGACCCCCGACCATGTAGCTCTCGAGCTTGGTCATGTTGACGCCGTTGGTGGCGAAGCCACCCAGCGCCTTGTAGAGGGCGGCGGGCAGGTTGCGCACGTCGAAGACGAAGCTGGTGACGACCGGACCGTCGCCCCGGGGCACGTCGGCGGCCTCGGGGGAGAGCACCACGAAGCGGGTGGTGTTGTGGTCCTCGTCCTCGACGTCCTCGGCCAGGACCTCCAGGCCGTAGATCTCGGCGGCCAGCGGAGGGGCGAGGGCGCTCATCGTGGGGTCACCAGCCTCCGCGACCTCGCGGGCCGCGCCGGCCGTGTCACCAGAGATCACCGGGACCAGTCCGTGCTCCCGGATCACCTTGCGGCACTGCCCGAGCGCGTGCACGTGACTGTGCACCGTGCGGATGCCGGGGAGCGAGGCTCCCGGCATGGCCATCAGGTGGAAGCGGATCCGGAGGAAGTGCTCGGCGACGATGTGCAGCCGCGACGTGGGCAGGAAGTGGTGGATGTCGGAGACCCTGCCGGCGATGGAGTTGTCGATGGGGATCATCGCCAGCTCCGCATCACCGCCCTCCACCGTGGCGAAGACGTCCTCGAACGACGCGCAGGGCACCGCCTCCCAGGCCGGGTAGTGCTGCTTGCAGACCATGTGGGAGTTCGAACCCGGCTCGCCCTGGTAGGCGATCCGTCCGGGTGCGAAGCCGTCCGCGGAGCCATTCGCCGGGCTCACCGTGCCATTCACCGAGCCATTCACCGGGCCATTCACCGGGCCAGTTTCCCACGTGCCCGCGGCCGGGTTGGCGCGCCTCCGCTGCGGCGGGACGGGGCTCTCGTACCCTCGCGGCGTGGAGTGGCTGGGACTTGCCGGGCTGGTCATCGCCGTGCTGGCGCTGGCGGTCGCAGTCAGCGCCCTGCGCCGTACCACCGCCGTCACCCACCGCCGTCGCCAGGCCGCGCAGGACCTGCCGACCGACGTCCACGGATTGCGTCAGGAGGTCTCCGCGCTTCGGCTGGAGGCGGCCGACGCGCTGCGCCACCTGGCCGTGGTGCGCTACGACGCGTTCGGCGACATGGGCGGCCACCTGTCGTGGTCGATTGCGCTGCTCGACGACCACGGCGACGGCGTGGTGATCACCTCCATCCACGGCCGCAGCGACGCCCGCACCTATGCCAAACCGGTGGCGGCCTGGTCCTCCGACCAGCAGCTGTCCCCCGAGGAGGAGGACGCGATCGTCCACGCGCGCGCATGAGCCGTCCGCGCACCGACCCACCCGAGAGGTCAGCGCGGCACCCGCACGAGCAGCCGGCCATGGACGCACTCGCAGCGCAGCTCCTTGCCGGGCGCGATCAGGTCGCCGTCGAGCTGGCGGGGAACCTCCACCGAGGTGCGCACGACCACCGACCGCCCCGTCATCCGGGTGATCAGCTCGTCGGTGCGCGGGTTCCGCGAGAGTACCCGGACCGCCAGCGGCAGCCAGGACAGGAAGCGTCGCGGATAGAGCAGCACCACGTCGAGGGTGCCGTCGTCGATGGCGGCGTCGGGCAGCAGCGGCATGCCGGCCTGCAGGTGGCCGACGTTGCCGACCACGATCGTGCGTGCCCGCGCCTGCACGAACGGGCCGCCGTCGACGGAGACCTCCACCCGGATCACCGGGAACATCAGCGACTTGAGCGCTGACCAGACGTAGGCGAGCCAGCCCACCCGCGCCTTGACGTCCTCGTTGACGCCTTCCATGATCGCGGCGTCGAAGCCCATCCCGGCCATCACCAGGAACGTCGCGTCGGCCATGTTGTCGCCGCTGGCCCGCACCATGTCGACCGCCTGGTCCTGGCCGTTGATCGCCACGTCGACCGCCGCCCGGAGATAGAGCGGGACGGCCAGGTTGCGGGCCAGCAGGTTGCCGGTACCGGCAGGCACGATCCCCACCGGGACGCCGGTGCCGGCCAGCTCCTCGCAGACCGCCCGGACGGTCCCGTCACCACCGACCGCCAGCACACAGGACGCCCCGGACACCGCGGCCTCGTGGGCCATCCGGTAGCCGGTGTCCTCGACCGTCGTCTCCCACCAGTCCACGCCCTCCCAGCCGGACTCCCGGGCCATCGACTCGACCATCGTGCGGAACTGGCCCGTGTCCTCGACCTTCACCGGGTTGAGCACGACCGCCAGCCGCTTCTCGGTCGTGGGCAGCACCTCCGGCAGCGGCTGCATCACCGCCGCGATCGACCGCGGACGCGGGTCGTAGACGGCCAGCCCGAGCAGCACGACGCCGATGCCGAGGAGGTAGCCCCCGAGGACGTCGGAGAGGTCGTGCACGCCGAGGAAGATCCGGTCGGCGCCGACCAGCAGCGCGAGCGCCACGGCGACGACCAGGACGAGGCGGCGCGCGCCGCGGCGACGCACCAGCATCAGCACGAGTACGACGGTCACTCCGGCGGCCGCGGCGATCCCGGAGGAGTGCCCCGAGGGGAAGGAGTAGCTGGTCAGCACCTCGACCGGGTGCCGGAAGACCGGGCGGTGCCGGGCGATGAGGAGCTTCAGCAGTGTGTTCGCCGCCCCGGCCACGAGCATCACCCCGACGACCCACAGAGCAGCGCGACGGTGCTTCAGCCACAGCGCCGCTCCCGCGAGCACGGTGTAGGCACTCATCGCGAGGGTGCCGAAGAAGCGGCCGATCCACAGCCACCAGACGAACACCGCATGGTGGTCGTAGGTGATCCGTTGCGGCCACCGGCCGACGTCGTGGTCCGTCGACAGCAGCGGCGACCACGCCGACCGGACCATCACCGCGAGGAGCCCGACCAGCGCGAAGCAGACCAGGCTGCCGACGAGGCGGCGCCGGCGGTCGGAGGCTCCCTCGGTCACGCGGGCAGTATGCCGGGCCGGGCGGGATCCGGGCCATCGGGATGCAGTCCGGTCCGACCGGGGTATCGGCATGCTTTCGGGTCGCGGTGGATACCACCATGACGAGGGAAGACAACGCCTTCCCGGTATCGGCCAGGTGCGGGGCCGGGGAAAACCTTGCTGAAGCCGCCGGCAAGCAGAACACCAGCATTCTGGAGTTACTGTGCACGCGATGAACCCCGGGGAGAAGGCCGTCTTCTCGATCCTCGACGCAGAAACGTCCGGCCTCGGTCCCCTGTCTGCCGCCGAACGCCAGGAGCAGACCCAGGAGTTGCTCGACCGGGCCGGGGCCGCCACCGACCCCGACGAGCGGGAGCGCCTGCTCGAGGGGGTGGTGGTGCTCAACATGTGCGTGGCCCGCACCCTGGCAGCGCGTCATGCCGGCAAGGGGATCCCGCGCGACGACCTCGAGCAGGTCGGCTACCTCGCGCTCACCCGCGCGGCCCGCAACTACGACCCCGACACCCGGGCGGACTTCCTCTCCTACGCCGTCCCGACGATCCGGGGCGAGCTGAAGAAGCACTTCCGCGAC
Source organism: Nocardioidaceae bacterium (assembly GCA_025980475.1). Taxonomy (GTDB): domain Bacteria; phylum Actinomycetota; class Actinomycetes; order Propionibacteriales; family Nocardioidaceae; genus Marmoricola. The sequence continues at coordinate 38,100 of JAICXL010000013.1, read as the reverse complement.
CACGGCTGGACGGTCCGTCCGCCGCGGCGGATCCAGGAGGTGCAGACCCGGGCGATCGTGGAGCGTGCCGAACTCACCCAGCGCCTCGGTCGGACGCCGACCCTGGCCGAGCTGGCCGAGGTCGTGGGGGAGGACGTCCAGGTCGTCCGGGAGGCGTTGAGCGCCGACGGCTGCTTCCAGCCCACATCCCTGGACCGCCCGGTCGGTGAGGACTCCGTCACCGGGCTCGGTGACCTGCTCGACGGTGGCTGTGACGACGTGGAGCGCGACGCCGTCGAGGCCCGGGTGCTGCTGGCCCCCGTCGTTCGCCGGCTCAGCGAGCGCGACCGGCGGATCCTGCGGCTGCGCTACTTCGACGGTTGCACCCAGCAGGAGATCGCCGACGACATCGGGGTGAGCCAGATGCAGGTCTCGCGTCTGATCACCCGAATCATCCGGGACATCCGTCGCGGCCTGCCCGACGACCTGCGCGAGCAGGTGTGACCGGCGCGGTCGCCGGCGGGTGAGGCCGGTCGTCGCCGGCCGATATCCTCGGCCCTGTGATCGATCCACGACTGCTCCGCGACCACCCCGAGAGGCTGCGCGCCGCCCAGGCCAAGCGCGGCCTGTCCACGGACGCGGTCGACCGCGCGCTCGCGGCCGACGAGGCCCGGCGGGCCGCGATCACGGAATTCGAGCGGCTGCGCGCCGAGCAGAAGAACCTCGGCAAGCTGATCCCGCAGGCCCTGGGCGAGGAGAAGCAGGCGCTGCTCGCCAGGACGAAGTCGCTCGCCACCGACGTCAAGGGGGCCGAGGCCACCCAGGCCGGCGCTGAGCAGGAGTGGCGTGACGCCATGTTCGCCATCCCCAACCCCGCCGCCGACGAGGCGCCTGCGGGTGGCGAGGACGACTACACCGTGGTCGAGGAGGTCGGCACGCCGCGTGACTTCGCGGCCGAGGGGTTCCAGCCGCGCGACCACGTCGAGCTCGGCCGCATCCTCGGCGCGATCGACGTCGAGCGGGGGGCCAAGGTCAGCGGCTCCCGGTTCTACTACCTCACCGGTGCCGGTGCCGACCTCGAGCTCGCGCTGGTCACGATGGCGATGGACCAGGCCCGCTCCGCCGGCATGACCACCGTGATCCCGCCGGCGCTGGTCAAGCCGCGCGCGATGGAGGGCACCGGCTTCCTCGGCCAGGCCGCCGACGACGTCTACCGGATCGAGGGCCAGGACACCTACCTGGTCGGCACCAGCGAGGTGCCGCTGGCGGCCTACCACTCGGACGAGATCCTCGGTGCCGAGTCACTCCCGTTGCGCTACGCGGCATTCAGCCCGTGCTTCCGCAGGGAGGCCGGCTCCCACGGCAAGGACACCCGCGGCATCATCCGGGTGCACTGGTTCGACAAGGTGGAGATGTTCGTCTTCACCACCCTGGACCAGTCCTACGCCGAGCACCAGCGCCTGCTCGAGCAGGAGCGGGCATTCCTCGACAAGCTGGAGCTCGCCTACCGCGTCATCGACGTGGCTGCCGGCGACCTCGGGCTCTCCGCCCAGCGGAAGTTCGACTGCGAGGCGTGGATCCCCACGCAGGGCCGCTACCGCGAGCTGACCAGCACCTCCAACTGCACCGACTTCCAGGCCAGACGGCTCGACATCCGGGCCCGCACCGCCTCGGGGACGCACCATGTCGCGACCCTCAACGGGACCCTGTGCGCGATGACCCGCACGATCGTCGCGATCCTGGAGACCCACCAGCAGGTCGACGGGTCGGTGCGGGTGCCCGCGGCGCTGCAGCCCTACCTGCAGGGCCGCGAGATCCTCGAACCGGTGGGTCGCTGAGTGGTCCGCAACGGCTGGCGACCCGAGCTCGTCGCGCTCGACATCGACGGCACCCTGCTGGTGCCCGACCACGACCTGGGTTTCAGCGCCGAGCAGGTCACCGAGCCGGTGCGCGACGCCGTGCACGCCGTGGTGGGCGCCGGGGTCCACGTCGTGCTCGCCTCCGGGCGCGCGCCGCTGAGCATGGCCGGGCTGGCGGACCGGCTGCGGCTCACCCAGGCCGTGGCGGAGCGCGACGGTGACCGGCTGTGGGTGGTCGCCTCCAACGGTTCGGTGGTCTTCCGGCACGCCCCGATCGAGGTGGTCCACGAGGTCACCTTCGACGCCTCCGACGCGGTCCGGGCCATCCTGGCGGAGGTGCCCGGCGCCGCGGTGGCGGTGGAGGAGCACGGCATCGGCTACCGGGTCAACCGGGAGTTCCCGCCCGGTGAGCTCGACGGCGAGATGATCCTCGCCGACATCGAGCACATGATCGCCGACCCGGTCAGCCGGGTGATCATCCGCGATCCCGACTCCACCTCGGAGGACTTCCAGCACCTGGCCAGGAAGCTGGGCCTGCAGGGCACCAACTACTTCATCGGCTGGACGGCCTGGCTGGACCTCGCGCCCGACGGCGTCACCAAGGCCAGTGGCCTGCAGCTGGTGTGCGACAAGCTCGGCGTCGACGCCGCCCGGGTGCTCGCGATCGGCGACGGGCGCAACGACATCGAGCTGCTGCGCTGGGCGGGCCGTGGCGTCGCGATGGGGCAGGCGCCCGAGAGTGTCAAGGAGGCCGCCGACGACGTGGCCGCCCCGGTCGACCAGGACGGCGCCGCCGAGGAGCTGCGGAGGTGGTTCGGGTGAGCCTGCCCGCGGCCGTCACCTCGCCGCGGTTGCGGCTGCAGCTGATCACCGCCGACGAGGCGGCCGACATGCTCGCCGGGCGACGGCGACCGGGCTGGGACCCGGCCTATCCCCGCGACGACGACCTCGACGCCGTCTCGATGGTGCGCGCCGGGGCCTCCGACCCGTCCTGGGGTCCGCGGCACGTCACCCGCTCCTTCGACGGGCTGGCCGTCGGCTCGATCGGGTTCTACGGGCCGCCCAAGCCCGCGGCCGACGGTGTGCCGGAGACCGAGGTCGGCTACGGCCTGGTCGAGAGCGCGCGCGGCCACGGCGCCGCCACCGAGGCGCTCAGGGCGCTGCTGGGGCAGACCGACCTGCTCGGTGTCCGGGTCCGCGCCAGCGTGCTCCCGGAGAACAGGTCGAGCATCCGGGTGCTCGCCAAGTGCGGCTTCACCGAGCTGCGCGGGTCCACCGACGACGGCGAGCTGGTGATGGCGCGGCCCGTGCCTGCGCCGCAGACGTGATCAGGCTGGTCGCCACCGACCTCGACGGCACGCTGGTGCGCTCGGACGGCACGATCAGCGGGCGCACCCGTGCGGTCCTGGCGGCCGTCCAGGAGCAGGGCGTCGAGGTCGTCTTCGTGACCGGCCGCCCGCTGCGCTGGGCAGAGGAGGTCTTCGAGCTCGTCGGCGGCCACGGGTTGGCGATCGTCTCCAACGGCGCAGTCGTCTGGGACGTGTCCGCGGCCGGGCCACAGCTGGTCCGGCCGATCGCCCCCGACGTCGGCCTGGAGGCCTGCCGGCTGCTGCTGGAGGCCGTCCCCGGATCCACCTTCGCCGTCGAGACACTGGCCGGGATCGCCCTCGAGGATGCGTTCATGGAGCGCCACCCCGTGCCGGCGGCCAGCCGCCGGGGCACTCTCGAGGAGATCTTCGACGGTCCGGCGGTGAAGCTCCTCGCCCGCCACGAGGAGCTGGCGGCGCAGGAGTTCTGGGACCGCGCCGAGGAGGCCATCGGGCACCAGGTCACCATCACCTGGTCCTCGAGGTCCGCACTGCTGGAGATGAGCGCGGCGGGCGTGACCAAGGCGTCCACGCTCGAGCTGGTCTGTGCCGATCGCGGACTCTCCGCCGAGGACGTGGTGGCCTTCGGCGACATGCCCAACGACATTCCGATGCTGCTCTGGGCGGGCGCGTCCTATGCGATGGCCGACGCCCACCCGACCGTCCGCAGCGCAGCCGGTCGGCTCGCGCCGGGCAACGACGACGACGGGGTCGCGCGCGTGCTCGAGGAGCTCTTCGACCTGGCCCTCTAGCGACCGGTCAGAGGTACATGCCCCCGCGAGGGTTGCCCAGCCCCTGCTCGCCGTCCTCGCCCGGCTGACCCGGCTGGCCGGGCTGGCCCGGCATCACCCCGGGCGGCAGGGCCCGCCGCATCTGCTCGAGCTGGGCGCGGGCGGCCATCTGCTGGGCATAGATCGCGGTCTGGATGCCGTGGAAGAGCCCTTCGAGCCAGCCGACCAGCTGGGCCTGCGCGATCCGCAGCTCGGACTCCGTGGGCGTCTGCTCATCGAACGGCGTGACCAGCCGGTCGAGCTCCTCGTCCAACTCGGGCGCCAGGCCGTCCTTGAGCTCCTTGATCGAGGTGTGCAGGATGCCGGCCAGCCGCTGCCGCCCCGGCTCGTCGAGCGGTGCGGACTTCACCTCGTCGAGGAGCTGGCGGATCATGCTGCCGATCCGCATCACCTTGGCGGGCTCCTCGACCAGGTCGGTCACGCTGCGCTCCGCCTCATCGCCCTCCTCCGCCTGGCCCATCGCCTGGGTGGCCATGCCATCGGGGCCGACGACGACGATGCGGGGCTCGTCATCCGGGTTCTCGGGCTGCTGCGAAGTCATGGGTGCCAACCTACCGTCCGGTGGTGAGCAGGATCTTGCCGATGCTGTCGCCCGAGTCCATCAGCCGGTGCGCGTCGGCGACCTCCTCGAGCGGGAAACGACGGCGTACGACGCTGCGCACCCGGCCGGCCGCCACCAGCGGCCAGACATGCTCGACCACCGCCGCACAGATCGCCGCCTTGCCCTCGACCGGCCGGGCCCGCAACGAGGTCGCGATCACCGCGCCCCGCTTGCGCAGCAGGGCGCTGATGTCGAGCTCACCCCTGGTCCCGCCCTGCATGCCGATGATCACCACGCGGCCCTCGGTGGCCAGCGCGTCGACGTTGCGCTGGAGGTACTTCGCGCCGATGTTGTCGAGGATCACGTCGGCCCCGCCGGCCTCCTTCAGCACCGCCACGAAGTCCTCGTCGCGGTAGTTGATCGCCCGGGCCGCGCCGAGCTCGCGGCACAGCTCGAGCTTCTCCGCGGAACCGGCGGTCGCGAACACCTCCGCCCCCAGGGCGTGGCCGAGCTGGATCGCGAACGTGCCGATGCCCCCCGAGCCCCCGTGCACGAGGAACCGCTCGTCCGCGTGCAGGCCGGCGACCATGAAGGCGTTGGACCAGACCGTGCACGCGACCTCCGGGAGGCTGGCGGCGTCCGCCAGGTCGATTCCCTCGGGCACCGGCATCACCTGCGCGGCCGGGACGACCACCTGCTCGGCGTACCCACCTCCGGCGAGCAGGGCGCAGACGTCGTCGCCGACCGCGAAGCCGGTGACGCCCTCGCCGAGCGCGGCCACGCGGCCAGAGCACTCCAGGCCGAGCACGTCGGAGGCGCCGGGCGGGGGCGGGTAGAAGCCCTTTCGTTGCATCACGTCGGCGCGGTTGACCGCGCTCGCGACCACCTCGAGCAGCACCTCGCCCGGACCGGGGGTCGGCTCGGGAAGGTCGCGGACGACGAGGGCCTCCGGCCCTCCGGGATCAGGAGCGACGACGGCACGCATGTCGCCCACCCTACGAACCCCCGGGTCGCCGGCCTCGACTCAGGTGCCGGCCTCGGTCAGCTCCTCCTCGACCTCCGGGTCGTCGTCCTCATGGGCCAGCTGGTCGGCCGACTTCTCCCAGCGCTGCGCCAGGAGCATCGCCGCCGCGGCGAGGCGCTCGACCTCGTCGGGGTCCGCGTCCGACTGCGCGGCGGCATACCCGAGGAGGAAGGTCGAGACGGGCGCTGCTGGCCGCTCCACGTTGTGCGCGGCCTCCCGGGCGACGTCCAGGACCAGCGACTCGTCGACGTCGATCTCGATGTCGAGGGCGTCGCACAGCTCGTCAATCCAGTCGTGGATGTTCACGGATCCAGTCTTGGCCCCGCACGGCCCCCGTGCAAGCCTCGGCGGTCCTGATCCGGGCCGACGTCATGGCGGAGCCTGGCCAGGTCGGCCCACGTGTCGACGTCCTGCGCCTCGAGCCCGGTCGCCGGCACCGCCACGAGGTCCAGGCCGTCGACCAGGCGGCGCATCGCCAGGCCGTGCCGGTCCACTGCGGCGCTCCGGCGCTCGAGCGTGCTGACGGCGTACACCGCACACAGGTGCTGCTGCCTGCCGGCGGAGTCGACGAGCACCGCGCCGTCACAGGCGCGCCTGTCCCTCACCGCTGCCAGCAGCCGGCCGACGGTTCCGGCGGTCACCAGGGGCATGTCGACCGCCAGCACGACGACCAGTGCGGGCCGCGGCCCGAAACCGGTGAGACCGGCCAGCACGCCGGCAGCGGGGCCGCCGCCCGGGGGCTCCTCGCGCCGGAAGGTGACCGGCCGCGACGTGGGCACCTCCGGCCCGACCACCACCGTGGCCATCCCCGCCAGGGCGTCGAGCGCCCGCTCGAGGAGGCTGCGGCCGCCGACCTCGACGGCTGACTTGTCCGCCCCGTCCAGCCGGACGGCGGTGCCCCCGGTCAGCACGATCCCACCGACGGGACCCGGGACGGAGGTCACCGTCGCAGTCTCCCAGAGGGCTGGCAGGCTGGGCCCATGCCTGACCCGACCGCGCCGGACCCGACCACGGCGCCGGCCGCCTCGCTGCGCGTGACGCTGGTGCAGCGCGCCGCGTCGCTCGAGCCCGCCGACAACCTGGCCGCGCTCGATGAGCTGGTGGCCCTCGCCCCCGACAACGACCTGATCGTGCTGCCCGAGGCGTTCGCCCGCGACTTCGGTGACCCCGCCGGCGACCTGGCGCCGTACGCCGAGACCCTGCAGGGCGCGTTCGCTTCCCGCCTCGCCGAGCTCGCGCAACAGACGGGTACGTCGTTGCTGGCCGGCATGTTCGAGCGGGACGGCGGCCCCGACGACCGTCCGTTCAACACCCTGGTGCTTGCCACGCCCGAGGGGATCACCAGCTATCGCAAGATCCACCTCTACGACTCCTTCGGCTATCGGGAGTCCGACCGACTGAGGGCGGGCGAGCCGACCCCCGTGGCCGTCGACCTCGGCGGCTTCCGGGTCGGCCTGATGACCTGTTACGACCTGCGCTTCCCGGAGCTGGCGCGTCGGCTCGTCGACCTGGGCGCCGAGGTGCTGGTCGTGCCGGCCGCCTGGGTCGCCGGCGAGGGCAAGGCACGAGACTGGCTGACGCTCGCGGCGGCCCGCGCGATCGAGAACACCTGCTACCTGGTCGCGGTGGGACAGCCGGCTCCCCGCTACACCGGCCACTCGGTGGTCGTGGGTCCCGACGGCGAGACGCTGGTCGAGGCCGGTGACGGGCCCGAGGTGGTCGGCGCCGTCCTGGAGCGCGCTGTGCTGGCCCGGGCGCGCGACCGCAACCCGTCGCTGGCCAACCGCCGCCTGTGACCCACCCGGCGACCCGACCGGAGCGGCTGCCCGCGGGTGCCCCGGCGGCGGGGGTCCGACGGCGGGGGTCCGACGGCGGGAGTAGCGTCGCGGCCATGGTGGGAAGGACGACCTCGCAGCTCAGCGCCGACATGGTGGGCAACGTGCTGTCGGTCCACGTCGCTCCCGGCGACGCCGTCGAGAGCGGCGACACCGTCGTGCTGCTCGAGTCGATGAAGATGGAGATCCCCGTGCTGGTCGAGCGCGCCGGCACCGTCGTCGAGGTGCACGTGGATCCCGGTGACGTCGTGCAGGAGGGCGACGTGCTGGTCGTGCTGAGCCACTGAGCCGCCGCGCTCCCCTAGACTTCCTGACCTGTCCGGGCTCGCCCGGGCTCGGAGGGGTGCCGGAGTGGCCTATCGGAACCGCCTTGAAAGCGGTCGCTGGCCTCAGACGCCAGCCGCGGGTTCGAATCCCGCCCCCTCTGCAGGTCACGTCGGGAGTAGCCTTCTGCTCGCGGCGCCGGGGCGGCCCGCGGGCACGGTGAGGGGTGGTCATGCAGGATCGTCCCTTCACGCAGCGCTACGACCCGGCCGCCGGCCTCCTGACCCTGGGCGGGTCGGTGGACGACCGGTGCATGACCGAGCTGCGTGCTTGTCTCGAGAAGGCGGTCGCCTCCCCGGTCGAGGGCGCGGTGACCGTGGACCTCTGCGACGTCGACTTCCTGCCGAGCGTCGGCGTCGGGGAGCTGGCCCGGGCCCGGCAGCGGTGCCTGCAGGAGGGCGTCGACATCCGCTTCCGCGCCTCGGAGGGCTCAGCGGCGGCGACCGTGCTCCGGGTCACCGGCCTCGGGTTCGTCTCGATGCCCTCCAGGCGGCGCGAGCGGCTGGCCCGCAGGATCTACTCCGAGCCGCCGAGCTCGAGCGCCACCGAGTCGTAGACCAGGTCGTGCGTGCGTTGCTGGTAGTGCTCGAGGTCCCCCAGCAGCCGGTGGACCTCGAGGGCGACGTCGGTCTCCATCCGCTCGAGGACACGGGGCCCGAGGGCCCCCACCCGCGCGAGCAGGTGATGCCGATCGCGCTCGTTGACCCCGGCGCGGGCGGCCAGCCAACCGTCGGAGGAGCCGGCCTGGTCCTGGGCCAGGGCTTCGCGCACGAGGGACAGGTGTCGGCGCAGCCGCCATCGCCAATGCGGCGCCCGCGGGTCCGCCAGGGCGCGCCGCAGGCCGTCGATCGCTGCGTCCAGGGTCGCCACCGCCACCACCTCCGCCGAGAAAGGGAGTCGTGCAGGGTAAGAGATCGAGTGTGACCCACGTCACCCTGTTTGGGCAAGGCCGGGCCCGGCGGTCGCCGGCCGCCTGGTCTCTGCTCCAATTCGGCCCGTGACCCCCGCCGATGCTTCCCAGGAGCGGCCCGCGACCGAGTTCGGCCTCGCGCCGCAGCTGCGCGCCCGGCTGATGGGCGCCGCGCTGCTCTGCCTTGGCGGGCTGCTGGCGGTGGGGAGTCTCCTGGTGGCGGTCCTCCGGCTGCCGCCCGACACGATCATCGGGGTCGCGGTGCTCGTGGTGGTCGCCATCTTCGCGCTCGGGTTCGTCCTGGTCCGCCGATGGTTCGTGGTCCGTGTCGACGCGACCGGCTACCGGGTCCGATTCGTGCGCGGCGCTGGCGTGCGGTCTGCCCGGTGGGCCGACGTGGAGGACGTGCAGACCCAGACGCGGGCGAAGGCTCGCTGCGTCGTGCTGCGCCTGCGCGACGGACGACAGACCACCGTGCCGGTGGACCTGATCGAGGGTGACCGGGAGGCCTTCGTCCGGGAGCTCCAGGACCGCCTCACGGCCGCCGGCGGCCGCAAGCCACGCCGGCGCTGAGCGGCGGTCGCCCCGTTGCCCGGCGGCCTGGTTTCTGCCGCGCCCGGCGCGGTGGGTACCCTGTCCTCGCTCCCCGGAGGTGTCGCCTAGTCCGGTTTATGGCGCCCGCCTGCTAAGCGGGTTGAGGGTAATCCCCTCTCGCGGGTTCAAATCCCGCCACCTCCGCACGGAAGTCCGGGAAAAGCGCCGGGTCCGGCCCCACGGGTCGGGCCCGGCGCCGGTGGCTGTCGTCCCTCGGCCTCCGCTGACGTCCTCGCCGCCCGCCCAGCTTTTGCAGAAACATGCAATGCAATTTGTTGAGGCGGCCACCCCCTTGGGGCAGACCCGGGCAGAGGCGACACTTGAGACACAGCGGGACATCATCGAGGAGGGGCAAGCAGATGAGCAGATTCGCCAAGGCAGCGGTGGCTGCTGTTCTCGCCATCGGCTTCGCAGTCGGTGCGGGCGGCATCCCGGCCGGTGCCGCTTCGGCCTCCCAGCTGCACGCGTCCTCCTACGGTGACACCGGCTGGGACTGACCACTTAGCTTTCGAGACGCGGACCTCGCCACCCCCCCGGCGCCCGTCCTCCGCCAACCCCCGGCCGTCTCGAAACTGAGGGCGACGAACTCGGTTCGTCGCCCTCACCCATCTCGGGCGGGCTGAGCCAGCTGCACGGCCATCGTGCGGCTGGCTCAGCTCATTCCGCCTCCCGGCGTCGGCGGCCCTCGCGCGCCGCCTGCTGGCCCATGGCATAGCCGAGCTGGAAGCGGGTCTCCGCGCCGTACTCGTCCTTCAGCGCGGCGACGTAGCCCGCGAAGGTGCGCGCGCTGACGCCCATCCGCTTGGCACTGGCGTTGTCGCTGTGTCCCTCGACCAGCATCCGGACCGTCATGTTGTGGACGTCGTCGGCGATGTCGCGGGTGGTGTCGATGTCGCGGTCGGAGAAGTCGTGGGCGCGCTCCCAGTAGCGCTCGAAGATGTCGACGAGGTAGGCGACCAGGCTGCGGTCGTGGATCGCGACCGCGACGTGGGTGCCCTCGGCCCCAGGCACGATCGCCATCGTCTGGTCCACCACGATCAGCCGGTTGAAGAACTCGTCGAGGGTGCGCACCTCCGCGCCGTGGGCGCTGACCCGCTGGACGTACTCCCGGGTGGCGGTGCTGCGCCGGGCGGAGTGCTGGTAGAGCGTGCGCATCGCGACCCCGCGGCTGAGCGCGCGGATGTCTCGCTCGACGGCCACGTCGAGCGTCGCCGCCGACCGGGCTCCGGCCGGCTGGGCGGTCAGCAGCTCCTTCTGGGCGTCACCGACAGCGGTCTGGATGAACCGGTTGATGTTGGCGTAGCCGCGCAGCTCGAGCACCGGACTGGCTCCCGGCGACGTGTGTCGGTAGGCCTGCCCCAGCGTGGCGAAGGTGTTCGCCCACGCCGTCGACTCGGTCAGCAGGTCGGTCGCCTGCTGTCCCATCGGGGCCACCACCCGCGACTGGACGGTGGCCGGGTCGACTGGCACGTAGGCGTCCAGCAGCGGGTCGAGTGCCAGCAGGCCCAGGTCGACGAGCAGCTCCACGGCGGCGCGCTCGGGGTGGTCCTCGGCGAAGCGTGGGTCGTCGGAAGCCAGCGACCCGGCGTCGACGAGGTCGCGGTAGGTGCGTGCGGCCACGGTCTGCAGCAGCTCCCGCTGCTCCGGCCCGTAGTCACTGGTCACGCGCACGATGATGCCCCAGAACGACAATCCAGGGGTCCAGCGGGTCGACTGACACCGGCCCGGCAGCCCGCGTCGTAGCCCCGCTACACTGTGCGTGCTCCGTCCCGGTGGGACAGGCGCCTGTAGCTCAACGGATAGAGCATCTGACTACGGATCAGAAGGTTGGGGGTTCGAATCCCTCCAGGCGCGCAGGACGAAATGGCGCGCAGGGGCAACTCGAGCCGCCCCTCTGGCACTCCGGGCTTCGCGCCGGATTGGGCCGCCCCCGGCAGTGTTTGCGGCGGGAGCCGGGGGCAGCCCATGTGCTCGTCCGGGAGGAGTAGTCGCCCCCCGAGCACCAGGATGATGGTCGAGCGCAGTGCTCGACGGATCCTCCGTGCGCGTCCGTACCCCGGGCGGCCGGAAGGTGTGCCGGTCTAGCCCATGTGGGCTAGACCGGAGTAACCCATTCGGGCCATCGCCGTTGATGGTGTGTCAGCCACTCTCCGCATGCGGCGGGACGGGGCTGTGGGAGGTTCGAAGGGGGCTACCCGCCCTCGCAGGGAGAGTCACACGATGATTCGACATTCCCACGGCGTCCACGCTCGCGTGCTGGGCGTCGTCCTGGGTGCCGCGATGGTCTTGCTGCTGGGTGGTGCCATCGCGCCGGCCGTGGCATCGTCCGGTCACGCGCCTGGCCAGGCATCCGGCCAGGCATCCGCCCAGACACACGGCCAGGCATCCGGCCAGACACACGGCCAGTCCACAGATCAGTCCACGCCGGCCCAGCAGCCGAGCGGCAAGGCGGTCGGTCACGACAGCGCCGCTACCGACCACTCGGGCACCGACCAATCGGGGGCGCAGAACGGCACAGCCACCGACCACTCCACGTCCGGCACGGCCGGCACCTCGGGCAACGCCACGTCACCCCAGCCGTTGAGCAACGCCGACCAGAATTCCGGTGGGGCCAACGGCAAGTGCCCGGGCGGTCCCTACTGCTCCACGCGGGACGGGTCGCCGTCGATGAACGGCAACGGCAACGGCCAGGCGACCGGCAAGCCGTGCGCCGGCTGCGTCGGCAAGGCCGACAACAAGAACCCGAGGGGCCAGTACCCGAACGGCTCGGACCACAACGCGGGCTACGAGTGCGACACCAACCACGGCATCGGGCGCAGCAACCCGGCGCACACCGGCTGCACCACCGGCACGGTCTCGCCGCCGCCGAGTGGCTGTGTGGACAACCCGAACACGCCTGTCGACGAGTGCGCTTCGCCGCCCCCGCCGCCTGGTCGCTGTGTGGACAACCCGAACACATCGCAGGACGAGTGTGGCTCGGTCTCACCGCCGCCGGCCTGCGTGCCCACTCCGAGGCACCACTGTGGCCACGTCCTCCCGCCGGGAACCCCCGGTGGCAACGCCGGCGGCCCGCCGCCCTCGAGCAGCGTGTCGAGTCCGCACGCGGCCGTTGTCGTGAGCAGCCCGACCGCTGCGACCCCGAGTGCTGCGACGCTGCCCAACACCGGTGCGCCTGACGGGTTGCTGCCCGAGCTGGCCGCGGCTCTGCTGCTGCTCGGTGGTGGCATGGGGCTCACCCGGATCACCGGACGGCGCAAGCGCGTGCAAGGTTGATCCATCCGGATGACGGCGGACGGCACGGGCCTGGGTCCGTGCCGTCCGTCTCCTCCGCGGGGTGAGACCCGAGCCACGCCGGTGGTTCGATTGGCCGCCGATGTGGTCGGGTACTCGCCTGTAGCACAAGGGGGCCGAGCAGGCACGCGTTTTCTTCTCCGGTAGCCTCAGGCCCACCGTATGGCCGGAAGGTCGGCCGGATCCGAGAGGCGCGAAGACGAATGTCAGACGTTGAAAAGTCCCTGGACGAGGCGGGCCTGAAGAACCCGCACGTGCGCGATTACGTCCGCTACTACGCGGACCTGACCGGCGCCGCGCGCATCGAGGTGGTGAGCGCAGCCGACGACGCCCGACTGGTCCAGGGGGCCCTCGACGCGGGCGAGCTCGAGCCCGCCGGCGAGGGCCTCTACTTCTCGCGCAGCTACGCCAAGGACACGGCGCGCTCCGAGGAGCGCACCATCGTGGCGACCAACAACCCCGCGGACAAGGGCGTCTACAACAACTGGCGCCCGGCCTCGGAGATGAAGCCGATGCTCGAGGAGCGGATGCGCGGCGCCTCGACGGGCAAGACGATGTACGTCATCCCCTACCTGATGGCACCGCCGGGCTCCCCACTGGAGCCCTGGGCCGCCGGTGTCGAGCTGACCGACACCCGCACCGTGGTGCTGCACATGATCCGGATGGCCCGCGTCGGCGTCGAGCACGTCGACAACCTCGCCGACCCGGAGACCTTCGTCCGCGCCGTGCACGTCTCGGGCGATCTGGAGAACCTTGGCCAGGGCACGCCCGATGACCAGCGCTACTTCGTCACCGTGGCCGACGAGCGCACGATCCTGCACTTCGGCTCCTCCTACGGCGGCAACGCCCTGCTCGGCAAGATCGCGCACGGCCTGCGCCAGGCGGCCTACGACGGCTGGGCCTCCGGGAAGTTCCTGGCCGAGCAGTTCATGCTGATCGGCATCGACGACCTGCAGACCGGCAGGACCTACCACATCTGTGGTGGCTTCCCCAGCGCCTCGGGCAAGACCAACCTCGCGATGCTGCTGCCGCCGGATTCGCTGGGCGACCGCTACAAGGTGTGGTTCTACGGTGACGACATCGCCTGGCTGTGGGTGGACCCCGAGGACGGCAAGCTCTACGGGATGAACCCGGAGAACGGGGTGTTCGGCGTCGCCAAGGACACCAACGAGAAGACCAACCCGATCGCCCTGCACTCCGTCGATGAGGGCACCCACGCGATCTTCACCAACGTGGCCTACAACGAGGACACCCACGAGGTCTGGTGGGAGGGCAGGACCAAGCAGCCGCCGGCGGACGTCGCCGGCTGGCGCGACTGGAAGGGCAACCTGATCTCGGAGAGGTCGGCCGAGGATGCCGACCAGCCCTGGGCCCACCCCAACAGCCGGTTCACCACGACCCTGACCAACGTCCCCAACATCGCCGAAGACTTCAACCGGCCGCAGGGCGTGCCCATCGACGGGATCATCTTCGGCGGCCGCACGAGCGACCGCGAGCCGCTGATCCGGGCGATCCGCGACCTGGCCGAAGGCGTGTACGACGGCCTCACCCTCGGTGCCGAGGCGACGTTCGCTGCCGAGGGTGTCGAGGGCCAGCTGCGCTACGACCCGATGTCGATGCGGCCGTTCATGTCCTACCCCGAGGGGGCCTACGCCGCTCACTGGCTGAAGATCGTCGGTGCCGCCAAGGAGCAACCGATCTTCGCGCACGTCAACTGGTTCCAGAAGGACCCCGACGACGGCCACTACCTCTGGCCCGGATACCGCGAGAACCTGCTGCCGTTGCTGTGGCTGATGCGGCTCAAGGAGGGCGAGGTCAAGGGGGAGGAGACCCCGGTCGGGATCATCCCGACCAGGGAGGAGCTCGACGTCGAGGCGGTCGACATCGCACCTGCCGACCTCGACCGGATCCTGACCCTGGACGTGCCCCGATGGAAGCAGGAGATGGCCAACCGCCAGGAGCACCTGGAGAAGTTCCACGACCTCCCCGAGGAGATCTGGGAGGCGCACCGACGGGTGACGGCCGCGCTCGACGCGGCGGAGTAGGTCCCGCCCACCCCTCGCGCACGACGCCCGGATGCAGCAGACTCGGCTGCATCCGGGCGTCTCGGTCTCCGGACCCGGTGACGTGGAGAGGAAGTGGTCGACGATGACCGATCCGAGGCAGCGCAAGGTCCTGCTCGACGAGAGCGAGATGCCCACCCGCTGGTACAACGTCATCCACGACCTCCCGACCCCGCCGGCGCCGTACCTCCACCCGGGCACCGGCCAGCCGGTGGGCCCCGACGACCTCGCAGGGCTCTTCCCGATGGCTCTCATCGAGCAGGAGGTGAGCACCGAGCAGTACGTCGACATCCCGGCCGAGGTGCTCGACGTCTACCGGCTCTGGCGGCCCTCGCCGCTCTACCGCGCCCTCAGCCTCGAGCGCGCGCTGAACACCCCCGCGCGCATCTACTACAAGTACGAAGGCGTCTCGCCGGCCGGAAGTCACAAGCCGAACACCGCGGTGCCGCAGGCCTTCTACAACGCCCAGGCCGGCATCAGGAAGCTCACCACCGAGACCGGGGCGGGGCAGTGGGGCACGGCACTGGCGTTCGCCTGCGCGCAGTACGGGCTGGAGTGCGAGGTCTGGCAGGTGCGGGCCTCCTACGACGGGAAGCCCTACCGCAAGATCATGATCGAGACGTTCGGCGCCACGATCCATCCCTCGCCCTCGGACCTGACCGACGCCGGCCGCGCGGTGCTCGAGGAACACCCCGACTCCCCGGGGTCGCTCGGCATCGCGATCAGCGAGGCGGTGGAGACGGCCGCGCAGTCACCGACCACCAACTACGCACTCGGATCGGTGCTCAACCACGTGCTCATGCACCAGACCATCATCGGTGAGGAGGCGCTGCTGCAGTTCGCCAAGGTCGGGGAGACCCCCGACGTGATCATCGGGTGCACCGGCGGTGGCTCCAACTTCGGTGGCCTCTCCTTCCCGTTCCTGCGCGAGAAGCTGGCCGGGCGGATGCACCCGGTGATCCGGGCGGTGGAGCCGGCGTCCTGCCCGTCGCTGACCCAGGGCGTCTTCGCCTACGACTTCGGCGACACCGCCGGGATGACGCCGCTGATGAAGATGCACACGCTCGGCCACGACTTCATCCCCGACCCGATCCACGCAGGGGGGTTGCGCTACCACGGGATGAGCCCGTTGCTGTCCCACGTCTACGAGGAGGGTCTGATCGAGGCGACCGCCAAGAAGCAGAAGGAGTGCTTCGCGGCCGGCGTCCTCTTCGCCCGGACCGAGGGCATCGTCCCGGCGCCCGAGCCCACCCACGCGCTGGCCGAGACCATCGCCGAGGCCGAGCGGTGCACCGAGACCGGCGAGGAGAAGGTCATCCTGACCGCGCTGTGCGGCCACGGCCACCTCGACCTGGCCGCCTACGACTCCTACCTGTCCGGGACGATGACCGACCATTCCTACGAGGAGCACGAGATCAGCGACGCGGTCGCGGCCGCCCTGCGGAAGCTCCCGACCATCCCCGGCTGACCGGCGGGCGGACTGGTGGCCCGGGCGCAGGGATGGTAGAAGTTTTGTGCAGGTCGTGAAGTGGCCCGCACCCTGACCAGCACGAGGAGGCCTTGATGGAGGCCAGCGCCGTGATCGACACCTACTCGTTGGGTGATGCCGTGGTCGCCCTAGCCCGAGGCGAGCTCGACATCGCCTCCGCCCCGACCCTGCGCGAGGAGCTGGCCGCGGTGATCACCGCGGAACCCCGGCCGCGCCTGGTCTGCTGTGACCTCACCGAGGTCACCTTCATGGACTCCACGGCGCTGAGTGCGTTGGTCTTCGCCCACGAGACGGCGGTCATGCGGGGCCAGGAGTTCTGCCTCGCCGGAGCCCGCGCCAGCGTGCAGCGGGTGCTCGAGCTGACCCAGCTCGACCAGGTGATCGTCTGCCACGACTCCATGGACGCTGCCCGGCGGGCGATCCTCGAGGAGCGGGCCGGTTCCTAGCAGAGAAGCATCAGGCCGGGGCCAGCCGCAGCCCAGCGCAGGTGATGTCGTCACGCTGGGCGTTGTCGGCGTAGGCCCGCACGGCGTGCACGATCTCGGTGACGGCCGTGGCCGGGGTCAGGTCGGGCAGTCGCGTGAGGGTGCGGACGACGCCGGCCCGGCCGAACTCCTCGTCGGCACGTCGCGCCTCGGTGACCCCGTCGCTGAAGACCAGCAGCAGGTCCGCGGGGGTCATCGTCGTCTCGCTCACGGTCCAGGGGTCCGCGGGGAAGCCGATCAGCGGGCCGGTAGTGGTCAGCGCCCGGGTGTCGATGCTGTCCCCGACCCGTCGGCAGAGCAGGCCGCTGGGGTGACCGGCGTTGATCCAGGTCACCTGGCCGGTGGCCGGTTGCACCTGCACGACCAGGCAGGTCAGCAACCGTTCGGGGCGGTCGTCGAGATCGGCCGCTGCGACCTGGAAGGCGGTGAGCAGGTCGAGCTCGGTGCGCAGCAGGATCGTGAGCCGCTCCTTGAAGCGGGCTGCGGACAGGCCGGCGTCGGCGCCGTGGCCGGCGACGTCGGTGACCACGAGGGCCGTGCTGTCGTCGGGCCGACGCACGGAGTCCCACCAGTCCCCGGCCAGCAGGCCCTCCGCCGGCTGCAGCAGGCCGTAGACGTCGACGCCGCTGAGACCGTCGGTCGGGCCGGAGTCGAGCTGGCGGCGGAGTCCCACCACCACCGGCCCTCGCTGGAGCAGCGCCTGGGTCGCGGCCCGGCCGGCGTCGACCTCGGCGATGATGCGTCGGCGCATCGCCTCGGCGTCGGCGCCGATCGCGGCGACCTCGACCGGGCCGACGGCCTCGATCGGCAGGTGCAGCTGTCCGGTGGCGACGGCGCGCAGGTTGCGCCGCAGCGCCTCGACCGGGGCGAGCAGCCACCGGCGCATCACGACAGCGGTGCCGGCGACGACGAGAACCAGGAAGCCGGCCGACCAGTCATAGGTGGTGCGCAGGGTGGCGATGGCGGTGTCCGCCTGCTCCTGGGCGTCGACCAGCTGGGCGTCGATCGCCTGCTGGAAGGTGTCCACCCGGGCACGCACCTGGCGGAAGGCGCGCTTGCCGGCACCGCGAGCCACCAGCCGCTGGGCCTGCCGCGTGCCGGCGTCCCTGCGGGCCGTCAGCTCCCGACGGGGGCCGACCTCGCGCCAGTGCCGGGCGGCGGACTCGACGGCGTCGAGCTCGCGCAGCAGGCCGGGATGGCCGTGCAGCCTGAGACGCAGCTCGTCGAGCGTGTCGGGGAGGGCCGCGCGGGCCTCCCGGTAGGGGTGCAGGAAGGACTTGTCGCCGGTGATCAGGAAGCCCCGCTCCCCGGTCTCCTCGTCGACCAGTGCGGTGAGCACGGCCCGCGCGTCGGCGGACGCGGGTTGCCAGGTGCCCGACACGAGCTTCGCGTGGTCGTCGAGGTGGTTGAGCGTGACGGTCACGATCACGGCTCGAGCGACGACGATCGCACAAAGCGCCAACATCAGCACGGCGACGCGCCTTCGCAAGGACACGCGCGCACGCTATCCCTCCCGATGCCCGCCGGGAGGGGCTATCACCGAACGGGCGGCACCGGGCCGCACCGGGCAGGTGACGGTGCGTCGTTCACGTTTCCTTCATGGCTTCGCACGAGACTGGGGTGCGTGACCGACGTGCGCCGTCGCTGGGCCGTGCTCGGCAAGCTGCTCCTCGTGCTTGCCGTCGGCGGTGGCGGCCTGTGGGTCGCCACCCACGGTGTCGCCGGAGCGACCTGGGCCGACGTCGCCGGCGTTCTCCGCAACGTGACCGCGCTGCACCTGGTGCTCCTGGCGGTGATCTGGCTCGGGGGCTTAGGCATCTACTCCCTCGTGCTCTCCGCGGCGCTGCCGGGCCTGGGGGTGCGTCGGTCGCTGATGCTCAACCTCAGCGGCAGTGCGGTGGCGAACGTCCTCCCGCTCGGCGGCGCCGTCGCCACCGCACTCAACTGGCGAATGGTCCGCACCTGGGGGCACTCCAACGGATCGTTCGTCGCCTTCTGCGTGCTGACCAACGCCCTCGACGTGCTCGCCAAGTTGCTCCTCCCGGTCGCGGCGGTCGCGCTGCTGGTGTCACTGTCGCTGCATGTGCCGATCCTGCTGTGGGTGGTCACCGCGGGCTGCGTCGCGGCGATCCTGCTGGTGGTGGCGGTGCACGCCCTCTGGCGGCGGCCCGCGCGTGCCCGCGCGGGCATGTCACGGTGGCGGTCCCTGGTCCGCGGCTACGTCCAGGACTCCGGCGCCCGGATCGGGGACCTGCTGGCCGGGAGCTGGCCGCGGTTGCTGCCGGCCAGCATCGCCTACGTCGCTGCCCAGGTCCTGCTGCTCTGGTTCGCCCTCCGGTCCGTGGGGCTGGCACCGTCGATCGCCGTGCTGGTCACCGCGGCGGCCATCGAGCGGCTCGGCACGATCATCCCGCTCACGCCTGCAGGCACCGGAATCGCGGAGCTCGGCACGATCGGCTGGCTGGTCGCCGCCGGGCTCGATCCTGTCGAGGCGGTGGCGGGCGTGCTCCTCTACCGGGTCTTCCTCGTGGTGATGGAGATCCCGCTCGGTGGCGTGGTCCTCGGCGGGTGGGCGTGGGCGCACCGGGCGTCGCTGCGCAGTGCGGCGGGTGTCCCGGAGGCCACCGCGTGAGGATCCTGCACGTCACCGACCACTACCCGCCCGTCCTCGGGGGCATCGAGGCCCACGTGCACGCGCTCGCCCGGCGCCAGGCCGCCCGCGGCGACGAGGTCACCGTGCTCACCTCGACCCAGGCCGACGCGGACGGCCGGCACGCCGACGACACCGGTGACGTGCAGGTGCACCGGGTAGTGCCGGTCGTGCGGGGTGGGGTCGCCGAGGGCCATCGCGTGGACACCGCCGGCTTCGACGTGGTGCACGCCCACATCTCCCTGGTCGCCCCGTTCACCTCCCCGGTCGCCGCCCGGATCGCCCGACGCGGCACGCCGACGGTGGTCACCGTGCACTCGTTGTGGCGGGGCATGGGGCTGCCGGCGATCGCCCACGCCGACGGTGCCGGCCTGAGGGGTGCCCCGCTCACCTGGACCGCGGTCAGCCGGGTGGCGGCTCGACAGCTCGGCCGGTGGCTGCCCCGTCGAACCGGGATCGGGATCCTCGCCAACGCCGTCGACGTGGCGGCGCGCCCGGTCACGCCGGTGTCCGTGGGCGACCGCCCCGTGAGGCTGGTCAGCACGATGCGGATCGCCCGCCGCAAGCGCCCACGACAGCTGCTCGGCATGTTCGCCGAGCTGTGCCGGTCCACCGACGTGCCGGTGCAGCTGACCGTGATCGGCGACGGTCCGTTGCGGCCGCGCCTCGAGCAGGAGGCCGAGCGAGCGGGCCTGGCCGAGCGCATCGAGGTCACCGGCCGGGTCGAGCCCGACGAGGTGATCGGCCGGCTCGCGCAGGGCGACCTCTACGTGGCTCCGGCGGTGCTCGAGTCGTTCGGACTCGCTGCCCTGGAGGCGCGCTGCGTCGGGCTCCCGGTGGTCGGCCACGCCGCCAGCGGCATGGCCGACTTCGTGCACGACGGCGTGGACGGATGGCTGTGTGGCTCGGACGCGGGGATCGTCGAGCGGCTGCAGCTCCTCGTCGAGGACCCCCTCCTGCGCTGGGAGGTCTCCGAGCACAACCGGACGACGCCGTCGCCGTTGACCTGGGAGCACGCCCTGGACCAGCACGACCGTGTCTACGACCAGGCCGCCTCGCGAGCCGGTGCCCGCCGGCGGCCCATGCTGCTGACCCGGGGCAGGCGTTGAGCACCGCTCACACCGGCCCGCACACCCTGGTCGCCTTCCACGCCCACCCGGACGACGAGGCGCTGCTCACCGGCGGCACCCTGGCCCGCGCGGCGGCCGAGGGGCACCACGTCGTGCTGGTGACCGCGACCGACGGCGAGCGTGGCCTCGCCGGGCTGCAGGACGGTCACGGCCGGGAGCTGGCCGCCGTACGCGTCGCCGAGCTCGAGGCCGCCGCGGCCGCGCTCGGGGTGGCCAGGCTGGTGCGGCTGGGGTACGGCGACTCCGGCCTGCGTCCCGCGGCTGCCGACGAGGCGGCCTTCGCCAACGTCGACTGCGAGGAGGCGGCGGCCCGGCTCGCCGAGCTGCTGCGCGAGGAGTCCGCGGACGTGCTCGTCGTCTACGACGCCAACGGCGGCTACGGCCACCCCGACCACGTCCAGGTGCACCGCGTCGGCAGTCGGGCCGCCGCGCTCGCGGGCACTCCGGTGGTGCTCGAGGCGACCGTGCCCGCCGGCCTCTTCCGCGGCGTGCTGCGGGCCTTGCGGCTCGTCGGGCACCGGCTGGGCACCTCGGCGCCGCTGGGCACCGACCGGGTGTTCGCGCCGCGCCGGATCGTCACCCACCGGGTCCGGTTCCCGGGCCAGGTCGCGGCCAAGAGGGCGGCGATGGCGGCGCACGCCTCCCAGCGCCGGGCCGATGGCCAGGTGCGCGTGCTCGACCTCTTCCTGAGGCTGCCGTTCCCGGTCTTCGCGGCCGTCTTCGGCCGGGAGTGGTTCGCCGAGCAGGGGCACCACCGGAGCGGCCCGATGGAGGACGACGTCTTCGCCGGGCTCCGGCGGCCGCGTGCAACGGCCGTGCCCGAGGAGCCGATCGCCCGCTGACGTCGCTGGCAGGGAGCTGGCGACGGCGGGGCCGGCGGTCGCGTGCGCGTGACTCCTCAGATCTCGAGCTCGTCGACGGGGCCGCTGAAGACCACCATGTCGGCGCCGAGTCCGGCGGCGTGCGCGCCGGTCTCGCCCATCTCGGGCGACTTCAGCGCGGCCTTCATCGACTCGGCGTCGTCGAACCACAGCTCCGCGACGAGGTACGGCGGATCACCCTGCATGGCGCGCGGGTGGGAGAGTGCGAACCGCTTCAGCCCAGGGAGCCTGCTCGCCAGCGGGACGTGCTCGTCGCGGTAGCGCTGCTCGAACGTCTCGGGATCGGTCGGAGTGGAGTACAAGATGGTGACGCGGTGCATGGGTCCTCCCGGGGCTGCCGGTGCTCGTCGTGCGGACGGGTCGCGTTGCCCGGCCGACGCTAGCGTGCAAAACTAATACAGACCGATCGGTCAGGAAATCGCGGGAGAGTCCGCCGAGCCCGAGGGAGCGCAGGATGACGACCGTCGACGACGTGGCACCCGAGCTCGTGGAGTCGTTCGAGACGACCATCGGCCACCACGACCGGATCGAGCCGCGCGACTGGATGCCCGAGGGCTACCGCCGCACGCTGGTGCGGCAGATCGCCCAGCACGCGCACTCGGAGATCATCGGGATGCAGCCGGAGGGCAACTGGCTGACCCGCGCGCCGTCGCTGCGCCGCAAGGCGATCCTGCTGGCGAAGGTGCAGGACGAGGCGGGGCACGGGCTCTACCTCTACTCCGCTTGCGAGACCCTCGGCGTGTCCCGGCAGCAGCTCACCGAGATGCTGATCTCCGGGGCGCAGAAGTACTCCTCCATCTTCAACTACCCGACGCCGTCGTGGGCCGACGTCGGCACGATCGGGTGGCTGGTCGACGGCGCCGCGATCTGCAACCAGGTGCCGTTGTGCCGCACCTCCTACGGCCCCTACGGCCGGGCGATGATCCGGATCTGCAAGGAGGAGTCCTTCCACCAGCGGCAGGGCTACGAGCTGCTGATGACGATGATGCGCGGCACCGACGAGCAGCGGGAGATGGTGCAGGAGTCGGTCGACCGCTTCTGGTGGCCGGCGCTGATGATGTTCGGCCCTCCCGACGACGACTCCCCGAACACCGCCCAGTCCATGGAGTGGGGCATCAAGCGACACACCAACGACGAGTTGCGCCAGCGGTTCGTCGACATGAGCGTGCCGCAGGCCGAGGCGCTCGGCGTCACCCTGCCCGACCCGGAGCTCCGGTGGAACGAGGAGCGTGGGGCCCACGACTTCGGTGCGATCGACTGGGACGAGTTCTGGACGGTGGTCAAGGGCGGCGGTCCCTGCAACGCCCAGCGGATCGCGCATCGCAAGCGGGCCTGGGACGACGGCGCGTGGGTGCGCGAGGCCGCGACCGCGTTCGCGCGGCGGAGCGCGTCGTGAGCGAGGTCAGGGCCGAGCCCCCGCAAGCGCAGTGGCCGCTCTACGAGGTCTTCGTGCGTGGCAAGCGCGGCCTCAACCACGTGCACGTCGGCTCGCTCCACGCCGCCGACGACCAGATGGCGCTGCGGCACGCGCGCGACGTCTACACGCGGCGCAACGAGGGCGTCAGCATCTGGGTGGTCCGCTCGGCGGACATCACCGCCTCGAGCCCGGACGAGAAGGACCCGCTCTTCGCCCCCAGCGGCGACAAGGTCTACCGGCACCCGACCTTTTACGACATCCCCGCCGACGTTCCCCACATGTGACCACCCACCGGAAGTGACTCGTGAACCAGACCCACGACGCGAACCCCGCCCACGAGGCCGGGTCGGTCTACGACGGGCTGCTGGCTGGGGAGGCCGACGGGCACTGGGCCTTCGGCACCTCGTTCGAGGACCCTCTCGCCGGCGTGGACACCACCGTGCCCGAGGGGGTGGACCCCGGTGACCTCGCGGGCTACTGCCTGATGCTCGGCGACGACGCGCTCGTGCTGTCCCACCGGCTCACGGAGTGGTGCAGCAACGCCCCTGACCTGGAGGAGGACGTCGCGCTGGCCAACATCGCCCTGGACCTCCTCGGGCAGGCCCGACTGCTGCTCGCGCGCGCCGCGGCCGCCGACCCGGCCGTCGTGCCGGCGCTGCCCGACGGGTCCCCGGTGCCCCCCGAGGACGCGCTGGCCTTCTTCCGCGACGAGCCGCACTTCCGGAACGTGCGGCTGGTCGAGGCCCCCACCGGGGACTTCGCGGCAACCGTCACCCGACTCTTCCTCTGCGCCTGCTGGCGACTCGCGCTGCTCGAGCGGCTGGCCACCAGCCGCGACCAGGTGCTCGCCGCTGTCGCCGCCAAGGGGGTCACCGAGGTCACCTACCACCGCGACTACGCCGCCCGCTGGCTGGTCACGCTGGCCCAGGGCACCGAGGAGTCCCGCCGCCGCACCAGCACCGCGCTGGCATCGTTGTGGCCCGCGGTGGACGAGCTCTTCGGCAGCCATGGCGTCGAGCCGCGAATGGCCGCGGCGGGTGCCGGTGTCGATCCCGCCACCGTGCGCGCCGACGTGGACGCGGTGGTCGACCAGGTGCTCGCGGCGGCCGGCCTCGAGCGCCCGCAGGTGCCGGCGATGTCCGGCGTCCGCGACCGCACTGGGCGCGACGGCCTGCACACCGAGGCGTTCGGCCACCTGCTCGCCGAGATGCAAGCGGTCGCGCGCGCCCACCCGATGGGGATGTGGTGATGCGCACGATGGCCACAGAGGAGCTGGCGGAGGAGCTGGCGCGGGAGGTGGCCGGGCGGATCACCGACCCCGAGATGCCGATGCTCACGCTCGCCGACCTCGGCGTGCTGCGGGACGTCGAGACCACCGGGAGCGAGCGTGTGACGGTCTGGATCACCCCGACCTACTCGGGCTGCCCGGCCATGGCCACGATGCGCGACGACCTCGTGCACGGCCTCCAGCAGGCCGGTTTCGCCGATGTCGACGTATGCGTCCGCCTGCAGCCACCGTGGTCCAGCGACTGGATCAGCGAACGTGGCCGGCACCAGCTGGCTGCCCACGGGCTGTCCGCGCCCGGCCCCGCGCCGCGACGGGAAGGCCCGGTGCCACTCACGCTCCTGCCCCCGCGCCGTGCGGTGACCTGCCCGCGCTGTCGGTCCGGCGAGACGGAGCTGACGTCGGAGTTCGGCCCGACCGCGTGCACGGCCCTCTACCGCTGCGCATCCTGCGGGGAGCCCTTCGAGCACGTGAAGGAGATCTGAGGTGACCGTCGTCGACCCGGAGGCGCCGACCCGGCGGAAGGCGCCGTTCCACACGCTGCGCGTCGCGAAGGTCGAGCGGCTGACCGACGACTCCGCCGCGATCACCTTCGCGGTGCCCGAGGAGCTCGCGGCGGAGTTCGCCTTCGCCGCGGGGCAGTCGCTGACCCTGCGGCGCGTCGTCGACGGCCGCGAGGAGCGGCGGAACTACTCGATCTGCGCAGCGGTGGGTGAGGCGCCGCGGATCGGTGTGCGCGAGGTCCCCGACGGCCTGTTCTCCCACTGGCTGCTCCACGAGGTGGAGCCCGGCACGGAGGTCGATGTCCAGCCACCGACCGGCAGCTTCCGCGCGGACCCGGCCCGGCCCGGGCGGCACCTGTGCATCGCCGCCGGCTCGGGCGTCACGCCGGTGCTCTCGATCGCGGCCACGGTCCTGGCCGACCCTCGCTCGCAGGTGACGCTGCTCTACGGCAACCGCACGACGGGATCGGTGATGTTCCTCGAGGAGCTCGCCGACCTGAAGAACCGCTACGGCACCCGGTTCGAGCTCGTCCACGTGCTCTCCCGCGAGCCGCGCGACGTCGAGCTCTTCTCCGGCCGGCTCGAGGGCGAGCGGCTGCGCATCCTGCTGCAGCTGCTGGTGCCACTCGCCGACGTCGACCACGTCTGGTTGTGCGGGCCGTTCGCCATGGTGACCGACGCCCGCGACGTGCTGGTCGACCTGGGCGTCCCGCCCGACAAGGTGCACGTCGAGCTGTTCTACGTCGACGAGCCGCCGCCGGAGCTGCACCACGTGGACCCGGTCACCACCGGCGAGACCAGTGAGGTGACCATCGTCCTGGACGGCCGCAGCAGCACCACGCCGCTGCCGCGCGACCGGACCATCCTCGACGCGGCCCAGGCCGGCCGGTCCGACCTGCCGTTCGCGTGCAAGGGCGGCGTCTGCGGGACCTGCCGGGCCAAGGTGTGCGCCGGCGAGGTCGACATGCGCCGCAACTATGCGCTGGAGCCCGCCGAGGTCGAGGCCGGGTTCGTGCTCACCTGCCAGTCCTTCCCGGTCAGCGACCGGATCACCGTCGACTACGACGCCTGACCCGGGGGCTGATCAGGGACCTGATCCGGGACCTGATCCCGGGCCCGGACTTCGCTGCGCGGCGAGCCCGTCGAAGACCATCGTGGTGACCGCGTCCGCGAGCGCCGCGCCGGTGACCGACCCGTCCGGGCGGAACCACTCCACCAGCGAGTTGACCATGCCGAAGAGCAGCCGGCTCACCAGCTCGGGAGGTACGTCGTCGCGGAGCGATCCCTCGGCCACCGCAGCCCGGACCAGCGCGGCGAGCTTGTCGTCGACCTCGCGGCGTCGTTGCAGCGCGGCGAGCTCGAGGTCGCTGTTGCCGCGGACGCGGAGCAGCAGCGTGACCGCGGGCAGGTGGGCCACCAGCACCTCGACGCTGCGGTGGACCACGGTCCGCAGCCGGTCGCGCGCCGACCCACCGTCGAGCCCACCGTCGAGCCCCGTGTCGAGCCCGGTGTCGAGTCCGGTGTCGATTCCGGTGTCGAGTCCCGTGTCGAGTCCCGGGTCGACCGCGTTGTCGACGACGGCGCTGAGCTCGCGCAGGGCCTCGTCGAGCGCTTGCTCGAGGAGGTGCTCCTTGCTCGGCACGTGGTGGTAGATCGCCGACTTCGACAGGCCGAGCTCGCGGGCAAGGTCGCCCATGCTGGTGCCGTCGTACCCCTGCCTGTTGAACAGCTCGATGGCGCGGCGCAGGACCGTGGCCTGGTCGTAGCCGGGGCGGCCACGGGGACGAGCGCTCATGGACCCCAGCGTCGCACAGCGCGACAGCGACCGATTTTGCCCCCTTGTCCAAATGACCCGAAACAACTATGGTCCCGGTCCGCTCGCATCCGTAGGATCCGCCTCGGGGCGCCGTGGCCGACCGGGGGGTTGGGGTCGGTGCCGGAGGGCGGGAGTGCCGTGACAACAGCGGAGGAGATGGCCGGGGCGCAGGACGCCGTCCCGGTCCCTGCGTTGCACGCCCTGATGAGCCGGGTGCACCTCAGCAGCAACTTCCAGGAGACTCTCGACGCCGTGACGACCGGCGTGGTCGAGGTCGCCGGCTTCGGCATCGCGGCGATATCGGTCGTCCGAGGAGACAGGCTCCTCGAGGTGGTCAGCGTCGCCGGTCCCGCCGATGCCGTCGAGGAGCTGCTCGGCAGCACCGTGCCGATCTGGGACGTCGACCCGCCCGGGCAGCCGCACGAGCGGTGGGGCCTCTTCCGCTTCGTGTCCCACCGCGACTTCCGCGGCTCGGACGGCCCGATCGTGCTGCCCCGGCCGGCAGGGATCGAGGGGCCCGACGCCTGGCATGCCTACGACGCCCTGCACGCGCCGCTGCGTGACGCCAGAGGAGAGATGATCGGCTACCTGCACGTGGACGAGCCGCCGGGTGGGGTCCGGCCGGACGCGGCCAGCATGCAGCGGCTGGACATCCTGGCCGTGCAGGCCGGGCTCGCCGTCCGCGCGCAGCACGAGCGCGAACGCCTGGAGGAGCAGGCTCGGCTGGCCCGCCTCGGCCACCTGCTCACCATCGAGGCCTCCCGGGCCGGCGACCTGACCATGCTGGCGACGAGGGTGGTCGGGCTGATGCGCGAGGAGGTCGGTGTCGACCGGGTGGCGCTGCGCCTGGTGGCGTCCGAGGCCGGACTGCCGGTCGGTCTGTGGACCTCCGATGGTGCCGACGCCCCCCCGCTGCCGGACGCGCTGCGGGAGGCGGCCGAGCACATCGCCCGGAACGCCTGGGAGCGGCGCGAGGTGGTGGCGATCGCGCTGGACAAGCCCGACCCGGGCCTCGTGCCCGGCGCCGACGTGAAGAAGCTGGCCTCGGCGCTGCTGGCCTGGGGCATCCGCAGCGTGCTGCTCGCCCCGGTGGGAGCCGACCAGGCCTTCCTCGGCTATGTCGTCCTGATGCGCTCCGGTGAGGCGTCGACGTGGACCACCGCTGAGACCAAGGCGGTCCGCGAGGGCAGCCGCGACCTGGGCACCGTCGCGCTGAACCGGGCGCTGCTGGCCCGGAGCCGGGACTACGTCGCCCACCTGCGCGAGGTCGACGAGCAGAAGCGGGTGATGTTCGCGACCGTCTCCCACGAGTTCAAGGGGCCGATCGCCGCCATCGCCGGCAACGCCGAGCTGCTGGAGGACCAGCTCGCGACCCTCGCCGCGGACGACCAGGCGGCGCGGTCGGTCGAGGCGATCGCGCGCAACGCTCGCCGGCTCGACGACCTCGTCGCCGACCTGATGGTGCTGCAGGAGACCGAGGATCCCGACCGGCCACAGCCGCGCGTGCCGGTGGACCTCTGGGGCGCGGTCCGCGAAGCGGTCGACGTGTGGCGCGTGCAGGCGGGCAACAAGGGGGTCCGGCTGGTCGCCGAGCCGCCCCCGGCACCCGTGCACGTGGTCGGCCAGCGCGCCGACCTCGTGCGCGTCGTGGTGAACCTGGTCAGCAACGCCGTGAAGTACTCCGGCCCCGGGTCCACCGTCACCCTGGAGGCCGAGACGATGGGCGACCTCGTGCGCTTCACCTGTGTGGACGAGGGCATCGGCATCGATCCTGCGGACCTGGACGCGATCTTCGACGAGTTCGTCCGCGGCACCCACGCCGCCGCGCGCGCACAGCCGGGGACGGGACTGGGGCTGGCCATCGTCCGCCGGCTCACCGAGGAGCTGGGTGGCACGGTCACGGTCGAGTCCAAGCCCGGGCTCGGCAGCACCTTCACCGTCACCCTTCCCCGGTCGACGGCCGCCCCGGGCAGCGCGGCCGGGTAGCCGCCCCGGGTAACGTCACGGGCATGCCCCGGATCCTCGGCGAGTCCCTGGACGAGCTGCGCCGCACCCGCACGAGCCTGAAGTGGCAGGCCTTCCCCGACGACGTTCTGCCTGTCTGGGTGGCGGAGATGGACGCCCGGCCGTGCCCGGTGGTCGTCGACACGCTCACCACGGCGCTGCAGCGGGGCGACACCGGCTACCGGTGGGCGGCGCCCTACACCGAGGCCTTCGTGGGCTTCGCCAAGCGCCGCTGGGACTGGTCCGTCGACCCGGCCGCGCTGGTGCCCGTGGCCGACGTGATGATCGGGGTGGAGGAGCTGCTGCACGCCCTCACTCCTCACGACACGGGCGTGGTGCTCAGCCCGCCGTGCTACGACTCGTTCTACGGCTTCGTCGAGGCCGTCGACCGTCGCCTGGTCGTGGCCCCCCTGGACAGCAACCACCGGCTCGACCCCCGAGCGCTCGAGGCAGCGTTCGCCGAGGCAGGGCCGGGAGCGGCGTACGTGCTGTGCAACCCGCAGAACCCGACCGGCACCGTGCATGCGCCCGAGGAGCTCGCGATGCTCGCCCGGCTGGCGGCCCAGCACGACGTGCTGGTGGTGTCCGACGAGATCCACGCCCCCCTGGTGCGGCCGGGTGTGGAGTTCACGCCGTACCTCTCGGTGCCGGAGGCCGCCGCGGGGATCGCCGTGGTGTCGGCGTCGAAGGCCTTCAACCTCGCCGGGCTCAAGGCCGCGCTGGTCGTGCCCGGGCCCGATGCCGGCGATGCCGTCGGGACGCTGCCCGAGGTGGTCACCCATGGCGCCAGCCACCTCGGCGTGCTGGCGCAGACGGCGGCCTACTCCGCCGGCGACGACTGGCTGGACCAGCTCCGCGACGAGGTCTTCGCCAACCGCGCGTTGCTCACCGACCTGCTCGGCAGGAGGCTGCCGGAGGTGGTGGTCGCCCCGGCCGACGCGACCTACCTCGCCTGGCTGGACTGCACCGCCCTCGGCCTCGACGACCCCGCCGCAGCGTTCCTCGAGCGCGGCCGCGTCGCGCTGTCACCCGGAGTCAACTACGACCGCTCGGCGACCGGGTGGGTGCGCTTCAACCTCGGCACGTCGCCGTCGGTGGTCGAGGAGGCCGTCCGCCGGATGGCCGTGTCGGTCTAGATGCCGGTGAGGCGGCGCAGGGCGGCGAAGCCGTCGTCGGTCCCCGGCCAGCGGGAGCGCACCTCCTCGACCCCCACGACCCGGACGACCGAGCGCAGCACCCAGGCAGCCACGATCGCGTCGTCGGCGTAGCCGAGGACCGGGACGACGTCCGGCACCAGGTCGATCGGCGAAGCCAGGTAGGCCAGCAGGAGGGCGAGCCGCCAGCGCACCCCCCGAGGCAGGGCGTCGTCGCGCGCCATCCGGGTGAGCAGCCGGAGCAGGTCGGGCAGGATCCGGACCGCCTCCTTGAGCAGGCCGCCACGGGGTCGCACGAGGAGCAGGCCGACGAGCAGCAGCAGCCAGCACGTGACCAGGCCGATCGCGACACCGATCGCCACGTCGCGCCACATGGGGGCTATGTTCTCAGGTCATGACAGCACGGGTGTGCATCGTCGGAGCCGGCTCGTCCGGCATCACCGCCTGTCAGGTGATGCAGGCCCGCGACATCGACTTCGACTGCTTCGAGGTCGGCAGCGACATCGGCGGCAACTGGCGCTACGACAACGACAACGGCATGTCGTCGGCCTACCAGTCGCTGCACATCAACACCTCGCGGCAGCAGATGGAGTACGCCGCGTGGCCGATGCCCGACGACCTGCCCGACTACCCGAGCCACTGGCAGATCGCGCAGTACTTCGACGACTTCGTCGACCACTTCGGCTTCCGGGACCGGATCCGGTTCCGCACCGAGGTGGTGAAGGTGTCACCGGGCGGCACGCAGTGGGCGGTGACCGTGCGGCCGGTCGACGGCGGCGAGCCCGAGACACTGGTCTACGACCATGTCATCGTCGCCAACGGGCACCACTGGAACCCGCGCTGGCCCGAGCCGGCCTTCCCGGGGTCGGAGGACTACCCGGGCCTGCAGCTGCACGCGCACCACTACCGCACGCCGGACGCGCTGGTCGGCAAGCGGGTGCTGGTGCTCGGCATCGGCAACTCCGCCACCGACATCGCCGTCGAGTCCTCCCGGGTCGCGAGGAGCACCGACCTGGCGATGCGCCGCGGCGCCCACATCGTGCCGAAGTACATGTTCGGCATCCCCACCGACCACCTCACCGAGTCGCCGCTGGCGCGCGGACCCTTCCGGATGCAGCAGCTCGGGATGGCCGCCCTGCTGCGGCTGACGCAGGGACGGCAGTCGTCGTACGGCCTGCCCGAGCCGGACCACCGCGTGCTCGAGGCGCACCCGACCGTCAGCCAGGACCTGCTCAACCGGCTCGGCCACGGCGACATCACCGTGCGGCCGAACATCGACCGCTTCGAGGGCTCGAAGGTGTTCTTCACCGACGGGTCGGCGGGGGAGTACGACGTGGTCGTCTACTGCACCGGCTACCGGGTGAGCTTCCCCTTCCTCGACTCCTCGGTCGTGGCCGCGGAGGACAACCGCGTCGGCCTCTACCGCCGGGTCGTCGACCCGGACCACCCTGGCCTGTTCTTCCTCGGTCTGATCCAGCCGATCGGGGCGATCATGCCGCTGGCGGAGGCGCAGGCCGAGTGGGTGGCCGACCTGGTGACCGGAGTCGGGGCGCTGCCGTCGTACGCCCAGATGCGGAGCCAGATCGATGCCTACGACGCCGCTCTGCGCAAGCGCTACGTCGCCTCCAAGCGACACACGATCGAGGTCGACTTCCACTCCTACCTCGTCGAGCTCCGCAAGGAGCGCAAGGCTGCGCGCAAGCGGGCCGCGGCAGGCCGGTCGTGACGGTGCTGGGCTTCGACGAGCTCGGGGAGGGCATCGGCGACGCGTGGGCGGTGCTGCGCGACAACGCCAACCGGGCCGGCTTCGACGCCGCGGTGCCCACCTGCCCGGGTTGGACCGTGCGACACCTCCTTGCCCACCAGGGGATGGTGCACCGGTGGGCCGCGGCCGTCCTGCGCGGCATCGACCTGGACGTCGAGGCGGTCGAGCGCGAGGGACTGGTCGTCGATGACCCGCTCGACTGGCTCGACGACGGCGCCAAGGACCTGCTCCAGGCGCTGGTCGACGCCCCCGACGACCTCGACGTCCGCTTCTTCCTGCGCGACGCGCCGCCGCCGAAGGTCGCCTGGGCACGCCGGCAGTGCCACGAGACGACGATGCACGCGGTCGACGCGCGCGCGGCGGTGCTGGGGCGCCAGCCGCTTGCCAGCGACACCTGGATCCGGCCCCGGCTGGCGGTCGACGGCATCGACGAGCTGCTCACGGGCTTCCTGCCGCGGCGCAGCTCGCGGCTTCGGTCCGCCACCCCCCGGACGGTGTCGGTCGAGGCGACCGACACCGGCGACGCCTGGTCGCTCGCGATCAGCGATGACCCGGTGGTGGCCACCCGGTTGCGTCCGGAGTCCCCGGACACGGTGCTGACCGGCACGGCGGTGCAGCTCTACCTGGGCCTGTGGAACCGCAGCAACGAGATCGTCTGCGACGAGTCCGCCGAGTCCGCCGGTGACTTCCTGGCCCAGTGGCGCCGCTCCGTGACGGTGACCTGGTCCCGTTGACTTCCGGCTTCGGGCCCGTTGAGTTGCCCCTTTGGGCCGGTTGAATTCTGGCTTCGGGCCCTCCGGCCGGGGCCACGAGGCCCAACTCGACGGGCCACGAGGCCCAACTCGACGGGCCACGAGGCCCAACTCGACGCGGGTGGCGCGGGTGGACTGAGGGCGGGGCGGAGGAAGCTCAGCCGCTCATGTCCCGGTAGCGGACGGCCTCACCGAGCCGGGTCCGGAGCTCGTCCGCGGAGACCGGGCGGGGATCCTCGCGGCCTCCGGGGCCGAAGTAGGGAGTGGCGTAGGCGGCGGTGTCGCGCTGGAACCGCCAGCCCTCGGCGAGCACACCCACGTCGAGGCCGTCGTACCCGATCTCGTCCAGGAACCCGAGCACGACCTGCTTCGCCTCGTCGTCGTCGCCGGCGATCGGGAGCGCGGTCCGGTCTGCTGCCCCCGCCGGCCGACCCAGCGTGTCGAGGGCCGGCGCAGCGATGTTGCTGAACACCTTGACCACCCGGGCCCCGGTGAGGCGCCTCGCGACCAGCTCACTGGTCGTGGTCGACTCGTCGTCGAGCTCGGCGACGTGGCCGTCGCGCTCCGGGTAGTAGTTGACCGTGTCCATCACGACCTTGCCCGCCAGCGACTCCGCGGGCAGGTCGTCGACGGCCTTGAGGGGCACCGAGACCACGACGAGGTCTCCCTCCGCGGCCGCCTCGTCGGCGGTCGCGGCGCGCGCGTGGTCCCCGAGCCGCTGGACCAGGTCCACGAGCGTCTCAGGCCCGCGCGAGTTGCTGAGCACCACGTCGTGGCCGGACTCGACCGCGAGCCGGGCCACGGTGCCGCCGATGTTGCCGCTGCCGATGAAACCGATCGTCGTCATGACGGGCCAACGTCGCGGGGCGCTGCGCGATTCCCCCAGGCCCCGGTCGCGGTGTCACAGCAGCTCGCCCCGGCTGCAGCTCGAAATCGAGTGACGTCGCGCCGGCCCGTGGCTAACGTTGCCGGGATGGGAATCGATGGGCACGGCCGGCAGGAGCCACCGCTGGAGGGGGACGAGCGCGTCACGCTGCTCGGCTTCCTCGACTACCAGCGCGCCACGTTCGCGTGGAAGTGCAGCAACCTGACCGACGAGCAGCTACGGGTGTCGCTGCCGCCGAGCCCGATGACGCTCGGCGGGATGATGAAGCACCTCGCCCTCGTCGAGGACGGGTGGTTCACCGAGGTCGTCGGCGAGCAGCCGACACCGGAGCAGTGGGCCGGCGTCGACCGGGAGGCCGACCGCGACTGGGAGTGGCACACGGCTGCGGACGACTCCGGGGAGGAGCTCCGCGCGGTCTGGGAGGCGAGCGTCGAGCGGTCCCGGCAAGTCATGGACGCTGAGAACGACCTGGCCAGCGTGCACCCGGCTCGCCGCGAGCGGATGTCGGTGCGCTGGGTGCTGACGCACATGATCGAGGAGTACGCCCGGCACAACGGGCATGCGGACCTGATCCGCGAGTCGATCGACGGACAGACGGGGGAGTAGACCGGCGCGCGGGTCGTCGTACGACGCCTCAACCGTCGACCAGCAACCCCCGCATCGGACCGGTGAGCCGGCCGGAGCGCCGGGAGATCCCCGGAAGGGCGATGAGCCGGTGCGTCGCCGGCTCGCCCTGCTCGTGCCGGCGCAGCTGCTCGCGCGCGACCGGCACCCACTGCTCGTCGATCACCCGGCAGGGGTCGCCGTCGATCTCCGGGACGGGCTGCTTCAGGTGCTCGCTCCACAGCCGCAGCCGGGTCTCCCGGGCGAGGTCAGGGTCGTGGCAGACGACGTTGACCTCGCTGTCGTTGAAGAGCGAGTGCTCGTTGAGGTTCCCGGACCCGAGTGTGAACCAGCGGTCGTCGACGATCCCGATCTTGGCGTGCACGTAGCACACCTTCGAATCCTGGCCGGTTCCGGAACGGAGCGTGGTCGCGAGCAGGTGGTCGCCGGAGTCTGCCTGGATCATCCCGCCGAGCTGGCCGCGCGTGGTGTCCTTGCCGCTGGTGGGGCGCACGGGGAGCACCAGCAGGACCCGGAAGTCGTCGCTCGGGGGGTCGTGCAGCTTGGCATCGAGGATGTTGGCGATCTCCGTGGACCAGAGGAACTGGTTCTCCAGGTAGATGAACCGCTCGGCGCTGCGCAGCGCACGGATGTAGCTCTCCATGATCGAGAACTCGCCCCGAGGCAGGAAGTCATAGGTCTTGTTCGGAACGGTCCGCACCAGCTGCACGGTCCGGCCCCCGGTCGGCTGCTGCGCCTCCGGCTCCGGCAGCGGCTCGTGGGCGATCTCCTGCCAACGCGCGCGGAAGTGTCCGGCGACGTCGGTGGCGACCGGGCCGGTCAGCATCGTGGCGCCGTCGTGCCAGCCGATGCCCTCGCGGCGGGGGTGCTCGGAGCGGTCGTAGCGATCCCCCTGCAGCGTGGTGAGGTCGAGGCCGCCGACGAACGCGACCCGGCCGTCGATGACGACGACCTTCTCGTGGTGGCAGTGCATGGTGTACTCGCGCGAGTCGAGCACGCACTTGACCCGGGTGCCGCGGGTAAGCCGGTCGCGCACCGCTCGCATGTCGGACCGGCGTGGCCGGAAGGCGGGCAGCGGGGGGCCGGCCCACAGGAGCACCCGCACCTCGACACGCTCGGCGAGCTCGGTGAGGAAGGGCAGCAGCGTCGTACTCTCCTCGTCCCGCGCCAGCCGGAAGTCGGTCTCGAGGTGCCAGCCTGCGATGTGGACGTACGACGTGGCCTTCCGCATCTCCTCCGCCATCCGGGAGAAGGCGTCCTGCCCGTCGATGAAGACGTCGAGCGTGTTGCCGTGGCGGGGCGGGTTGGCCGCCGTCCGTGCCCAGCCCCCTGCATCCGGCGGGTCCATCGCCTCGAGGAGGCCGAGCTTGCGCAGCCGGCGCCGGTGCACGAACTCGTTGAGGTGCTCGACACCCCCGCCGATCGCGCTGTCGACCAGGTCCAGCGGGTTGCGGCTCATCGGCCCTCCCTTCCGCCGACACGCTACCCGGCAGGTGCTCAGGGATGCCTGGCAAGAAAAGTCAGTCTTGACTGTTTGTTTGTCGGCACGACAGGATGGCGGCGTGACCACTGCCCACGTGCCGCAGGAGGAGCGCACCCGCGCCATGCGACAGCGCCTGCTGGAGGCGACGGTGGACTGTCTGGTCGAGCACGGCTGGAGCGGCACGTCGACCACGCTGGTCTCCCGGCGCGCCGGGGTGAGCCGCGGCGCCCAGCTGCACCACTTCCCGACCAAGCAGGACCTGGTCTTCGCCGCTGTCGAGCACCTGACCGAGGCACGCGCGGCGGAGCTGGCGGCGGCGGCGCGTTCACTGCCCGCCGGTGGCCGCCGGACGCGCGCGGTGCTGGAGATGCTCGCCGACCACTTCACCTCCAAGGTGTTCACCGCGGCCCTCGAGCTCTGGGTCGCCGCGCGCACCGACCCGGCGCTGCACGAGGCGGTGGTGCCGCTCGAGGCGCACGTCGGCCGGGAGACGCACCGACTCACCGTCGAGCTGCTCGACGTCGACGAGAAGGGCCGCGGCAACCGCGAGCTCGTCCAGGCGACCCTCGACCTGGTCCGCGGGCTGGGGCTGGCCAACACGATCTCCGACGACACCGCACGGCGCCGGCGGATCCTGGACCGCTGGGCGGTCGTGCTCGAGGAGGGCCTCGGATGACGACGCTGGACGACGTGCTCGCCGACCTCTCCGTGCTGGGCGACCGGCTCGCCGGGCTGGTGGCCGGGCTGTCTGAGGAGTCGTGGGGCACGCCGACCCCCGCCGCCGGCTGGGACGTCAAGCACCAGGTCGCGCACCTGGCCTGGACCGACGAGGTGGCCGTGCTCGCCGCCACCGACAAGGCGCGCTGGGACGAGGTGGCGCTGGCCGCGCTCGACGACCCGCCGGGGTTCGTGGACCGGGCGGCTGCCTCAGGAGCCGCCGAAGCCGGTGCCGTCGTCCTCGGCCGCTGGCGCGCCGCACGGACGGCGCTGGTCGCCGCCCTGCGCGACTGTCCGGCGGGGGAGCGGATGCCCTGGTTCGGCCCGCCGATGAGCCCCACGTCGATGGCCACCGCCCGACTCATGGAGACCTGGGCACACTCCCTCGACGTGCACGAGGGTCTCGGTGTCGACGCGGTCGTCGACGACCGCATCCGGCACGTTGCCCACCTCGGCGTGCGCACCCGCGACTTCGCGTTCGCGATTCACGGGCTGGACCCGCCCTCATCGGAGTTCAACGTCTCCTTGACGGCGCCGTCCGGCGCGGTCTGGCAGTGGGGGCCTGATGATGCGCCGCAGTCAGTGACGGGTCCGGCGTACGACTTCTGCCTTCTGGTGACCCAGCGGCGCCACCGCAGCGACCTCCGGCTGACGGCCGCCGGCCGGGACGCGGACACGTGGCTGGACATCGCGCAGGCGTTCGCGGGGCCGCCGGGAAGCGGCCGGTCGGCGTCATGAGGATCGGCAACTGCTCCGGGTTCTACGGCGACCGGCTCTCGGCGATGCGGGAGATGCTCGAGGACGGCCCGCTCGACGTGCTGACCGGCGACTACCTCGCCGAGCTGACGATGCTGATCCTCGGCCGGGACCGCATGCGCGACCCGTCGCTCGGCTACGCGAAGACGTTCGTGCGGCAGGCCGAGGAGTGCCTGGGCAGGGCGCTGGAGAAGGGGGTCCGGCTGGTCGCCAACGCCGGCGGGCTGAACCCGGCCGGGCTCGCTTCCCGCATCCGCGAGGTCGCCACCGGGCTGGGGCTGTCCGCATCCGTCGCGCACGTCGAGGGCGACGACCTGATGCCGCGGGCCTCGTCCCTCGGGCTCGGTGACGCGCTCACCGCGAACGCCTACCTCGGCGGGTTCGGCATCGCCGCGGCGCTGTCCGGTGGTGCCGACGTCGTCGTCACCGGCCGGGTCACCGACGCCTCGCTGGTCGTCGGGCCGTGCGTGTGGCGGTTCGGGTGGGGGCGATCGTCGTACGACGAGCTCGCCGGCGCGGTCGTGGCCGGTCACGTGATCGAGTGCGGCACCCAGGCCACCGGCGGCAACTTCTCGGGCTTCCTGTCGATGGAGCGCGACGCCCGGTCGCTCGGGTTCCCGCTGGTGGAGATGTCGGCGGACGGGTCGTCGGTGGTGACCAAGCACGACGGGACGGGCGGCCTGGTCTCGGTGGACACGGTGACCGCGCAGCTGATGTACGAGGTGCAGTCGACCACCTACCTCAACCCGGACGTGAGCGTCGACCTGACCTCGATCCAGCTGTCGGACCTCGCGCCCGATCGCGTGGGCGTCTCCGGCGTGCGCGGTGCTGCGCCCCCGGCCGACCTGAAGGTCTGCGTCAACGAGCTCGGCGGGTTCCGCAACCAGCTGGAGCTCGTGCTGACCGGGCTGGACGTCGAGGAGAAGGCTTCCTGGGTCCGGGCACAGCTCGAGTCGCGCCTGGACCCACGGCCGGCTGTCGTGGAGTGGACGCTGTCGGGGCGGCCGATCGCCGACGCCGCCTCGGAGGAGGAGGCGTCCTGCCTGCTGCGGTGCACGGTCAAGGATCCCTCCGCCGACGCGGTCGGACGCGCCTTCAGCAGTGCCGGTGTCGAGCTCGCGCTGGCGTCGTACCCGGGCTTCGCGCTCACGGCCCCGCCGGCGAAGGAGTCGCCGTACGGCGTCTACCGCCCCGCCTACGTGGCGCGCGACGAGGTCGCGGAGGTCGCGGTGTTCGACGACGGGCGACGGGAGGTGGTCGCGTGAAGGCGCCCTTGGGGACGTTCGTGCACGCGCGGTCCGGTGACAAGGGCGGGGACGCCAACGTCGGGCTCTGGGTGGCACAGGGCCCGCATCGGGAGTCGCGCGTGGCATGGCTGCTGTCGCTGGTGACTGCGTCCTTCGTGCGCTCCCTGGTGCCCGAGGCTGCGTCGCTCGAGGTGGACGTGTTCGCGCTGCCGAACCTCGGTGGGGTCAATGTCGTGCTGCACGGCCTGCTCGGCGAGGGCGTCGCGGGGTCGACGCGCTTCGACCCGCAGGCGAAGGCGCTGGGCGAGTGGCTGCGCTCGCGACACGTCGAGATCCCTTCGGAGCTGTTGTGACCTGGACTGACGAGCAGGTCGCCCTGCGCGCGACCACGACGCGCTTCGTCGAGCGGGAGGTGCTGCCGCACCTGCAGCAGTGGGAGGACGTCGGCGAGATCCCGCGCGCCTTGCATGTCTCCGCT
>JAICXL010000087.1 GCA_025980475.1 Nocardioidaceae bacterium | reverse complement strand
CTCTGCGCACACCGCTCGTCCCTCATTGATCCCGATGCTCAGCGACACGCAGCGAGCGTAGTTCCAGATGACACCAGCCGGACCGGTCCGCCAGCTCCAGATGAGCGGTACAGGGCACGACGTAGTCGTTTGTTATACAATACTGCAGTGGCTGACCGCTTCGATCTCGATCTTCTCGACGAAACCCGTTCGAGGTCGATGCGCAGGCCGCACACCTGTTTAAGCATCCCCACCTGGGGCTGCACGACGTCTACGACTTCTGGACCAATGATCCGCTCTTCTAACCGGCGAAGCCGCCGGCGCACTGGCTGACGTGCGCCGAGGTCGCGGGGCGGGTGCTGGTCGTTCCGCTGGCACCGGCACGCGATGGCGATCCCCATCGCTGCCGACCAATCGGATGCTACGAGGCCGCTTCGGACCTCGCTGACCAGTACCGGAGGGATCGATGACCGACAACACCATGACTCCCGACGAGGAGTACGACTTCTACGCCCGGCCGGAGAACCAGGAGCCGCAAGGTTCCCCGCGCCGACGCGCCGCTCGACTCACCGCTCCGATCCCGGTCCGGTTCCCTCCCGAGCTTCTGGAGGAGATCCGGCGGCGGGCCGGTGAGGACGACCGCTCGGTGTCTTCGTGGATCAGGCGCGCCGTGGAACATGAGCTGCAGCGCCCCGCCTGATCCTTGTCGAGATCTGCTGTCCGCACAGAGTCCGCAAGAAGTCCGAGAAGCGCCGACGACCGCCAAGCACCGTCAAACGTGTTTCCGCAGGTCACACCTCTTTTTCCGTCAACCACCCCCAATTGCCGTCCACGCGGGCCTACAAGGAGACCAAGAAGGGCTGACCGCCTCCGACACGACCGCGACGGGGTCGAGCCGTTGGGCCCGGCCTCGTCGTAGTCTGTGCCCACACAACCCTGGACACTGGCCCGCCGTGCAGCGGGCCGATGAGGTGATCGACAAGTGACCGACCAGCCCGACGTCGAGCTGCGCCTACCGGCGGAGAACGCCTACGTCTCCGTCCTGAGGATGACCACCGCGGGACTCGCTGCCCGGCTCGACTTCACGCTCGATGACATCGAGGACCTCCGCATGGCAGTGGGTGAGGCGTGCGCGCTCGTCCTCGACGGCGCGAACCCCGACGGCCAGCTGCGGGTCGGTTTCGAGCTCACGGAGGGCAGCATGCGGGTCACCGTCTCGGCCGACAGCTCACGTCCGGGGGTTCCCGACACCGACACCTTCGCCTGGCAGGTTTTGACGGCCCTGGCCGCCGACCTCCAGGCCGGTGCTGACGACGGACGGCGGTCGATCTCCTTCAGCAGCAGCACCTCCGTCGGCGCGACGTCCTGAACGCTCCGATGACCAGCCACCTGACCGCGGCCGGGGACTCCCGGGTGACCAAGGAGACCAGCGCGGCGCTCTTCTCCGCGATGGCCGGGGACGTCGGCGACGAGGAGCGCCGGCGGCTGCGTGAGGACCTGGTGCGGTTGCACCTCCCGCTCGTCGAGCATTGCGCGCGCCGGTTCCAGAACCGCGGGGAGCCACTGGACGACCTGGTCCAGGTGGGCACGATCGGCCTGATCAAGGCGGTCGACCGGTTCGACTCCGACCGCGGGGTGGAGTTCTCGACCTACGCCACCCCCACCATCGTCGGGGAGATCAAGCGCCACTTCCGCGACAAGGGCTGGGCCATTCGGGTGCCGCGGCGGCTGCAGGAGCTGCGGATGGCGATCAGCGGCGTCACCGGCGAGCTGTCCCAGAAGCTGGGCCGTGCACCCACGCCGCGGGAGATCGCCGCGAAGCTCGGAATCACCGTCGAGGAGGTGATGGAGGGGCTCGAGTCCGCCAATGCCTACGCCACCTTGTCCCTGGACGCCGGCGACGGCGGTGACGAGGGGATGACCTCGATGCTCGACTCCCTGGGCGAGGACGACTCCGCCCTCGAGCATGTCGAGATCCGGGAGTCGATCAAGCCGTTGCTCGAGGCGCTGCCGCCGCGGGAGAAGAAGATCCTGCTGCTGCGCTTCTTCGGCGGGATGACCCAATCCCAGATCGCTGCAGAGATCGGGGTCTCGCAGATGCACGTCTCCCGGTTGCTCAGCCGCACGCTCGAGAAGCTGCGCAACGGTCTCGAGTCGGGCTGACCGTCCGTCGGGCAACCCTCAGGACCGGTGCTCCTCGCGGTTGAGCGCCTGGATCGACCGGGGATGCAGCATCCCGGCGAGCACGAGCACCGCGGAGGCCGCCACCGCGATCGCCACCCCGGTGACCGTGCTGTCCCGCAGGTTCCAGGCCAGGCCGAGCCAGATCAGCTCGGCCAGCAGCACCGGCCCACGCGACCAGGAGCGCAGCGCATGCATCCCCCAGGCGCAGAAACCCAGGGCGGCCCCGTAGACGACGAAGAACAGAGCCGTCGTGGCGCCCATCACCACCCGGCCCGACGAGACGTGCACCGCCTCGCTGATGCCGAAGAGCACCGTGAACAGCCCCTGCAAGAGGACCAGGCTGGCTGCCGCGGTCAGCGGCGCCGGGGGCCGGTGGCCGCGGTCCCCGGGGAGCCGTTCGGGCTCCCGATCGGGCTCCCGGTCAGCACCGTCTTCGGGCTCCCGGTCGGGCGGCGGCTCGGTCACGGGCAAAGACTCTAGCCACCCCTGTGACCAAGCAGACCCGCGCAGGGTCTTGTGCAACGCCGCCGGACTTGAAAGCATCATCGAGGTCGTGCCCCGGCGTGGAGGCGCGGCCACCAACCTGCTCCTCCGGATCGGACGGCACCAGGTCGGAACTCGTGAAAGCTTTCACACGTTCTCCAGCGGAAGCCTTTCACACCAGACACGGCCACATCGGCGGCACCTCCGCCGAGCCGGCCAGTAGCGTGAGAACAGGAGCTCCCCGCCCCATGGATTGGCGTCACCGCTCCGCGTGCCTCGAAGAGGACCCGGAGCTGTTCTTCCCGATCGGCAACACCGGTCCGGCCATCCTCCAGATCGAGGAGGCCAAGCAGGTGTGCCGGCGCTGCGAGGTGCGCGAGCAGTGCCTCGCGTGGGCCCTCGAGGCCGGGCAGGACCACGGAGTCTGGGGCGGCCTCAGCGAGGACGAGCGGCGGGCACTCAAGCGGCGCAACGCACGGGCTCGCGTTCGCAGCGCCTGACTTCGCAGCGCCTGACTTCGCAGCGCCTGACTTCGCAGCGCCTGACTTCGCAGCGCCTGATTTCGCAGCGCCTGATTTCGCAGCGCCTGAGCGGGTTCATCCCAGCGGGATCTCGAGGTCGACGCGCGTTCCCGCAGCGGCGTCTCGCCGCCCCATCTCGATCCGGCCGCCGAGCTCGGCCACCAGCGTGCGCAC
The DNA here is from genome assembly GCA_025980475.1 of Nocardioidaceae bacterium. GTDB lineage: Bacteria > Actinomycetota > Actinomycetes > Propionibacteriales > Nocardioidaceae > Marmoricola. The sequence continues at coordinate 7,369 of JAICXL010000087.1, read as the reverse complement.
GATCGAGAGCCCCAGGCTTGCCGAGGTGGCCGGATCGAACCCCTCCGGCAAACCAGCCCCGTCGTCGACGACGCTGACCAGCAGGCGGTCCGTCGTACGACGGCACCCCAGCTCGATCGACCCGCCACCACCGGCGGGGAAGGCGTGCTCCACCGCATTCTGGAGAAGCTCGGTGAGCACCATCGCCAGCGGCGTGGCCAGCTCGGAGTCCACCTGGCCGAATCTCCCCGTGCGCCGCACCGCGATGGACTCCTCGCTCGAGCCCACGTCGCGCACCAGCACGGTCAGCCGGTCGGCCACCTCGTCGAAGGGCACCGCCTCGTCGAAGGACTGGCTCAGCGTCTCGTGGACCACCGCGATGGAGCCCACCCGGCGCACCGCCTCGTCGAGCGCGGCCTGGGCCTCCGGCCCCAGCCGGCGCGACTGCAGCCGCAACAGCGCGGCGACCGTCTGCAGGTTGTTCTTCACCCGATGGTGGATCTCGCGGATGGTGGCCTCCTTGGTGAGCAGCTCGCGGTCACGCCGACGCAGGTCGGTCACGTCCCGAAACAGCACCAGACCGCCGGTCCGCTCCCCAGCCGGCCGCAGCGGGATCGCCCGGATGATCACCGTGGTCGCGCCGTCGCCCAGCTCGGTGTCCCGGGCGGCACGGGCGCCGAGCACCGCGCTGATCGCCTCCTCGTCGGGTCGGTGCCGGGCCGGGACCAGCCGGCGGGCAACCTCGGTGAGGTCCTGCCCGTCGAGGTCACCGGTCAGCCCGAGCCTGCGGAAGACCGACAGCGCATTCGGGCTCGCATAGTCGACCCGGCCGGCGGCGTCGACCCGGATGAAGCCGTCACCCACCCGCGGTGAGTCCGCGTGGTCCGAGCGCTCGCCCGGGTGGGGGAACGCCCCCGCCGCGATCATCTGGGTCAGCTCGCTCGCCGCCTGCAGGTAGGCAAGCTCCAGCCGGCTGGGCGTGCGCACCCCCTGCAGGTTGGTGTTGCGGGCGACGACCGCGACCACCCGGTCGTCACGCCGAGCCGGGATCGCCTCGACGCGCACGGGGACATCGTCGCGCCACTCCGGGTCGCCGTCGCGGGCGATCCGCCCGTCCCGCCAGGCCGCGTCGATGAGGGCCCGCCTGCCGGCGGGGACGAACGTGCCCACCACGTCGTCGACGTAGGCCGTCGGCCCGGTCGTCGGCCGCATCTGCGCTCCGGCCCAGAAGCCGCGGCCCTGCCGGTCGGGCAGCCACAGGACCAGGTCGGCGAAGGACAGGTCCGCGACGATCTGCCAGTCGGCGAGTAGAAGCGACAGCCACGCGACGTCCTCCGGATCGAGGTCGGTGTGCGCGCGGGCGAGCTCGGGCAGCGACGGCACGGCGCCAGCGTAGGTCAGCAGCCACCGCCCGGTCGCGGCCGCCCGCGAGGAGGCAGGTGCGCTCGGGAAGGCACAATGGCGCCATGGCGTCGGCGTTCTGGGAGCAGGTGGTGGCCGACGGGCTCAAGGTCCCCCAGGGGCGTCCGCTGGACGAGATGACCGCCGAGCTGACCCGGATGCTCGGCGACCCCGACCCGGCGGTCCGCGACGGCGTCGCCTACCCCACGCTGGCGACCTGGATCGGTGACGGGGTGTACGACGACCTCCTGACCGGGCTGGGCGACGGGATCTGCGCCGGCCTCGACGTCGGGTTGGGTGAGCAGCACACCGACAGCGTCTTCCGGCGCAGCTTCGCGGCCCTGGTGGTCACCGAGTGCATCGACCGGGACACCACGGCCGGTCTGGTGCCCACCGAGGTGGTGCTCCGCTGGGGCGACCGGATCGCCGGCTGGCTGGTCCGGGAGCGCGACCTTCGCGGCTTCGTGCCCGGCAAGGGCTGGGCCCACGCGGTGGCCCACGGCGCCGACGCGATCGGTGCGCTGGCCCGGTCCCCCCGCTTCGGCCAGCTCGAGCTCACCGTGCTCCTCGACGTCGTGGCCGACCGGCTGCTGCTGCCGACCCCGGAGCTCTTCGTCTGCGGCGAGGACGACCGCCTCGCCCTCGCGGTCATCCACGTGCTGCGACGCAACGTCCTCGGCCTCGACGTGCTCGAACCGTGGGTGGCGCGGATCGCCGGCGCCGCGACGCCCACCGGCGACGGTCGGGAGAACCCCTACCTGACCGCCGGCAACGCGCAGTCGTTCCTGCGCAGCCTGCACCTGCAGCTGGCCCTCGGTCCGCAGCAGCCGGAGGTGCGCGCCGACCTGCTGCTGGTGCTGATCGACCACCTGCGCCGGACCAACGCGCCCTACTTCGTCGCCGCGCGCGACCCCGCCGGGTAGCCTCCGACGCATGACGCAGGACGCCGCTCCCCGGACCGACGAGCACGACGACGCGACGGAGGACGGCGCGGCGGGCAGCGTGAGCGGCCACGCCGGCCAGCACGCCGTCGCCGTCGCCCGGGCGCACGGCGTGGACACGATGTTCACCCTCTCGGGCGCGCACGTCTTCCCGATGTACGACGGGGCCGTGACCGCGGACCCGGCGATGCGCATCCTCGACGTGCGCCACGAGCAGACCGCTGCGTTCGCCGCCGAGGCGATGGGCAAGCTGACCCGCCGCCCCGGGCTCGCCGTGCTCACCGCCGGTCCCGGCGTGACGAACGGCGTCAGCGCGATCACCCAGGCCCAGTTCTCCGGCTCGCCGTTGGTGGTGGTCGGCGGCCGCGCGCCGGCCAACCGCTGGGGCACCGGCTCGCTGCAGGAGCTCGACCAGCCGCCCATCCTCACGAGCGTCACCAAGGCGGCGCGCACGCTCCACACCGCGGCCGAGGTCGCCGACGGGATGCATGAGGCCTTCACGCTGGCCGGCACCTCGCACCGCGGCCCGGTCTTCGTCGACGTGCCGATGGACGAGCTGTTCAACACCGCCGACGCCGTACGCCCCCCGGTCGAGCCCCACCGCCCGCTCGAGCCGGACGCCGAGGCGCTCTCCGACATCGCCGAGCTGCTCGGATCGGCGACCCGGCCCGTGCTCGTGCTCGGCACCGACGTGTGGGCCGACGGCGCGGAGGACGCCGCCCTGCGGTTCGTCGAGCAGTCCGGGATCCCCGTGATCACGAACGGGATGGGGAGGGGCGTCGTACCCGGTGGGCATCCGCTGCTGGTCACTAAGGCCCGCAGCGCCGCGTTCGGCGGCTGCGACCTCGCCGTCGTGGCAGGCACGCCGCTGGACTTCCGGCTCGGCTACGGCGTCTTCGGCGGCAAGGACCCCGAGGGCGCCCCGCCCGCGCGGGTGGTGCACCTGGCCGACTCCGCAGGGCAGGTGTCGGGGCACGCGGAGCTGGCCGGATCGGCGTACGGCGACCTCACCCTCGTGCTCGACGGGTTGCTCGATGCGCTCACCGGCCTGGTCCGCAGGCCGGACTGGGGCGGCTGGGTGTCCTCGCTGCAGGACACCGTGGCGGCGGCGACAGCGCGCGACGCCGGACTGCTCGGCGCCGAGGCCGACCCGATCCACCCGGCCCGCATCTACGGCGAGTTGCTCCCGCGTCTCGCCGACGACGCCGTCGTGATCGGCGACGGTGGTGACTTCGTCTCGTTCGCCGGCAAGTTCGTGGAGCCGAAGCAGCCCGGCGGCTGGCTGGACCCCGGCCCCTACGGCTGTCTCGGCGCCGGCCTGGGTGCCGCGATCGCGGCCCGGCTGCACCGGCCTTCCGGCCAGGTGGTGCTGCTCTACGGTGACGGCGCCGCCGGGATGTCGTTGATGGACGTCGACACGCTCGTGCGCCACGACCTGCCTGTGGTGATGGTCTGCGGCAACAACGGTGCGTGGGGCCTGGAGAAGGGCCCGATGCAGATGCTCTACGGCTACGACGTCGCGGCCGACCTCGCGCCCCGCACCCGCTACGACGAAGTGGTCAAGGCGCTCGGCGGGGCCGGCGAGACGGTCACCGATCCCCGCCAGATCGGGCCGGCCCTCGATCGGGCCTTCGCCGCGGAGGTGCCCTACCTGGTCAACGTGATCACCGACGTCGGCGCCGCCTACCCGCGCTCCACGTTCGGCATCTGACGCGGCGGCGTCAGCCGATACGCTCGAGAAAGCGCTCGGCGTCGACGACCACCCGGGTCACCTCGCCGGTGGCGACCGCCTTGCCGTCGGGAGCGGTGGCGCGGACACCGAAGCGCACCAGCCGGCCGTCGACATGGGTGACCGTGGCCCGCACCGTCAGCTCGCCGCCGACCGGCGAGGCGGCCCGGTGCTCGAGGGACACCCGGGTGCCGACCGAGGTCTGGCCGGGCGGCAGGTCCGGCTCGATGGCTGCACAGGTCGCCGCCTCGCACCAGGCCAGCAGTCGCGGCGTCGCGAGGACGGGCAGCGACCCGGAGCCGACGGCCGCAGCGGTGTCCGTGGCTGCGACGGTGAAGCCGAGCTCAGCGGCGCGGCCGGTCTCGATGGTCAGGCGTTCGGGCGCTTGCCGTGGTTGGCGCTCTTCTTCTTGCGAGCCCGACGCTTGCGTCCGGTCTTGGCCATGTCTCTCCTTCGTCCATCGCCCGCGAGCGGTCCGCGGAGCGACGTCCATCCTCTCAGGTGTGGGCGGCGCGACGAAATCGGACGGCCGGGACACCCGGACCGCACCGGCCCACACGAACCTGGCAAGGAGCCCGGCTCAGGCCTGGTCGGTGGTGATCCGCACCGAGACCTGCTTGATCGACAGCAGCACCCGCTGGCGCAGCCCCTCGGGCGCCACCTCGGTGCAGGAGCGGGCGACCAGCGTCTTCACGGTGCGCTCGAGGTCGTACTTGGCAAGGCAGGGCCCGCACTCGTCGAGGTGGCGCTGGATGTCGGCACAGTCCGCCTGGTCGAGCTCGTTGTCGAGGAAGAAGAAGACCCGGTCGAGGACCTCCGAGCAGTCCCTCGCGGGCGCGTGCTCATGGTCGTGGCCCCGGTCCTGGTCTTTGTCGCAGCTCATGACGAAGCTCCGTCCCGGCCCGCGCCCGAGGACAGCAGGTCGTTGTCCTTGACGTAGTCCGACAGCATCTCGCGCAGCTGTCGGCGCCCACGGTGGAGACGTGACATCACCGTGCCGATGGGCGTGTCCATGATCTCTGCGATCTCCTTGTAGGGGAAGCCCTCGACGTCGGCGAGGTAGACCGCGAGCCGGAAGTCCTCCGGCAGCCGCTGGAGGGCGTCCTTGACGTCGGAGTCGGGAAGGTGCTCGAGCGCCTCGGTCTCGGCCGACTTCAGCCCGGCGGACGAGTGCGACTCGGCGCGGGCCAACTGCCAGTCCTCGACGTCCTCGGCCATCGACTGCTGCGGCTGCCGCTGCTTCTTGCGGTAGGTGTTGATGAAGGTGTTGGTCAGGATCCGGTACAGCCAGGCCTTCAGGTTGGTCCCGGGGCGGAACTGGTGGAAGGACGCGTAGGCCTTGGCGAACGTCTCCTGCACGAGGTCCTCGGCGTCGGAGGGGTTGCGCGTCATCCGCATCGCCGCGGAGTAAAGCTGGTCCAGGAACGGCAGCGCATCGCGCTCGAAGCGCAGCTGGCGCGCCTCAGGTGTCTCGGAGGCGACGTCGACGGTTTCCTCGGCGGAGGCCTCGTCCGCGGGCTGCTCCGGCAGTTCGGGGGTGGTTGGCTCGGTCATCACCGGCCAGCCTATCCGGCGGCTCGCAGAACCCGACCCGACGAACGGGTCGGCGAGCGGGTGGTCGATCACCAGCATCGGCGCCTCCTGTCGGCTGTGCTCCCGGTCTCACCGTCTTCCGGGGCCAGAACAACCGCTCAACTGGTTCGATTCCCCACGACATCGCGAACGATCCACTCCAGGGTCGCCTCGAGGATGACGTCGAGGGCCTCGTCCTGGCTGACCGGGGCCCTCTTCGGCACCGTGAACGCATGGTCGGCGAAGGGCACGGCGGTCAGCTCGACGTCGCCGGGGAACTCGTCGGGGCGGCCGAACGCGTCGTGCTCGCCCTGGACGACGAGGGCGCGCACCCGGGCGCCCTGCAGCTCGTCGAGCCGGGACTTCTCCGGCCTGCCGGGTGGGTGCAACGGGAAGGCCAGCGCGAGCAGCCCCCGGGCACCAGCCGATCTGGCCACGCGTGCGGCCGAACGGGCGCCGGCGCTCCGCCCGCCGACGACCAGCGGCGTCCGCATCCGCATCGTGTCGAGCGCCGCCCGGTAGCACTCGTCGAGGATCGTCCCTGCCGGGGCGACCGGACGACCGGAGACGCGCCAGGGCATCTCGACCAGCGTCACCGAGATGTCCTGCTGCGGCAGGGTGCGGGCGAGCCGCACCAGGTCAGGTGCCTCGATGCCGCCGCCGGCGCCGTGGGTGAGGATCAGCGTGGCCACCGGACGCTTGGCGCGCCGCGCGACGATCCGGGCATCGCCGTGGGGCGTCGGCACCAGCCGCTCGTTCGGCATCAGCGCGCCTCACCTTCCACGGGGTCCTCCACCGGGTCCTCCACGGCGATCGGTGTGACGAGCTCCGGCCCGTTGTTGCGCACGTTCGAGACCAGCGTGGCGACCGGGAACGCCTCGAGCAGGCCGGGCGCCGCGGGTTCGAGCAGGCCCAGCAGCTCGTCCCGTCCCGAGCGGCGAGGGTCCAGCCAGGCGTCGTACTTGTCGGGGGTCAGCATCAGGGGCATCCGGTCGTGGATGTGCCCGAGCGAGTCCTCCGCGCGCGCCGTGATCACGGTGCAGGTCCACCGGAAGCGGTCGGAGTCGTCCTCGGCCTTCGTGGGGTCCCGCCAGATCTCGTAGAGCCCGGCCATCGCGAGCACGCCGCCGTCACGGGGCCTGATGAAGTAGGGCTGCTTGCGCGGCTTGCCCGCCCTGGTCAGCTGGGAGGTGGGGTACCACTCGTAGTAGCCGTCAGCGGGCAGGATCGCGCGGCGACGCTCGAAGGCCCGGCGGTAGGCCGGCTTCTCAGCGACCGTCTCGACGCGGGCGTTGATCATCCGGTTCCCGACCGAGGGGTCCTTGGCCCAGAAGGGCACCAGCCCCCAGGTCACCACACGCAGCTGCCGCTCCGGCTGGCGCTCGTCCGACCCGCGCTCGACCACCGCGTAGACCGGCTTGGTGGGTGCGACGTTCCAGTCCGCCTCGAGGGCGGGCACGTCGCTGCCGCGGATCTCGAACTCCTCGACGAGGTCCTCGGGGCGCCGACTGGACGCATACCTGCCACACACGGTGGCAAGCGTAGAACGCGACCCGGGCAGGCGCCGACGTCTCGGCACCATCGGGCCCGGGGGCCGTGCCGTGGCGCGCCCACCCCCCGGGGGCGCGGCCCCACACAGAGGCGGGGCCCCACCGCGAGCCGCGACCCGGCGGCGGCGTTGCCACCCCGCCAAACCACCCACCACACCAGCGCCCCCCCCCCCCCGCCCCCCCGCCCCCCCCCCCCG
>JAICXL010000035.1 GCA_025980475.1 Nocardioidaceae bacterium | reverse complement strand
CGAGGTGTCCGCGGCCATCAGCCGCGACCTGCGCAGCAGGTACGGCGCGGACTACCGCATCGTGCGGGCAACGTCGGGACAAGAGGCGCTCGGCCTGCTCGAGCGGATGGCACTGCGCCAACAACCGGTCGCCCTCGTGGCCGCCGACCAGCGGATGCCGCGGATGACCGGCATCGAGATGCTGGAGCGAGCCCGGGCGCACTGCCCGACGGCGAAGTACCTGCTGCTCACCGCCTACGCCGACACCGACGTGGCGATCCGGGCGATCAACGAGATCGGGCTGGACTACTACCTGCTCAAGCCGTGGGACCCGCCCGAGGAGCGCCTCTACCCCGTCCTCGACGACCTGCTCGACGACTGGCGCGGCGCCCACCCGCAGGCGGAGGTGTCGGTCCGCGTGGTCGGCCACCGCTGGTCGGACCGCGCCCACGAGATCCGGCAGTTCCTGACCCGCAACCACGTGCCCTACCGATGGCTCGACGTCGAGCGCGACGAGGAGGGAGCGTCCCTGTTCGCGGCCGCCGGTGCGGGCCCCGCGTGCCTGCCGCTGGTGCTGGTGCCCGACGCTGACCCGCTGCGCGCCCCGACGTCGCTGGAGGTGGCCACGGCCCTGGGCCTGCGCACCACGGCGAAGCAGAAGCTCTATGACGTCTGCGTCGTCGGCGGGGGACCGGCCGGGCTGGCCGCTGCGGTCTACGCCGCCTCCGAGGGGCTGCGCACCGTCGTGGTCGAGCGGGAGGCGCCCGGTGGACAGGCCGGGCAGAGCGCCTCGATCGAGAACTACCTCGGCTTCCCGCGCGGCCTGACCGGTGCCGACCTGACCCACCGCGCGCTCGCCCAGGTCTCCCGGTTCGGCGCCGAGATGGTGCTCGCCCGCGACGTCACCGGCTTCGAGGCCCGCGGTCCCGCTCGTGCCGTGCTCCTCGACGACAGCGGCGAGGTCGAGGCCCGCTCCCTCGTCGTGGCGACGGGGGTCTCCTACCGCCGGTTGCCGGCCGAGGGGGCCGACGCGTTCACCGGCCGCGGCATCTACTACGGCGCCGACGCCAGCGAGGCGTCCCAGTGCGCGGGGGAGGAGGTCTACCTCGTCGGGGCTGCGAACTCGGCCGGGCAGGCCGCGCTCAACCTCGCGAAGCACGCCAAGCGGGTCGTGCTGCTGGTCCGCGGCACGGCCCTGGACGCGACGATGTCGCGCTACCTGGTCGACCGGATCGTCTCCACCCCCGCGATCGAGGTGCGGGTGTGCACCGAGGTGGTCGGCGCCCGCGGGGACGGTCACCTGGAGACGCTCGTCCTCGACGACAGGGCCGCCAACTTCCGCGAGGAGGTTCCGGCGTCGTGGTTGTTCTGCTTCATCGGCGCAGCGCCACGCACGGACTGGCTCGGTGACCAGGTCGTGCGGGACCGGCAGGGCTTCGTGGTGACCGGACAGGACCTGCTGCGTGAGGGCGCCCGGTGGCCGCTCGAGAGGGCGCCGTACTCCCTGGAGACGAGCATGCCCGGGGTCTTCGCCGCCGGCGACGTGCGGCTGGACTCGATGAAGCGGGTCGCCTCGGCCGTGGGCGAGGGCGCGATGTCGGTCTACCACGTCCACCGCTACCTGGCGACGATCTGACATGCGACTCGACGAGCTGCGCCCGATCCCGCTCTTCGGCGGGCTCGGCGACGACCAGCTGGACGAGCTCCTGGCCGCCGGGGAGGAGGCGCCCTTCGAGCGCGGTGACGTCCTCTTCCGCGAGGGGGAGCACGCCGACCACTGGTGGGTGCTGGTCGACGGCACCATCGAGCTGGTCCGCCACGTCGGCCGCGAGGATCTGGTCGTCGGCCGGATGGCGGTGCCCGGGGTGTGGTCCGGCGGTTTCCGGGCCTGGGACGAGAACGGCGTCTACCTCGCCACCGGTCGCGGTGAGACACCCGGACGGATGCTGCGAGTGCCGGCGGAGAAGCTGCGGGAGTGCCTCAACGCCTGGTTCCCCTTCGGCGTGCACCTGGTCAACGGTCTCTACGGCACCGCGCGGCGGATCGAGGCGACCGCCCGGCAGCGCGACTCGCTGGTCACCCTCGGCCGGTTGTCCGCAGGCCTGGCACACGAGCTGAACAACCCCGCGGCGGCGGCGGTCCGCGCGGTGTCGGCCCTCGAGGCGTCGAGCGCGGCGCTGCTGGCGTCGCTGCGCCGGCTCGCCGAGTGCGGCATCTCGCCGCAGCAGTTCGCCGACATCGATGCCCTACGGCTGGAGGTCGCCGACCGGACCGCCCCCACCGATGCGCTCGCTGTCGCCGACTGCGAGGACGCGCTCGCCGACTGGCTCGAGAAGCACGACGCCGAGCGCAGCTGGGAGCTCGCTCCGGTGCTCGCGGCGGCCGGCGCCGACATGGCCTGGTGTGACCGCGCCGCCGACGTCCTGGGACCCGCGCTGCAGGCCGGCCTGGAGTGGGTCGCCGCGACCCTGTCGACCAGCTCGCTGCTCGGTGAGGTGCGCGAGTCGACAAGACGGGTGTCGGAGCTCGTCGGGGCGGTGCGGTCCTACTCCCAGATGGACCGCGGCTCCCGGCAGCGCATCGACATCACCGAGGGTCTGCAGAGCACCCTGGTGATGCTGGGCCACAAGATCCCCGCCGACGTGCACGTGGTGCGCGAGTACGCCGCCGACGTCCCGCTCGTCGAGGCGTTCCCCGGCGAGCTCAACCAGGTCTGGACGAACCTCGTCGACAACGCGCTCGACGCGATGGCCGGCCAAGGCACGCTCCGCGTGGTCACCCGCCGCGACGGGGACGAGGTCGTCGTTGAGGTCGCTGACACCGGGCCCGGCATGCCCGCCGAGGTGGCGGAGCGCGCGTTCGAGGCGTTCTTCACCACCAAGGACGTGGGCCAGGGCACCGGACTGGGGCTCGACATCGCCCGGCGGATCGTCGTCGACCGGCACGGCGGGCAGATCGTGATCCACCCCGAGCCTGGCAAGACCGTGATGGAGGTGCGGCTGCCGGTCCGCGGATGATCGACCGTGCCAGACTGGCCGCGTGGGCGAGCCCGTGCGCGTGATCCGGATGACCGACCTGGTCGAGGCCGACCCGACGCCTGGGATGACCCGCCACCGTGCCTTCGACGTGCCGCTCCTGTGGGTCGGCCAGGTGGCCACCGCCCCGGGCGCCGTCTCCGGCTGGCACCACCACGATCGCAACGAGACCAGCCTCTACGTCGTCTCGGGCCTGCTCCGGCTGGAGTTCGAGGGCCACGACGGCTTCCTGGACGCCGGGCCCGGTGACTTCGTGCACGTGCCCGCGTTCACGGTGCACCGGGAGAGCAACCCGACCGACGAGACCGCGATCGCGGTGATCGCCCGCGCCGGAGGTGGCATCCCCACCGTCAACGTGGACGGTCCGCGCCAGGTCAGGTCCAGGTCAGGTCCAGGTCAGGTGCGCTCGCTATCGTCCGGAGAATGGGCTTGATCAAGGCTGTCCCAGCCGCCGTAGCCCTCGTCGCGCTCGCGGCGCTGGCCGGCTGTGGAGGTTCGCCCACGGCGGCCCCTCCGCAGCCCTCGCGGGCGCCGTCCACCGCGGCGGCGGCGGCGAAGCAGGACGCAGCCGGGCCGGCTTCCCGGCCGCCCGTGCCGCTCCCCTTCCGGCACCTGCTGCCCGGGATGCCTCCGGTCGAGCACGGCGAGGTCTATGCGGCGGCCCGGGCGGGCAACGTCGAGCCGTCGATCGCCCACGAGCCGGCCCTCATCTACGTGCCGAACTCCTACGGCCGGCCGATCACGACCGTGATCAGCCAGAAGACCCACAAGGTCGTGCGCATACTGCACACCGGGGAGTTGTCGCAGCACGTGACGCCTTCCTACGACCTGAAGACCCTCTACGTCGAGGCCAGTGCCGCCAACCGGCTGGTGGCGCTCGACCCGCGCACCGGCCGGATCGAGAAGCGGATCCCGCAGACCCGGCCCTACAACCTCTACTTCACGCCCGACGGCAAGCGGGCGATCGTGATGGCCGAGCAGGACGACGAGATTCTCTTCGACGACCCGCACACCTTCCGGCGGCGCGCGGTGGTGAAGGACCCCAGTTGCCTCGGGCCGAACCACGCGGACTTCTCCGCCAACGGGCGCTACTTCATCGTCACCTGCGAGTTCTCCGGCTCGCTGCTCAAGGTCAACACGCTGCAGCACCGGGTCACCGCCCGGCTCGTGCTGCCGCCCGGCGCCAAGCCGCAGGACATCCGGCTGTCGCCGACCGGCCGCGGCTTCTACGTCGCCGACATGGGGCGCAACAAGTTGCTGCGGATCAGCTGGAAGCATCTCAAGGTGATCGGCTCGATCGACACCCCTGACATGCCGCACGGCATCTACCCGAGCCGCAACGGGAAGTTCCTCTACGTCTCCGACCGCGGTGCCGGGAAGGTCAGCGTGGTCAGCGTCGCGAAGAACAAGATCGTCGACACCTGGACGATCCCGGGCGGCGGCAGCCCCGACATGGGCGGCCTGTCCGCGGACGGCCGGATCCTGTGGCTCTCCGGCCGCTACGACGGCTACGTCTACGGCTGGAGCACCCGCACCGGCAAGCTGATCGCGAAGATCCGCGTCGGCGGCAGCCCGCACGGCCTGCTGGTCTGGCCGCAACCAGGCCGCTACTCGCTCGGGCACACCGGCAACATGCGGTGAGGCGGCTGCCGGCCCTCGTCGCGCTGCTGGCGTGCGTGGGATGTACGTCGACTCACCCCGATGCGCCTGCCGCACCGCCCCCCTCCTCGACCGCCACGCCACACGCCACGCAGCCCGCCCCTCGCCACCTGGTCGTTCGCTCCATGCCGTGGCGGCTGCCCGGTCCGATCGCCCGGGAAGCGGTGCTGCCGGTGTCGAGAAGTCGCGTCCTGGTCGCGGGTGGCCTGCTGTCCGGTGACACGTCGAGCGCGACGACCTACACCCTGGACCTGGCGAGCGGACAGGCCCGCCGCCGGCGGCCACTCCCGGTGCCCGTGCACGACACGGCGGGTGCGCTCGTCGACGGCCACCTGGTGGTCATCGGCGGCGGCAACGCGGCTGAGCAGTCGGTGGTCCAGGCGCGGACGGGTCGTGCGTGGACCACCGTCGGGCACCTGCCGCAGCCGCGCTCCGACCTGGCCGCGGTCGTCACCGGTGGCCGGGTCCTGGTGATCGGCGGCTACGACGGCGCGACGCCGGCGCTGGGCAACGTGCTCTCCTCGCGCGACGGCGTGCACTGGCAACGGGTGGCCCGGCTCCGGCAGCCGGTGCGGTACGCCGGCGTTGCGGTCCTCGGTGACGCGGTCTGGGTCTTCGGTGGTGAGCGCAACGGCGTCATGGTCCCGACCGTCCAGCGCATCTCGTTGCGGTCGGGTCTGGTGCGCGTCGTCGGTCGGCTGCCGCACCCGGTCGGCCACGAGGCCGCGGCGGTGCTGGGTGGCCGGATCCTCCTCGCCGGTGGGCGCACGTCCGCCGACGCACTGACCTCGCGGATGTGGTGGTTCGACCCGGCCACGCGCCGGTTCGCCGCGGCAGGGCGGTTGCCGCACCGGCTGGCCGACAGCGCGGTCGTCCAGGGGCAAAACACGGCCTGGCTGGTCGGGGGAGAGACACCAGGTTTCAGTGCCCAGGTGCTGAAGATCAGGCTGGCCCGGTAGGCAGCGGCAGCACGCAGAGGGCGTTGTCCTCCGGGTCGGCGAGGACCACCCACGAGACGTCGCCCTGACCGATGTCGAGGTGGCGGGCACCGAGCTCTAGCAGCCGGTCGACCACGGCAGGCTACCTGGGACCGTGGCGATCGCCGACGTCGAACACCGACCAACAGATGTCGTTGCGCGACCGCTGGTCGTCCACGACGAGCTCACGAATGTCCTCCGGCAGCTGGGCCTGCTGCCAGTGGCACTCCCGCCGGCCTGCAGCCGCGGCATCGGCTTGCGGTACGGCGGACCGCACAGCCTTGATCGCATAGGCGGCCGCCCCGAGCTCATGCGCCGCCACGTGTGCCACCACGGCTGCCTGACCCGCCGCGTAGGCCGCGTGCCGTGCTGGACCACGCAGATCCCTGGCTGCTCCCATGGCATGACCGCCGGCCGTGCGTGCCTGCGTCATGGAGACCTCACCCCGAGCCCACGCGCGGGCCTGCTCGATGGCCAGGCGGGGCCGCGGGTCCCCAGGCCTTTCGGACTCGAAGAGGTGCAGGACGTGGTCGGCGCACACGGCCGCCCACACGGCCAGCTGGTGGTGGTCGGCATCGGTGAGGCTGCCACCGCGGCGGATCGTGGTGAAGCGCGGGTCACGGACCTTCGGGAGGATCATGGTGCTTCGGAGGATATCTGTATGGCCGGGGGCCGTATGGCGTTGAGCCAAGCCAGTCCCATGGCGCGCGTCCACCTGGACAGGTGGAGCACGTAGCCCTTGCGTTCGCGGCGCTCGCCTGGGGACAGCGCCGGGGTGAAACCGGCGCCGATGGCGACCTGCTGGCTCGGCAGGTTGCCCTTGGCGATCATCAGTGCGGCGGTGCGAGCCCCTCTCCGGCGACGACGCCCGGCATTGGTTCCAAGATGGAGCCCACCCCGGCCGCCTCAGTGCTGCCTGCGGGGGAGCAGCTGAGCGACGGTGAGCAGCACGGCGCCGAGCAGGAGCCCGATGACGGCCGAGAGGGTGGTGTTGACCAGCCAGCCGAGCGCGGCGCCGACGCCAGGTACCGAGTGCTGCACGGACTCCTGCCGGTCGTGCACGAACCCGTACGCGCCGTGCCAGCCGAGCTTGTCGCTGCCCGACAGCTCGATGTGCCCACCGACCCACAGCATCGCGGCGGTGCCGACGACCGAGATCACCGACAGCACCACGGGCATCCCGGCGACCAGCAGCCGTCCGACCCGGGCGAGGGCAGTGCTGGACCGCTTGGTGAGGCCGAGCCCGATGTCGTCCATCTTGACGATCAGGGCGACGACGCCGTACACCGCGAGGGTCATCGCGACCGCCACCACCACGAGGATGGCGAGCCGCGCCCAGAAGCCCTGGGCGGCGACCTCGTTGAGGGAGATCACCATGATCTCGGCGGACAGGACCAGGTCGGTGCGAGTGGCGCCCCTCACCACCTCCTCTTCCGATTTCGCGGTGCCGTCGTCATGGTCGGCGGCATGGCCGCGTACGGCGCTCCACACCTTCTCGGCTCCCTCGAAGCAGAGATAGGCGCCGCCGAGCATCAGGATCGGCGTGAGCAGCCGGGGCAGGAACTGGCTGAGCACGAGAGCGACCGGCAGGATGAAGACGATCTTGTTCCGCAGCGAGACCACGGCGATCTTGCGGATGATCGGCAGCTCGCGTTCGGCCGCGATGCCTTGGACGTACTGCGGCGTGACGGCCGTGTCGTCGATCACCACGCCCGCCGCCTTGCCCGTCGCGCGGCCGGCCGCCATGCCGACGTCGTCGACCGACGCGGCGGCCAGCTTCGCCAGGGCGGCCACGTCGTCGAGGAGCCCGAAGAGCCCGCCGCTCACGCCGCGTCACCGTGTGCGTTGCCCGACTCCATCCGCCCATCCTGCCCGAGACAGGTGCGGTCCTTCACTGCGCCGCGGCGAGGGCCAGGACCATCACCGCATGCTCCGGCGGCTCCCGGCGGGAGCCGGCACATCCGCACGGACAGTCAGTCGGGCTCCTCAGTGCGGTCGATCTCGATCCCCAGCCACTTGGCCAGGTCGCGGATCTGCTCTTCCACCTCGGCGCGCAGCGACCTGCTGAACGGCTCGTCCTCGTGCACCGCGTGCACCCGCAGGACACTGCCGTCACGGTCCGCCTCGGCGTCGAGCATGCCGACGAGGTTGTCGCCGGCCACGCACGGCGATCCGGCGGGCGTCCTGCCGGGACAG
Organism: Nocardioidaceae bacterium; assembly: GCA_025980475.1. Taxonomy (GTDB): domain Bacteria; phylum Actinomycetota; class Actinomycetes; order Propionibacteriales; family Nocardioidaceae; genus Marmoricola. The sequence continues at coordinate 18,671 of JAICXL010000035.1, read as the reverse complement.
CTCGTGCACCATCCCCCGACGATGGGCCAGGTTCCGGTCGGGTCCGGTCCGCTACCGGGCTGCCCGTCGCAGCGACACCGGTGGCTCGAACTCGCCGACCAGGCTGCGCGACCACCAGTCGCCGGTCACGCGCAGCTCCCGCCTGCTGGTGAACCGGTAGCGGTAGAGCCTGGCCCGGACGAACCGCGGCGGCTCGTCGGAGGACGGATTGCCGGCCAGGAGCCGGGCCACGTGTCGGTCGCCCTCGAGGAGGCGCTGCAGGAGCACCCGGAAACACGGCTCGGCGTATCCGGGGGACAACGCGGCGAACCACATCAGTCAGTCCAGCCGAAGGTGGTAGGGCGCGAACTGGCGCGGCAGCCGGGACGGGTTGCCGGGCTTGCCCCTGAACTCGTGCTCGCGCCACTTCCCGACGTCCCCCGCGCCCTCGACGACCACCTCGTAGCGGACCTTGGTGCCGAGCAGCGCCTTGTTCTGGTTGGCGGCGACGACGAACGCCACGCAGTAGACCGCCGCCAGCGAGCGCTGGTAGAGCATCCGCGCCAGCCAGCTGTGGTCTGCGACGAACCAGTCCCTCAGGGGAGTGCGGGTACCGCTCAGCGCGGCGTCGGCAACGGTCTCAGGCCAGGTCGAGGCGCATCACGACACGAGTGGGTGATCGTCGTACCACCTCGGTGAAGCCGGCAGCTTCGTAGAGGGAGCGCGCGCCGAAGAACATGAAGTCGTCGTGGCTGCGCTCGGGCTTGTCGACGGGATAGGCCTCGAGCGTCGGCACGCCATCGTCCCTGGCCCAGTGGATCGCCGCGGCCAGGAGCCGGTGCTGCAGGCCGCGGCCGCGGTGCTTCTTCGCCACGTAGGTGCAGACGACCGACCAGACCTCGGCGTCGTCGACGGGCTTCATGATGGGCGAGTGGCGCAGCTTCTGGTAGTCCTCACGCGGACCGAGGCTGATCCAGCCGGCGGGCGCGCCATCGAGGTAGCCGACGAGACCCGGCTGCCCCCCGTTGTCGACCAGCTCGCACATCGCCGTCTTGTTGTCGGCGCCGCGCGGCAGCTTGCCGCTGCGGCGGTAGAACATGCACCAGCAGCCGCTGACGATAGACCCGCCGGGCTGGGCGTACAGCGTCTCGAGGTCGGCCCAGGTCTCGGGTGTCAGCGGGCGGGTGCTGAACTCCACGAGCTCAGACTAGGACTTGCGCCAGACGGAGACGTGGCTCTCGCTGTCGGCGGTGAACGGGCTGCAGTCCCAGTCGGCGAACCGGTTCTCGAGCTCCAGCCCGGCGAGGCGGGCCATCAAGTCGCACTCGGCGGGCCAGACGTAGCGGAAGTGGTGCGCGCCGTACCTCGCCGCCCCGTCAGCCGTGGAGTAGTAGTGGTGCGAGGTGGCCTGCTGGGTGACCAGGTCGTAGGTGTCGAAGCCCAGGTGCCCTTCGCCGATGTCAAAGGGGACCGCGACCTGCCCGGGAGGGAGCCGGCGCAGCGACGGCACGCCGACCTCGATCACGAAGTGCCCACCGGCGCGCAGGTGACGGGCGGCGTTGCCGAAGCACTCGACCTGCTCGTCCTGGGTGCGCAGGTTCCCGATCGTGTTGAACACCAGGTAGACGAGGGAGAACTCGCCCGGGACCGTCGCGGTGGCCATGTCACCGACGACCACTGGCAGCTCGACCTCGCCGACCTTGCGGCGCAGCTGGGCGACCATCGGCTCGGACAGCTCGATGCCCGTGACCGGGATGCCACGGGCCGCCAGCGGGATGCCGACGCGGCCGGTGCCGATGGCGAGCTCGAGCGCCGGGCCGTCGCCGGCAAGGTCCGCGAGGAAGTCGACGGCGGGATCCAGCACCTCGGGCGCGAACTCGCTTGCGCAGTCCGCGTCGTAGCGCTCGGCCGTCTCCTCGTTCCAGAGGTCGCTGCTGATCATGTCCCGACCCTGCCGGTTGAGCCGTGAGGTGTCGACCGGTTATGTCGCCCTGAACCCGGTGGTTCAGCCCGCGCGATCAGCTGAGCTCTGGTGCGCCAGCGCCGCCTCACCGCGTGACTGCACGCCGAGCTTGGTCAGCACCGCGCCCACGTGGTGGTCGACGGTGCGCTCGGAGAGGAACAGCCGCTGGGCGATCTCCTTGTTGGTCAGCCCGTCCCCGAGCAGGTCGAGGACGTCCGCCTGCCGCGGGGTCAGGCCGTGGGCGTTCGCCCGAGTGGCACGACGTGGTCCGCGCGGCACCGACAGCTCGCCCGCCTCGCGCAGCCGTCGCCGGGTGATCGCGGCTGCCGGCTCGGCGCCGAGCGAGTCGAAGAGCTGCAGGGCACGATGCACCGACGCCGGGTCACCCGCCCAGAGCTGGTCGACCGCCTCCTCGTAGGGACATCCGTGCTCGTGCCACCAGCGTGCGGCCGCGGACCAGTCGTCGGCGAGCTCCAGCGACCAGGGCGCCGGCAGGGCACGATCTGGTCGCACCGGGAAGCCCAGCCGGTGCAGCCAGGCGGCGAGCTCGCCGCGTGACCACGGGCAGGGTGCCACGTCCCGCTCCCGGTCCAGGGTGGCGCGCACCACGTCGTCGACCAGCGACTCGTCGCCGCTCAGCCAGGCCGCCTGCGTGGTGGCGATCGCTGACTTGAGCAGGTAGTCGGCCTCGCCGTCGCGACGGGCCAGGTCCCAGCACTCGGCCAGGTAGGTCGTCGCCCGAGGGTCGCCCAGGCGCAGCAGGCTCGGCACCAGGTTGACCAGCTGGCTGAGTCGGTTCACCGGCGAGATCCGCTGCTGCATGGTCGCCAGGGCCAGCTCGACCGCCTCCGCGAGCAGGCCGCGTCGCATCAGCACCTGGACCCGCGCCCCGTTCAGGCAGTAGGTGTAGGTCAGGAAGTCCCGGTCGGTGCACCAGGCCAGCCCATCGGTCCACACCCACTCGAACTCGTCGAAGCGGAGCAGGTCGACGGCGTACTGGTAGATGTTCGTGTAGTGCGTGGCTGCGTGCAGGTCCAGGCCGTGTTCCCTGGCCAGCTCGAGGGCCCGCACGGTTGAGCCGAACTCGTCCTTGCCGAGGTTGAGGCCGAAGTATCCGAGAGCGGCAAGGGCCAGGCCGGTCACGTCCGGGGCGCCGATCTTCCCGGCGATGCGCAGCGCGTCGTTGAGCAGGGCGGTCCCCCGCTCAGGATCGGCGTTCACACCGTGCCCGTAGAAGACCATGGCCTTCTCCCACGAGTCCGGCGCGTCGCGCATCAGCGCATAGGCCTCCTCGTGCAGGGTTTCGTACGCGGCCCCGTCGCACAACCGCCACTGGCACACGGCGTAGCGGCGCAGGTTGCGGCTCAGCTCGACCGGGTCGCCGAGCTGGCGGAAGAACACCACGGCGGCCTCGCGGTGCGCCGACGACTCCTCCCAGTGGTCCATCAGTGCCAGGGCTTCGGCGGCGCCCTCGTGGAAGGAAGCCGCCAGCGCGGCCCGGTCGCTGGCGGGAGCCGCATCGACGAAGCGGAGCGCCCGCTCGTACTGGGCCACTGCCTCCCGGTGCGACTGCATCGCCTCCGCCCGGCGCGCAGCCGCGGGCGCGTGGCGGAGCGCAGCGGCGCCGTCACCGGCAGCCTCCGCGTGGTGGGCCATCCGGGCCTCCGACGACTCGGTCCGGTCCTCCAGCAACCGCAGTGTTGCGGCGTGCAGGTCGGCGGCCATCCGGTCCGGGACCGCCTCCTCCACGGCACGGCGGGTCAGCTCGTGGGGGAAGCGGTAGCAGCCGCTCTCGGCGGCCAGCAACCCGCGCTCCGCGCACTCGTCGAGGTGGTGCGGGTCGACACCGGCGAGGGCGACGAGGTCGTCCGCGGGCGCTGGGGCGGCCAGCACGGCGGCTGCCCGCAGGAGGGCCTGTGCCTCGGCCCCGAGGCCGGCGACCCTGGCCAGCACCACGTCGGCGACGGTGGGGGGTACGGCGTCCAGACCGGCGGCCAGCACCTCGTTGACGTACAACGGGTTGCCGCCGGTCAGGGCGTGCAGCCGGACGGCGTCCGGGCCGCGTTCGCGGGCCAGCCGGCGGACCGCTTCCGGACTCAGCCGCGGCAGCGTGAGCCGGGCCGTCGACTGGTAGCCGGCGACGAGCCCGACGGCCTTGCGCAGCTTGTCGTTGCTGGTGTCCTCGTCGCGGTAGCTGACCACGACCAGGGCCGGGCGCCGGGACACCCGCCGGCCGAGGTGCACCAGCCAGTCGAGGGTCGCCTCGTCTGACCAGTGGGCGTCCTCGACGACGACCGCGGTCACGCCCGTGCCGGCATCGAGCTGGTCGAGGAAAGAGGTGAAGAGCGCGAACCGGTCCTCGGCGTCGTGGCACGCCGTGACGAACGGGTCCCCCAGCTGGTGGGCGATCTCCTGCAGCGGACCCAGTGGCTGCGGGGTCGCCGTACCGTCGCAGCCGCCGGTGAGCCAGCGCAGGTCCGGCCGGGAGTCGCGGAAGCTCTCGAGCAGGCTGGTCTTGCCGATCCCGGCCTCGCCGGTGACCAGCACGAACCGGCCGGTGCCCGCGGCAGCCTCGTCGGCATAGCCCCAGAGGGCGTCGAGGAAGCGCTCGCGCTCGAGCAGCTCCACGGCAGCAGTCTAGCCGTGCGCGAGCACGTCAGGCCCCCTCGAGGACGGGGTAGATCTCGTCGGCGACGAGGCCGTGCGCCTCGCGGTGGACGGTGTTGGCGGCTTCGGCGTCCGGGGCGTCGACCAGGCAGAAGATCCTGCCGTGCCCCTCGTCCACCCAGTAGCGCAGGTAGTGCACGTCGTGGGCGCCCTGCTTCTCGAGGTCTGCGAGGTGGGCCTTGGCGACGTCGTCCGAGCTCACCCCGCCGTCGAGGTGGTGCACGTCCATGAAGAGGGGCATCGCGGTCTCCTTCGTCGGGGTGACTCGACGCTAGGACCGGCGCCGGGGCCGGAGCCACCGCTCCCGGTGCCCAAGTCGGCCGCTGCGGTGCCCAGGTTAGGAGGCGCGGGCGAGGACCAGCACGGCCGCCAGCGTCCCGGCCTTCGTCGCCGCGACGTTGTTGCCGATCCGCCGGCCGAAGTCCTCGCCGAGGATCACGGCGTTCGACGGGCCGGGTGGTGGCGGCCCAGCCACGGCATCCGTACGGTCCTCGACCGCCTCCACCGTGAACCCGGACGCGACCAGGTGGTCGGCGTACTCCTGCTGTCTCTCCACGAAGGACGAGTGCTCGTCGTCGGCCCAGGGCAGCGGCCAGGGCAGCTCTCCGTCACCGACACGCATCTGGTCGTAGACCGCGAACAGCCCACCCACCGCGAGCACGCGGCGCACCTCGGAGAACACCGCCTGCTTGTCCGGCAGGTTCATCCCGACGTGGATCATCATCGCGACGTCGAAGGAGGCGTCGGGGAACGGCAGGGAGTCGCCCGACGTCACGTCGAAGGAGGCCTGCCCGGCGAGGCCGACGCGAGAGGTGAGCTGCTTCGCCGTGTCGACGAAGGCCGGGGTGAGGTCGACGCCGTTGACCTGGGCACCGCGGCCGGCCGCCAGCCGGGAGGGGCCGCCGATGCCGCAGCCGACGTCGAGCAGGTGCGTGCCCGGTCCGACCCCGAGCCGGTCGAGAACGTGCTCGGTGGCCGGCCGGAAGCCTGCGTGCAGCTGGTCGAGGGAGGAGAGGTCCCCGGCGGTCAGGTGCTCGACGTCCACGCCGTGGTCGGCGAGCGAGCCGATGATCGTCTCGGCCAGGTCCACCGAGCCGTAGTGTCCGGTGACGATGTCGCGTAGGTCCATGCTCCAGCCTAGGCCCGGTGAGCTCAGGGGCCGCCTCTCGGTGAAGGCGCGTGGGCCCTCCTTCGCGTCGTTGCTGGCGAACACCGCGGTCGCGACCGTGTAGCGGATCGGTTGCGGGCTGGTCTGCGAGTACGACGAAGCCGTCGCCCGGCTGGAGGGGATCAGGGGCTGACATCCGCGCAGCGGCGGTCCGCACGGGCGTAGCCTGCTGCTGTGCTGGTCTCCCTCGCCGCCTTCACCGTCGCTGCCGTCCTCGTCGTGCTGCTGCCCGGACCGGACACGCTCGTCGTGGTGCGCAGCATCCTCCGCGGCGGCCGGCACTCCGGGATCATGACCGCCCTCGGGAACCTCTGCGGACTCACCGTCTGGGTGATGGCGGCGGCACTCGGCCTGGCCGCGATGCTCAGGGCCAGCGAGATCGGGTACGACGTGCTGCGCGTGGTCGGCGCGGCCTACCTCGTGTGGCTCGGGATCCAGGCGTGGCGGTCGCGGGGCCGGGTCGAGCAGGTCTCGCACCGGAGCGTGCTGGGCACCGGATTCCGGGCCGGGGTGTTCACCAACCTGCTCAACCCGAAGGTGGGCGTCTTCTTCGTCGCCTTCCTGCCGGGCTTCATCCCGAAGGGTGACCCGGTCGGGCCGGTCTCGCTGCTGCTCGGGGGGATCTTCGTGCTGCTGACCGCGCTCTACTGGGTGGCCCTGCTCGGAGTGGCCGGCCGGGTGTCCCGCTGGATGGGCACGCCCTCGGTCCGGCGCCGCATCGATGCGGTCACAGCGCTCGTGTTCGTCGGGTTCGGCATCCGGCTCGCCACCGAGTGACGGCGCTTGCCCCGTCGGCATAGCGTCGTAGTCATGCGTGCCGTGACCTACAGCAAGACCGGAAGCGCCGACGTCCTGGAGGTCGGCGACAAGGTCCGGCGAGAGCCCGGACCCGGCGAGGTCCGGGTGATGATCCACCGGTCCGGGGTCAACCCCACGGACTGGAAGAGCCGCACCGGCGCCGAGCCCGGCCAACGCGTCGATCCGCCGCAGGTGCCCAACCAGGACGGTGCCGGCATCGTGGACGCGGTCGGCGAGGGCGTCGAGGCGGCCCTGCACGGGCTGCGGGTGTGGGTCTGGGAGGCGGCCCACGGCAACCCCGACGGCACGGCGCAGGAGTACGCGATCGTCCCGGCACACAAGGTGGTGACGCTGCCCGACACCGCGTCCTTCGACCTCGGCGCGAGCCTGGGCGTGCCCTTCATGACCGCGCACCGCTGCCTGACCGTGCACGAGCACGGCCCGACGCGGCTCGGCCCCGGCACGATGCAGGACCGGACCGTGCTGGTCGCCGGCGGCGCGGGCGCGGTCGGCAACGCCGCGATCCAGCTGGCCCGCTGGTCCGACGCGCGGGTGATCACGACGGTCAGCAGTCCGGAGAAGGCCCAGCTCGCCCAGCTCGCCGGGGCCGACCTGATCGCCAACTACCGCACCGACGACGTCGTCTCCACCATCCGCGGCGCCGCACCGGACGGCGTCGACATCATCGTCGAGGTCGCCGGCTCCAACGCAGCGGTCGACGCGCAGGTGCTCGCCCAAGGGGGATCGGTGGCTGCCTACGCCGGCAAGTCCGGCGAGCAGGTGTCGCTTCCCGTGCGCGAGCTGATGATGCTCAACGCCCGCTGGCAGTTCGTGCTGCTCTACACCTGCCCGCAGAGCTGGCGCCGCCAGGCACTGGAGGACGTGTCGGCCGCCGTCATGGAGCGGACCATCGATGTCGGCTCGGAGCACGGCGTGCCGTTGCACCACTTCACGCTTGAGGACACCGCGAAGGCGCACCAGGCCGTCGAGAAGGGCGCAGTCGGCAAGGTGCTCATCGACGTCGTGGAGTGAGGTCGCCTGTCCGGGCGGCGTAGCTGGCCCCGCGCTCGTCACGCGTCCACCAGGTCCCGGCGGGGGGCGGCCCTTGCCCCCGCAGCTTTCGCTTGAGCACCTTGTTGGTCGCCGTACGCGGCAGGGGAGCAGCGATCAGGACATGGTGGGGCCACCCCTCGGGGGCGAGGTCCTCCTGCGCGGCGAGGAAGTCCTCGAAGCCGGCGGTCTCCGGGTGTCGGAGAGCACCAGCGCCGTCACCATCCGGTCCGCGGCGAGGGGTCGGGCATGGCGTGCACCGCGGCCTCGGTGAACTGACCGGCGCCGGTGACGTTGACGAGCTCGCCGACGCACGCGTTCGTCGAGTTGGGCCTTGCGGCCCGTCGAGTTGGGCCTCCCGGCCCGTCGAGTTGGGCCTCCCGGCCCGGGCGACATGCCTCCCGGCCCGTCGGGTACGACGACCCCGAGCACCGCCGCCCCGACTGAGGAGGCGTTGTGTCCCAAGCGCGCGCAAGGGGCAGGTGGGCGGGTCCGTCAGGGGTCGGCGGCCACAACTCCCAACTCGTGCGGCCCGAACCCCCAACTCGTGCGGCCACAACTCCCAACTCGTGCGGCCCGGACCCCCAACTCGACGGGCCAGGGGGCGGAAGTGAACGATCACCAGCCGCGGTCGCGCCACTCCTGCAGGTGCGGCCGCTCGGCGCCGAGAGTGGAGTCGGTGCCGTGGCCGGGGTAGAACCAGGTGTCGTCCGGCAGCCGGTCGAACACCTTGGTGGCGACGTCGTCGACCAGTGACTGGAAGGCGGACGAGTCCCCGAAGGTGTTGCCCACGCCGCCGGGGAAGAGGCTGTCCCCGGTCCACAGATGGGGCGCCCCGTCGGGGTCGTCGTACAACAGCGCGATCGAGCCGGGCGTGTGCCCGACCAGGTGGATCACCGACAGGCGGCAGCCGCCGAACCGGAGCTCGTCGCCGTCGGCCAGGCGATCGGTCACCACCACGCCCGTCTGCGACGTGATCGCATCGGCGTCCTCCGCCCCTGCGTAGACCCGCGCCCCGGTGGCCTCGGCGACATCGGCGAGCGCCCGGTGGTGGTCCCAGTGCTGGTGGGTGGTGACGATGCCGGCCAGGCCACCTTCGCCGATCACCTGGCGCAGCACAGGAGCGTCGTCGGCGGCGTCGACCAGCAGCTGCTGGCCCGTGTTGCGGCAGCGCAGCAGGTAGCAGTTGTTGTGCATCCGCGGATCCACCGCGACCTTGGTGATGACCAGCTGGGCCAGCTCGCGCGTGTCGGGAGGCCCGCCGGGGGTCACTTCGCCGGTGTACGTCGCCATGCTCCGATCCTAGGCAGGGTGCCGCTGGCGGTGCTGAGTCCCTCGCCCGAGCCCCGACCGACCAGCCACCAGCCGAGGTCGACGCCCGACCCGGCGACCACTGGCTCGTCCGCGCCGACCTGCCAGGTCATCCCAAGGTCGGTCGCCGAGACCTTGAACGTGTCGGTCTCGGGGTTGGCGGCCTGCTGGACGGTGACCGCGTCGAGCAGCTCGACGCAGAAGTCACGTGGCCAGTCTGTGTGCCGGTACTCGCAGCGGATGTCGGCGTGGTGGATCTCCACCTCGCGCCGCCTCGTCGCGGGCAGCGCCAGCGCAGGGAAGGACGGGCCGCCGGGCACGCGGTCGATGCTGCCCCCCCAGTCCTTGTCGGACAGCTCGGCGAGGGCCTCGCGGACGAGCTCGCCGGCGGCGAAGAGCCGTGCGCGGATGTCAGCTGGTGGCGCCGCGGAGAGCTCCTCGATGTCGGCGTCGCGCTTCTCGTTGGACGCATACATCGCCCCGCGCCGGCCGTGGCGGAGGTCCTCGACCGCGCCGGCGAGGCCCTCGGCGTTGAGTGCGAGGTGGGCGATGACGTGCGCGCGGGTCCATCCCGGGAGCTCCGAGGGTTGGGACCACTGGTCGTCGGCGAGGGAATCAACGGTGCGCACCAGGCGTTGTTCGGACGCGTGGAGGGCTGCGGCCGGAGAGGTCGTCATGGGGCCAGCATTCCACCGGCGTGCCGCCTTGCGGAATGCCGTAGGATGAGCGAACACTTGTTCGAACCCAAACCTCCATCGAACACCGCAGAACGACCTCCGGGGAACACTTGTGACGGAACAGCTGGTCATCAGGGGCGCGCGCGAGCACAACCTGAAGGATGTCTCCCTCGACCTCCCGCGCGACTCGCTGATCGTCTTCACCGGCCTGTCCGGCTCCGGCAAGTCGAGCCTGGCCTTCGACACGATCTTCGCCGAGGGGCAGCGGCGCTACGTCGAGTCGCTCTCGGCCTACGCCCGGCAGTTCCTCGGCCAGATGGACAAGCCCGACGTCGACTTCATCGAGGGGCTCTCCCCGGCGGTCTCGATCGACCAGAAGTCGACCTCGAAGAACCCCCGCTCGACCGTCGGCACGATCACCGAGGTCTACGACTACCTCCGCCTGCTCTACGCCCGCGCCGGCCGGCCGCACTGCCCGACCTGCGGCGCGCCGATCGAACGGCAGACCCCGCAGCAGATCGTCGACCGGATCCTGCAGCTGGAGGAGGGCACCCGCTTCCAGGTGCTGGCGCCGATCGTGCGCGGTCGCAAGGGGGAGTACGTCGAGCTCTTCCGATCGCTCCAGTCACAGGGCTTCTCTCGTGCCCGCGTCGACGGCGAGACCGTGCAGCTCACCGACATGATCGAAGGATCGCCGCGGCTGGACAAGCAGAAGAAGCACGCGATCGAGGTCGTCGTCGACCGGCTCTCCGCCAAGTCAAGCTCGAAGCGCCGGCTCACCGACTCGGTCGAGACCGCGCTCAACCTCGCCAGCGGGCTGGTCGTCTTCGACCTCGTCGACCTCGACCGGAAGGACCCCGGTCGCGAGCTGAAGTTCTCCGAGCGGATGGCCTGCCCCAACGACCACCCGATCGAGACCGACGACCTCGAGCCGCGGTCGTTCTCCTTCAACTCGCCGTTCGGCGCCTGCCCCGACTGCCACGGCCTCGGCACCCGGATGGAGGTCGACCCCGACCTGGTCATCAGCGACCCGTCGGCGACGCTCGGAGAGGGCGTCGTCCAGCCGTGGTCGGGCGCCCACGTCGCCGACTACTTCCTGCGGCTGCTCGGGGCACTGGGCGACGAGCTCGGCTTCGACCTCGACACACCGTGGGAGGACCTGTCGGCCAAGGCCCGCAAGGCGATCCTCGAGGGCCACCCGACCAAGGTGCACGTCCGCCACCGCAACCGCTACGGCCGCGAGCGGTCCTACTACACCAGCTTCGAGGGCGTCCGTCCCTACATCGAGCGCCGTCACCGCGAGGCCGAGTCCGACACCAGCCGGGAGCGCTTCGAGGGCTTCATGCGGGAGGTGCCCTGCCCGGCGTGCCAGGGCAGCCGGCTCAGGCCGGTGTCGATGGCGGTCACCCTCGGCGACCGCGGCAAGGGTGGGCGCAACATCGCCGAGGTGTGCGCGCTGCCGATCAACGAGGCCGCCGAGTTCCTGCGCGGCCTCGAGCTCTCCAGCCGGGAGCGGCAGATCGCCGAGCGCGTCCTCAAGGAGATCCAGGAACGGCTCCGCTTCCTCCTCGACGTGGGCCTGGACTACCTCTCCCTCGACCGACCCTCGGCGACGCTGTCCGGTGGCGAGGCCCAGCGGATCCGGCTGGCCACGCAGATCGGGGCCGGCCTCGTCGGGGTGCTCTACGTCCTCGACGAGCCGTCGATCGGGCTCCACCAGCGCGACAACCACCGGCTGATCGAGACGTTGCTGCGGCTCAAGGACCTCGGCAACACGCTGATCGTCGTCGAGCACGACGAGGACACCATCCGCACCGCCGACTGGGTCGTCGACATCGGTCCGGGTGCCGGCGAGCACGGTGGCCAGGTGGTGCACTCCGGCACGGTCAAGGCGCTGCTCAAGCACCGCGACTCCGAGACCGGGCTCTACCTCTCCGGGCGCAAGAAGATCCCGGTGCCCGACACCCGCCGGCCGCCCACGCCCGGCCTCGAGCTGACAGTGCACGGCGCGAAGGAGAACAACCTGCGCGACATCGACGTCACCTTCCCGCTCGGCTGCTTCGTCGCCGTCACCGGCGTCTCCGGTTCCGGCAAGTCGACCCTGGTCAACGACATCCTCTACACCGCGCTGGCCAAGCAGGTCTACAACGCCCGCGCCGTCCCGGGACGGCACCGCAAGATCAGCGGGGTGGAGGACGTCGACAAGGTGATCCATGTCGACCAGTCCCCGATCGGCCGGACGCCACGGTCCAACCCGGCAACCTACACCGGCGTCTTCGACCACGTCCGCAAGCTGTTCGCCTCGACGCCCGAGGCCAAGATGCGCGGTTACCTGCAGGGCCGGTTCTCGTTCAACGTCAAGGGCGGCCGCTGTGAGGCGTGCGCCGGCGACGGCACGATCAAGATCGAGATGAACTTCCTGCCCGACGTCTACGTCCCGTGCGAGGTGTGCCACGGCGCCCGCTACAACCGGGAGACGCTCGAGGTGCACTACAAGGGCAAGACGATCGCCGACGTGCTCGACATGCCGATCGAGGAGGCCGTGGAGTTCTTCGCCGCGATCCCGGCGATCTCGCGGCACCTCCGGACGCTCGTCGAGGTGGGCCTGGGCTACGTCCGGCTCGGGCAGCCGGCGACCACGCTCTCCGGCGGCGAGGCCCAAAGGGTGAAGCTGGCGAGCGAGCTGCAGAAGCGCTCGACCGGACGAACCGTCTACGTCCTCGACGAGCCGACCACGGGCCTGCACTTCGAGGACATCCGCAAGCTGCTCGGCGTGCTGTCCAGCCTGGTCGACAAGGGCAACACGGTGCTGGTGATCGAGCACAACCTCGACGTGATCAAGACCGCGGACTGGGTCATCGACATGGGGCCCGAGGGCGGCAACCGGGGCGGCATGGTGATCGCCACCGGCACCCCCGAGGAGGTCGCGGCCGACCCGAAGAGCTACACCGGCCAGTTCCTCCAACCCCTGCTCTAGAGTCGGGCCGTGAGCAATCCGAGCCGACGCACGCTCCTGCAGGGGCTCGCCGTGGGCGGGCTGGCGCTGCCTCTGCTCGCCGCCTGCGGCGGTGCGGAGGGACACACCGGCCCGATCCGGACCAGCGACATCCCGGTCGGGGGCGGCACCATCTACTCCGACCCGCAGGTGGTCGTCACCCAGCCGTCGAAGGGTGAGTTCCGGGCGTTCTCGCCGATCTGCACCCACCAGGGCTGCGTGGTCGGCCAGGTAGCCCACGGGACCATCGACTGCCCCTGCCACGGCAGCGAGTTCTCGATCGACGACGGTTCTGTCGTCCGGGGCCCCGCGACCCGCCCGCTTCCGCCGAAGCGGCTCACCGTCCACGGTGACAGGATCCGGGTCAGCTGAGACGTGGCCGACCCGTCGACCTACAAGCCACGGCCTGGCTCGATCCCGACCCAGCCGGGCGTCTACCGCTTCCGGGACAAGGACGGTCGCGTCGTCTACGTCGGCAAGGCGAAGAACCTGCGGGCGCGGTTGTCGTCGTACTTCCAGGACATCGCGCACCTGCACCCACGCACCGCCAGCATGGTCACCACGGCCGCCAGCGTCGAGTGGACGGTGGTCAACACCGAGGTCGAGGCGCTGCAGCTGGAGTACTCCTGGATCAAGGAGTACGACCCCCGCTTCAACGTCAAGTACCGCGACGACAAGTCCTACCCCTGGCTCGCGGTGACGCTCAACGAGGAGTTCCCGCGCGTGCTGGTCGTCCGCGGGGCGAAGAAGAGAGGGGTGCGGTACTTCGGGCCCTACTCCCACGCCTGGGCTATCCGCGAGACCGTCGACCTCCTGCTCCGGGTCTTCCCGATGCGGTCCTGCAGCAACGGAGTCTTCAAGCGGTCCAGCCAGATCGGGCGTCCCTGCCTGCTGGGCTACATCGGCAAGTGCTCGGCCCCGTGCGTCGGTCGGGTCGACGCCGATGAGCACCGCCGGATCGCCGAGGACTTCTGCGACTTCATGGCCGGGCGCACCGACGCCTTCGTCAGGCGCATCGAGAAGCAGATGTACGACGCCTCCGACCGGATGGACTACGAGAAGGCAGCCCGGCTCCGTGACGACCTCGGGGCGCTGCAGAAGGCCCTGGAGAAGCAGGCCGTGGTCTTCGGCGACGGCACCGACGCCGACGTGATCGCCCTGGCCGAGGACCCGCTCGAGGTCGCCGTCCAGGTGTTCCACGTCCGCTCCGGCCGGATCCGCGGCCAGCGCGGCTGGGTGGCCGACCGGGTCGAGGACCTCGACACCGCCGCACTGGTGGGCGAGTTCCTGCTGCAGCTCTACGCCGGCGAGGAGGGCGACGCGATCCCGCGGGAGGTCCTCGTGCCCGCACTGCCGGAGGACGCCGCGACCTACGAGGAGCTGCTCGGCGAGACCCGTGGCAGCAAGGTGCGCATCCGGGTTCCCCGGCGGGGCGACAAGCGGGCACTGCAGGAGACGGTCGCGCAGAACGCCGCGCAGTCGCTGGCGCTGCACAAGACGAAGCGGGCCAGCGACCTGACCACGCGCAACCGGGCCCTGGAGGAGATCCAGCAGGCGCTCGGGCTGCCTGAGGCGCCGCTGCGCGTCGAGTGCTACGACATCTCCAACCTGCAGGGCACCGAGGTGGTCGGCTCGATGGTGGTCTTCGAGGACGGCCTCCCCCGCAAGGGCGAGTACCGCCGGTTCGTCGTGAGGTCCGTGGACGGACAGAACGACGTCGCCTCGATGCACGAGGTGATCACCCGCCGCTTCCGACGCCTCCTCGACGAGCGGATCGACCAGCCGGAGATCGCCGGCGGCGAGGTCGACCCGGAGTCGGGGCCGATGCTCGTCGACCCCGACACCGGCCGGCCCCGGAAGTTCGCCTACACGCCCGGCCTGGTTGTCGTCGACGGAGGGCCGCCCCAGGTGGCCGCGGCGCAACGCGCGCTCGACGAGCTCGGCATCGACGACGTCCCGCTGTGTGGCCTGGCCAAGCGGCTGGAGGAGGTGTGGCTGCCGGGCGAGCCGGACCCGGTCATCCTCCCGCGCACCAGCGAGGGGCTCTACCTGCTCCAGCGGGTCCGCGACGAGGCGCACCGCTTCGCGATCACCCACCACCGCTCGCGACGTTCCAAGTCGATGGTGGAGAGCGTCCTCGACGACGTGCCCGGCCTGGGAGAGGTCCGCCGCAAGACGCTGATCAAGCACTTCGGGTCGTTGAAGAAGCTGCGCGCGGCCACCGTGACGGAGATTGCCGCCGTCCCGGGCATCGGCCCCCGCACGGCCGAGGCGATCCACCAGGCGGTATCCACCCCGGCGGGCGCGGCAGCAGGCCACACTGTCAGCGTGAACACCGCCACCGGCGAGATCCAGGAGAGCTGATGGACGACCCGATGACCGAGCAGGGCGAGCTGGTCATCGTCACCGGCATGACCGGGGCCGGTCGCAGCACGGCCGCCAAGGAGCTCGAGGACCTCGGCTACTTCGTCGTCGACAACCTGCCCCCCGACCTCGTCGGCGACGTCGCCCGGCTGGTCGACGAGCGGATCGGCTCCGGGCAGCCGATCGCGGCCGTGGTCGACGTGCGCGCGGGCTCCTTCTTCGGCGCGCTCCGTGAGCAGCTGGCCCGGGGAGTGCCCGGGCGCCGCACCACGCTCTTGTTCCTGGAGGCCGACGACGACATCCTCATCCGCCGCCAGGACGCCGCCCGCCGTCCGCACCCGATGCAGGGCACGGGCCGGTTGCTCGACGGCGTACGACGCGAGCGCGAGGTGCTGCAGTCGCTGCGAGGCGATGCCCACCTGGTCATCGACACCACCCGGCTCACCGTCCACCAACTGCGAGAGCGGGTGGCCCAGGCGTTCGGGTCCCCGGACGCCACCCGACTGCAGGTCACCGTGATGAGCTTCGGCTTCAAGTACGGAGTCCCCGTCGACGCCGACCTCCTCGCCGACATGCGCTTCCTGCCGAACCCGTTCTGGGTCGACGAGCTCCGCCCCCTGACGGGACACGACGAGGCGGTGGCGTCGTACGTCATGGCGCAGGAGGGGGCGAAGGAGTTCCTCGACCGGTTCCTCGCCCTCATCGAGACGGTGACCCGTGGCTACCTCAACGAGGGCAAGCGCTTCGTCACCGTGGCGATCGGCTGCACCGGCGGCAAGCACCGCAGTGTGGCGATGGCCGAGGAGATCGCACACCGGGTCAACGCGCTGGGGCTCGACGCCCGCGCCGCACACCGGGACCTCGGCCGGGAGTGAGCGTGACGACACCCGACCTCGGGCACGACCCCTCGGTGGTGGCGCTCGGCGGCGGGCACGGCCTGGCCGCGTCGCTCAGCGCGCTCCGTCGGATCACCGCCAACCTCACGGCCGTGGTCACGGTGGCCGACAACGGCGGCTCCTCCGGACGGCTGCGCGAGGAGTTCGGCGTGCTGCCGCCCGGTGACCTGCGGATGGCGCTGGCGGCGCTCTGCGGTGACGACCGCTGGGGCCAGACCTGGGCCCGCGTGCTGCAGCACCGGTTCACCTCCGAGGGCGAGCTCGACGGCCACGCTGTCGGCAACCTGCTCATCGTCGCGCTCTGGGAGCTGCTCGGTGACCACGTCGACGGCCTCGACTGGGTGGCCGGCCTCCTCGGCGCCCGGGGCCGCGTGCTGCCGATGGCGACGGCCCCCCTGGACATCACCGCCGAGGTGGGCGCCCCCGAAGGTGACGGGCCGACCACCGTCCGGGGACAGGTCGCGGTGGCGACGGCGGCGGGCCCGGTGCGGGCTGTGCACCTCGACCCGCCCGATCCGCCGGCCTGCCCCGAGGCACTGGACGCGGTCCGCCGCGCCGACTGGGTCGTGCTCGGCCCGGGGTCGTGGTACTCCAGCGTGCTGCCGCACCTGCTGGTGCCGGGGCTGCGCGAGGCGCTGGCGCTGACCCCGGCCCGACTGGTGGTGAGCATGAACCTCGAGCCGCACGGTGACGAGACCCCCGGCCTGACCGCAGCCGACCACCTGGCCGTCCTGCTGCGCGAAGCGCCCGGGCTCAAGGTCGACACGGTGCTGGCGGACCCGTCGTCGGTGGTGGACCTGCCGCGGCTGCAGGCCGCGGTCGGCGACGCCGGGGCCGAGCTGGAGCTCGCCGACATGGCCCTGGCCGGGGCACCCGACCAGCACGACCCGGAGAAGCTGGGCCGTGCGTATGCACGAATCATGGCAGCGAACTAAGGTGTGCGGTGGCCCCCGAGGCCGCAGCAGCCGACTGGCGGATTGGCAGGATCGAACGCATGGCGATGACAGCCCAGGTCAAGGCAGAGCTGGCCAGCACCAAGGTCACCAAGACCTGCTGCCGCAAGTCGGAGGTCTCCTCGATGTTGCGGTTCGCCGACGCGCTCCACCTGGTCAACGGCGGCATCGTGGTCGAGGCCGAGCTCGACACCGGGGCCGCCGCGCGGCGGATGCGCCAGGACATCGCCGAGGTCTACGGCCACCAGTCGGAGCTCCTGATGGTCAAGGGCAACGGCATCCGTCGCGGCACCCGCTACATCGTCCGGGTGGCTCGCGAGGGTGAGGCGCTCGCTCGCCAGACGGGCCTGATCGACCAGCGCAACCGCCCTGTCCGCGGACTGCCGCCCCAGGTCGTGTCCGGCTCCGGCTGCGACGCGGTCGCGGCCTGGCGCGGCGCCTTCCTCGCCCACGGGTCGCTCACCGAGCCGGGCCGCTCCAGCTCGCTGGAGGTCACCTGCCCCGGCCCCGAGGCGGCACTCGCTCTGGTCGGCTCCGCGCGTCGGCTGGGAATCCCCGCCAAGGCACGCGATGTCCGGGGTGTCGACCGGGTCGTGATCCGCGACGGCGACGCCATCGGGCAGCTGCTGACCCGCCTGGGTGCCCATGAGTCGCTGCTGGCCTGGGAGGAGCGCCGGATGCGCCGCGAGGTGCGGGCCACGGCCAACCGGCTGGCCAACTTCGACGACGCCAACCTGCGCCGGTCCGCCCGCGCAGCGGTCGCCGCCGGTGCCCGGGTGGAGCGGGCCCTGGAGATCCTCGCCGACGACGTGCCCGAACACCTGCAGATGGCCGGTGAGCTGCGACTGAAGCACAAGCAGGCCTCGCTCGAGGAGCTCGGCCAGCTGCACGAGCCGGTGCTGACCAAGGACGCCATCGCGGGCCGCATCCGCCGACTGCTGGCGATGGCCGACAAGCGCGCCGAGGACCTCGGCATCCCCGACACCGAGGCCTCCCTCACCCCCGAGATGCTGGCCGGCGACGTCTGAGCGGTCACCTGCACGTGGGCCGGACAGCGCGTGCCGGCCGACCACGGCTGCGCGATAGGGTCGGAGCACCGAGTGAAGGACCCGACACCGACTTGCGATCCAGGAGTGAACCGTGACTGTTCGCGTTGGCATCAACGGCTTCGGCCGGATCGGCCGCAACTTCTTCCGAGCCGTCCGTGCCTCCGACCTCGACATCGAGATCGTGGGCGTCAATGACCTCACCGACAACACGTCCCTCGCCCAGCTGCTGAGGTTCGACTCGATCCTCGGCCGCCTCGACGCCGAGGTCACCTGCACCGAGTCCTCCATCAAGGTGGGGGAGCAGGAGATCGCCGCCTTCGCCGAGCGCGACCCGGCGAGCCTCAAGTGGGGCGACCTGGGCGTCGACGTGGTCGTGGAGTCGACCGGCTTCTTCACCGACGCCACCAAGGCGCGCGCCCACGTGGACGCCGGCGCGAAGAAGGTGATCATCTCCGCCCCGGCGAAGAACGAGGACATCACCGTGGTGATGGGGGTCAACCACGAGGCCTACGACCCAGAGCAGCACACGGTGATCTCCAACGCCTCGTGCACCACCAACTGCCTCGGCCCGATGGCCAAGGCGCTCAACGACGAGTTCGGCATCGTCAAGGGTCTGATGACCACGGTGCACGCCTACACCGCCGACCAGAACCTGCAGGACAACATCCACAAGGACCCGCGCCGGGCCCGGGCCGCTGCGCTCAACATCGTGCCCACCTCCACCGGCGCCGCGAAGGCCATCGGCCTGGTGTTGCCGGAGCTGAATGGCAAGCTCGACGGCTTCGCCCTGCGGGTGCCCGT
>JAICXL010000070.1 GCA_025980475.1 Nocardioidaceae bacterium | reverse complement strand
GTCGTGCAGACCGTCGGGACCTGCATGCGCAACCGGGTGACCGGCCTGGCGGCCGAGGCGGCCTTCTTCGCCGTCCTCTCCCTGCCGCCGTTGATCTTCGCGCTCGCCGGCTCGATCGGCTACGTCTTCGCGCAGTTCAGCAACACGCAGGTGGCCGAGGTCAAGACGACCGTGCTCGACCTGGCCGGCCGGGCGCTCACGCCGGGAGCGGTCGACTCGATCATCAGGCCCACGCTCGACCAGGTGCTCCGCGGGGGTCGCTACGACGTGGTCTCGATCGGGTTCGTGCTGGCCCTGTGGTCGGGCTCGCGGGCCCTCAACGTCTTCGTCGACACGATCACGATCATCTACGGCCACGGCGGCCTTCGCGGCATCGTGCGCACCCGCGTGCTGTCCTTCCTGCTCTATGTGCTCGGCATGGTCACCGGCGTGGTCACGATCCCGCTGGTCGTCGCCGGTCCGACGCTGGTCGGCAGGGCGCTGCCGGACCGGCTGGCCTTCCTCGAGACGCTCTACTGGCCCACCGTGGTGGTGCTCTGCGTCTGCTTCCTCGCCACGCTCTACCACGTGTCGGTGCCGGTGCGTACCGGCTGGCGCGTGCACCTCCCCGGCGCCGTGTTCACGATGTTCTGCTGGATCTTCGGCTCGGCGGTGCTGCGCGCCGTCCTGGTCGGCACGGCGAAGGGCTCGACCTCGATCTACGGTCCGCTGGCCACCCCGATCGCCGTCCTGCTGTGGCTCTACATCCTCTCGATCGCGGTGCTGATCGGCGCCGCGCTCAACGCTGTCTGCGAGCAGCTCTGGCCCGGCTCGTCGGCCGATAATCCGGTGCACACCGCGGCCGCCACGACGTACATTGCCGGTGTGATGCCCACGGAAGGGACCGGCGATGACGGCTGAGCCCGTGATGTCCGGTGTCCCGAGACGCGCGTGGCTCGGCTGCGTGCTCTCGGTCGAGACCGGGGTCGCCGTCGTCCTGACCGACGGCGGAGAGGTCCGGGCCAGCTTCGGCGGTGGCATGCTCTGCCGCATCGCCCGCGACCGCTCGTGCCTGCCCGGTCCCGGCGACTGGGTCGTGCTGCGCCAGTGGCCCGACCGGCGGGTCACCGTCGAGCACCGAGCACAGACGCGACTCGCCGACGTGATCCCGCTGCACCGTCCCTGAGCAGGCCTGCTGGCACCTGGCGCGGCCGCTGCGTGCCATGCTTGCGCGGTGTCTGACGAGCAGCCCCCCGGCGACGTGACCGGCTGACCCATGTCGGACCTGATCGGATCGTCGAACGAGCACCGCCCAACGGGTGACCTCACCCTCCCCGCGGTGGCGCGGTCGCCGTGGTGGGAGCTCGGCCGGCGGCTCGCGCTGGCCGTCGGGCTGCTGGTCTTCACCGTCCTGCTGGTCTACTTCGACCGCCACGGATACCGCGACGCTGCTCACCCGCACGGCGGGCTGTCGCTGGTCGACTCGATCTACTACGCGACCGTCACCCTCAGCACCACCGGGTACGGCGACATCACCCCGATCGCCGCGCACTCCCGGCTGATCAACGCGTTCATCATCACGCCCCTGCGCGTGGCGTTCGTGGTCCTGCTGATCGGCACCACCCTGGAAGTGCTCGCTGCCCGTGGCCGGGAGATGTCCCGCGTCGCCCGCTGGAGGAGGAAGATGAACCAGCACGTCGTCGTCATCGGCTACGGCACCAAGGGCCGCAGCGCCGTGGACACGCTCGTCAACAACGGCGTGGAGCGCGACGAGATCATCGTCGTGGACCCGAACCCCGGCGCCCAGGGGGAGGCCCGGACCGACGGTATCGCCGTGGTGACCGGCGACGCGACCCGCCGCGAGGTGCTCCGGCGGGCCGGCGTCGAGGGCGCCCGGCAGGTGATCATCACCGCGGCCCGCGACGACACCACCGTCCTGGCGACCCTGACCGTGCGCCAGCTCAACCCGGCCGCCTACATCGTCGCCGCGGTCCGCGAGAAGGACAACGTGCCGCTGGTCCGGCAGAGCGGCGCAGACTCGGTGATCACCTCCTCCGACGCGGTCGGCCGCCTGCTAGGGCTGTCGTCGGTCTCGCCGTTGCTGGGCAGCGTGCTCGAGGACCTGCTGACCTACGGCGAGGGCCTCGAGGTCGCGGAGCGGGAATTGCTGGTCCCTGAGGTCGGCAAGGCCCCGCAGTCGCTGCCCGACCAGGTGATCGCGGTGGTCCGCGACGAGAAGGTCTACCGCTACTTCGAGCCGACCGTCACGCGGCTGGCCCGTGGTGACCGGCTGATCGTGGTGCGGCCCGCGAGGGAGAAGCCGTGGGCCCCCCGGCCGGGCACGCACGGCGAGGCTGAGGCTGACGAGGACTGACGCGCCCCAGCGGTCGCAACTGACCTGCCGGGACTCTAGGGTGCGTCCATGACTGACCACATCGCCAGCCTGACCCACGAGGAGGCAGTGGCGCGCGCCGCGCTGCTCGAGGTGGACCGCTACGAGATCGACCTGGACATGACCCGGCTCCTCGACGGCGACACCATCGCGTCCACCGCGACCGTGCGGTTCCGCTGCTCCGAGCCCGGTGCCGGCACCTTCGTGGACTGTGCCGCCGAGGTCGTGAGCGCCTCGCTCAACGGCGTGGAGATCGACCCGGCGACCGCGGCGTGCGGCCGGCTGCCGCTGCCCGGGCTCTGCCGGGAGAACCTCCTGGTCGTCTCCGCGCGCCAGTCCGACACGTCGAGCTCGGCAGGCATCCTCCGGGTCGTGGACCCCACCGACCAGCGGGTCTACGTCTGGACGAGCTTCGAGCCCGATGACGCACGACGCGTCTGGGCCTGCTTCGACCAGCCCGACCTCAAGGCCGTGCACGCGTTCACCGTCACTGCCCCCGCAGAGTGGACGGTGCTGGCCAACACCGGGCCCGAGACGGTCCAGGACTGCCCGGGCGGCCGGCGCTGGGCCTTCGAGGACACGCCGCGGCTGTCGCCGTACGTCACTGTGGTCAACGCCGGACCGTTCCACGAGATCCGTGAGGAGCGCGGCGGCTACGACCTCGGCCTCTACTGCCGGCAGTCGCTCGTGCCGGTTCTCGAGCGCGACGCCCGGGAGATCCTGGACACCACCGCGCACGGCCTGGCCTGGTTCGGCGAGAAGTGCGCGATGCCGTTCCCCCAGCGTCGCTACGACCAGGCGTTCGTGCCCGACATGTCCGGGGCGATGGAGAACTGGGGCTCGGTCACGCACACCGACGACCTGCTCAGCCGCACCGAGCCGAGCGAGGCAGAGCGCACCTATCTGGGCTACGTGGTGCTGCACGAGATGGCGCACATGTGGTTCGGCGACCTGGTCACGATGCGCTGGTGGGACGACGTCTGGCTCAACGAGGCGTTCGCCACCTGGGCCGGCACCTGGGCGCAGGCGGCCATGCCGCAGTTCCCACATGCCTGGACCAGCGAGCTCTTCGTCGACACCCGGCGCGCCTACCTCGAGGACATGTCACCGGCCAGCCACCCGATCCGGGCCGAGGTCGGCGACGTCGCGGCGGCGATGGCGCGGTTCGACATGATCACTTACGGCAAGGGCATGGCGGCGCTGAAGCAGCTGGTCGCCCGCGTCGGCGAGCCGGCCTTCGTCGAGGGGTTGGGTGACTACTTCCGGGACCACGCCTGGGGCAACACTGCGCTCGCCGACCTGATGGATGCCGTGGGTCGCACAGCGGGGGAGGACCTCACCGGCTGGACCCGTGACTGGCTGGACCGTCCCGGCACCGACATGATCACGCTGCTGGGCGACACCGTGAGGGTGACCGGACCGGACGGCGCTGCTCCGTGCCCGCACAGGTTCGACATCGCGTCGTTCACCACCGCGGGCGAGCCGGTCGCGACCACCCGGGTGCGGACGGACGGGCCCGAGACCGCGGTGGACCTGCCCGCGGGCGCCGTCCACCTGCTCAACGCCGGGGACCTCACCTACGCGGCGACCCGGACGGACGAGGCCAGCCGGGAGTGGCTGCGCGCGCACCCCGATCGGCTTCCGGACGGCTCCTCGCGCGCCCGCGCGGTGATGGCCGCGTGGGACGAGATGGCGCGGGACGGGTCGACCGGCCCCGAGCTGGTGGACTGCATCGTCTCGGCCCTCGTCTCCGAGCGCAGCGACGTGCTGGCCGAGCTGTTCCTCGACGTCGCCGTCGTCGCCGCGGAGCTGTGGACCGCCCCCGCGCGGGTGGCCGAGCAGCAGGAGCGGCTGGCCGTCGCCGCGCTGGCAATCGTCGACCAGGTGCCGCTGCCGGCGCTGCGCACCCTGGCGGTGTGCGCGACGACCGCCGAGCACTTCGACAGGCTGGCCGGCCCGGCGGCAGAGGACATGGAGCTCTGCTGGCGGGTGCTCGCCCGCCGCGCCGAGCTCGGGGAGTACGACGCCGACGAGGTGGTCGCTGCCCGAGACCGGGACCCGGACCCCGACGCCTCCGTGTGGGCGCTGGCCGTCCGTGCTGCCTGCGCGGAACCCGATGCCAAGGAGGAGGTCTGGCAGCCGTTGATGGTGGACCGCAAGATCGCCCGCACCAAGGCGCGCAAGCTGTTGACGCGGTCGTTCTGGCGACCCGGGCAGGCGGACCTGCTCCGCCCCTTCGCCCAGCGCTACCTGTCGGTGATGCGGGATCTCGGCGGCGGCATGCTGAGCGGCATGTCCCTGGTCGCGGAGATGTTCCCCGCGGCGGTGGGTGACCGGGAGTTCCTGGCCGTGTCGACTGCTGTCGCGGGCGAGGAGTCGATCACTCCACTGGTGCGGCAGGGGCTGGTGCTCGGCAACGACCTGCTCGCCAGGCAGCTGCGGGCCCGCGGGCTCTGACCCGCGCTACACGAACGCCGGGAAGGTCGGCTCCGGGAGCGGACCGGTGTCGGCGTCCCGCGCAGCCTCGTAGCCCGCGGCGATCTCGAGCAGCGTCGCCTCGCTGCCGCCGGTGCCCCACAGGCACAGCGCGACCGGCAGCCCGTGCACCAATCCCGTCGGGACGGTCATGATCGGGTAGCCGGCCATGGCACTGGTCTCGGTGCAGCCACCCCAGTGGTGCTCGGCGTTTGCCAGGTCGATCGGGATCGCGGGCGCGGATGCCGGTGCCAGCAGGGCGTCCAGCCGGTGCTCGTGCAGCGTCTGGTCGATGCCGTCGCGCCCTGCGGCCAGACAGGCGGCGCGCGCTGCGTCGTACTCCTTGGAGCCGAGTCCGGGCAGGCCCAGCGCCATCTCGAAGAGGTCCTGGCCGAACCACTCCAGCTCCACGTCGGAGTGCTGCCGGTTGAACGCGACGACCTCGGCCAGCGTCTGCGGCGCGCCCGGCCGGGTCCGGAGGTAGTCGGCCAGCGCCGGCCCGAGCTCGCTGAGCAGCACGACCAGCTCAGACTCGCCGTCGTAGGACGCCATCGCCTCGATGTCCGTGGCGTCGACGACCTCTGCCCCCTCGGCTGAGAGCAGGGAGAGCGCCCGCTCGGTGGCCGCGTCGGCGACCGCGCTGTAGCCCCACGCCTTGCGGGGCACGCCGATCCGCTTGCCTGCGAGGCGCCCTGGCACCGCGTGGGCGGCGTAGTCGGTGTCGTCTGCGGCGAGGACGGTCAGCAGCGCCGCGGCGTCGGCGACGGTCAGCGCCATCGGGCCGGGGGAGTCCTGCGAGGGAGCGATCGGTACGACGCCTCGGGTGCTCACTGTCCCGACCGTCGGCTTGATGCCCACGCAGCCGTTGAAGGCCGCCGGCATCGTGATCGACCCGTCGGTCTCGGTGCCGATGGCGAAGGGCGCCAGCCTGGCTGCGACGGCGGCGCCACTGCCCGAGCTCGAGCCGCACGCAGACCTGTTGAGGGCATAGGGGTTGCGGGTCAGCCCGCCGTAGGCGCTCCAGCCCGACGTCGAGCCGCTGTCGCGGATGTTGGCCCACTCGCTGAGGTTGGTCTTGCCGAGCACGACCATCCCGGCCTCACGGAGCCGCGTCACCAGGTCAGCGTCGCTGCGGGGTGGGTTGTCGGCAAGCGCGAGCGAGCCGGCGGTGGTCGCCAGCCCGGCGGTGTCGATGTTGTCCTTGACCAGGACGGGACGCCCGTGCAACGGGCCACGGGTCCGGCCGGCGCGCGCCTCCTCGTCGAGCTCGCGGGCCTGCTCGAGCGCTGTCGGGTCGAGGTCGCTGATCGCGTTGGTGTGCTGGTCGACCTCGTCGATGCGGGCCAGCAGGGCCTCGACCTGTTCCTGTGATGACGGCACGGGCGCAAGTCTGGCAGGAAGGCCCGTGCCGCCGCGACTGTCGGCTCTCGGGGGCCCGTCGAAGGGCGCTGGCGGGTGCGCGGACAACGGCCGTAGCCTTGCTCAATGGCGGATGCAGTGCGCTGGTGGGAGACGCGCCCGGCACAAGGCGCGGGGGCGAAGACCTACACGTGTCCGTTCTGTCACGGCTTGTTGTTGGCGATGAATCCCAACACGCTGCTGTATCCGGAGGGCGACCGTCAGCGGCGCCGCCACGCACACACCGAATGCGTGGCGAGACAGTGGAAGGCCGGCAAGCTGCTGACCAAGGCGGAGTGGGAACGGGCGTGCCGACCACCGAGGCCTGCCGGGCGTTCCTGGTGGCGCCGGCTGCTCGGCCCGGGGTCGCGGGAGCGGAGCGGGGGCAGGTAGCCGACGCCCTCTTCTTGCGGACGTCTGCGCTGTTTGAGGAGCACGCGCCGGGGAATGCTCTCGCCATCAAGTTCTTTGCCCGGCCATGGGCAGCTTGCGATAGGAGCGGTCATGATCATCCTTGGTGTCGTCCTGCTCATTCTCGGGTTTGTGTTCTCCATCTCCATCCTCTGGACGATCGGCATCATCTTGATCGTCATCGGCGCCATCCTTTGGCTGCTCGGCTCGATGGGCCGCGCCATCGGCCCGCGAAGCCACTACTGGTAGGTCTCGGCGCCGCTCGGGGACTGGCTGTCTCCGCTCGGCGGTGACAAGGCCTGGTGACGAGCCTGATCAGCCGGTGCGGGCCGCGCCGTCGGCCCGTGGGTCGGACGCGGCCTCGGTCCCGGCCCCGGTGCGGCGAACCACCTGGGCGTGCCCGACCTCGTCGTCGAGCGCTGGCAGCCGCGTCAGTGCGAAATGTCGCTCCAGCTGCCGTTGCGCCTGCGCGGGCACGTCCTCCTCGACGGCGACGCTCGTCCGGGCCGCTGGATCACTGCCGGCCCTGCGTGGCTCGAGTACCCAGCGAGGCAGCCGTACGGCGACCTCTGGCGGGGCGCCGCCGGTGAGGTGCAGGGCGAGCTGGCTGTGGACCTGCGGCTGCGCCCGGCCGCCCATCGTGCCGTGCGCTCCGACCAGCTCACCGTGCTCGCGCACGAGCAAGGGCATCAGCGTGTGCGCGGGGCGCTTGCCGCCGACGAACCGGTTGGGGGAGCCAGGCTGCAGGTCGAAGGCGGCGCCGCGGTTGTGCAGCACGACGCCCGACCCGGGGTCGAGAATGCCCGAGCCGAAGGCGAAGTAGGTGCTCTGCATCAGCGAGACCCAGTTGCCCTCCGCGTCCGCGGCCACGACCGCGACCGTGTCACCGGACGGCTTGGAGGCCGGTGGTGCGTGGGTCGACCGGCCGGTCGCAGCGTCGCGAGCGATCTGCTGGGCGCGGGTGACGAGCAGGAGGTCCAGGTCGACCGTCGTACCCTCCCGGTCACCGAGCATCACGTCCCGGTCTCGGGCGGTGGCTTCGGCCACCAACGCGACCAGTGCTGCGTCGGCGCCGATCGGCTCGAGCTCGCGGCCCAGCCGGGTCCGGAGGAGGTCCAGTGCAGCCAGGCTCTCGAGGAAGAACGCGCCCTGGCACCCCGGAGGCGCGGTCAGGTACTCGGCGCCGGCGTAGCGGGTCGAGATCGGCTCACCGCTCCAGGTGCGGTGCTCGGTGAAGTCAGCCAGGGCCATCGCCGAGCCTTGCTCACCCAACGTTGCGACGATGCCCTGCGCGGCGTCGAGGTAGAAGGCGTCCACGCCCGAGTCGGCCAGAGCCTGCAGCGTCCTGGCGAGCCGCGGCTGGGCGAGGACGTCGCCTTCTGCCAGCAGCTCACCGCCGGGCAGGAAGACCTCGCGCAGCCCGGGGTCGGCTCGCAGCCGGTCCGACTCGCGACCGATCGCCCGCGCCAAGCCGGCAGCGACCTGAACACCGTCCGCCGCCAGGTCGGCGGCCACCCTCAGGGCCTCCCCCAGCGGCCGCGAGCCCCATCGCTCCGCCAGCTCGAACCAGGCCGCCGGTGCTCCTGGCACGGTGACGGTCTGCGGGCCGTAGACGGGCATCTCCGACAGACCCTCGAGTCGGGCCGCGCGAGGTGAGCGGCCACTGCCGTCGACCGCCACGACTGCGCCAGGTGTGCCGACCAGTGCGACGACGTCGCCGCCGACCGAGCACTGGTTGGGGTAGACGACAGCGAGCACGATGGCGGCCGCCACTGCGGCGTCGACCGCGTTGCCGCCGGCGGCGAGCACGTCCGCGGCCGCGTCGCTGGCGATCCGGTGGGGCGTGGCCACGCCCCAGTCACTCCTGGTCATCGTGCGAGCAGGATATGCACCGACCAGTCGCGGAACCCGTCAACGGAGCATTGGTCTCACCGATGCCGCCGTGCTGGGAAGTGGGCGGCGCCGGCGACCGATCGGTGGTGTGAGACTGGGCAGATGGACCAGCTCGCCCCGGGAACTTCGCCACCCGCTTCGCAGTCGGGCAACCGGCTGGGTCCGATGCGGTTCGTGCTCGGGTTCGGGGTGATCGCGGGTCTGGGCGACTTCGTCTACGAGGGTGCTCGATCGGTGGTGGGACCGTACCTGGCCACCCTGGGTGCCAGCGCCGCGCTGGTCGGTGTGATCGCTGGTGCCGGTGAGGCGGTCGCCCTCGTGTTGCGGCTGGTCTCGGGGCCCCTGACCGACCGGACCCGCCGGCCGTGGCCGATCACCATCGCCGGGTACGGGATCACCATCGTCGCGGTGCCGCTGCTGGCAGCCAGTCAGATGCTGTGGCAGGCCGCGGTGCTGGTGATCGGTGAACGCTTCGGCAAGGCGGTGCGCAGTCCGGCCAAGGGCACCATGATGGCCGCGGCCAGCAGCACCTTGGGCCGAGGCCGGGCGTTCGCCATCCAGGAGGCGCTCGACCAGACCGGCGCCGTAGTCGGGCCACTGGTGGTGGCCGCGATGGTCGCCGTGTCTGGCTATCGGCTCGGTTTCGCCGTCCTGGCCCTCCCGGGCGCGGTGGCCCTGGTGGTGCTGGGCTGGTTGCGCCGCGCGGCCCCGCATCCGGAGGCCTACGAGCAGCCAGCCCAGCAACGAGCCGCGCAAACGGCGGAGCACCCAGTTGAGCGCGCCGACGATCGCCCTGCGGGCACGGCCACGTTGGAGGGCCGGGGTTCGTTGTGGCGGTTCTCGGCCGGATTCTGGGGATACAGCGCCTTCACCGCTCTGACCATGTTGGGGTTCGCGACCTTCGCGGTGCTGGGCTACCACCTGCAGGTCCGACACGTCGTCCCCGACTACCAGATCCCGATCGTCTACGCCCTCGCGATGGGCGTCGACGCGGTGGCTGCGTTGGCCTCCGGCTGGGTCTATGACCGTTTCGGGCTGCGAGGACTGGTCGTGGTGCCGATCCTGGCGGGGCTGGTTCCTGCGCTGTCGTTCTCCACGGACGCGGTGCTGATCTGGGTGGGAGCCGTCGTGTGGGGTGCTGCGATGGGAGTGCACGAGTCGACGATGAAGGCCGCGGTCGCCGATCTGGTCCCGTCTGGACGCCGAGGCACCGGATACGGGGTGTTCACCGCCGTCTACGGGCTGGCCTGGCTCGCCGGGTCCGCCGCCATCGGCGCCCTCTACCAGGCATCGGTCGAGGCGACGATCCTGTTCGTCGCCATCACCCAAGCGGTCGCACTGATCGCCTTTCTTCCCCTGATCCTGCGTCGCGGTCACGGTCGATGACCGACCCCGGGTCCGACCGGTCACTCATTCGGTGGCCACGGGGAACGCGCGTGGTGGCGGGTAGCCCGGCGCTTCCAGCACGGTGGTGTGCCCTGCGAGCTGATCGTCGGTGAGGTCGTCCACGACGCGGCGCATCGACACCATCCGGGAGCGGCGCAGCTCGAGCACCTCCTCCAGGGCCGGCCGCGCGCCGGCGTCGTTGGGCACGACGCCGGGCGGGGAGGTGTCGTCCCCGTGGGGCAGGTCGAGCGGGCTGTCGGGCCCCGGGTCGCCGAGCAGGGCCTGCCGGATCCAGGGGTACGCGGCTCCAGGCCCGTGGGCTCTGGCGGTACGCCAGGGTCTGGGCCACGCGTAGCGGCCCTTCATGCGGCGCGGCGAACTCCGACGCCATGCCCTCTGGGCGGCAGATCCAGCATGGCTTCTTGGCGGACGTGCCCCCGCTCAGCGGTGCCGGGTGTGCGGCCGGTCGGCCGCGGTGGAAAGCGTGGTTTCTCCCCCTGTCGGGGGTTTGCGCTGGCATGCTGCTTGCTGAAGGCAAGCGGTTGTTCGGTGAGCGGTGAAGCGGGGGCGGTGTGCGCGCGACGCGATGGGCTGCGCTGGCGGCGGTGTTGGCGTCGGCGGCGCTGTTCCCGGTCATCCCGGCGTCAGCAGTGAGCCGGTATGCGGTCTCGGCGTCTGCGTCCTCCTCGGCAGTGACCTCCCGTCATACGGTGCGCCTGCATGGCCGGGTGTCCCCACGAGCCAGGGGGCGCCGGGTCCGCGTCCAGCGCTACGCCACCGGACGCTGGCACACGCTGACGCCGACCCGGCTGAACCGTCGGTCGCGCTACTCGGTGTGGGTACGACTCTCCGGGGTGGGCACTGCGAGGCTTCGGGTGGTCAAGCCTCGCGGACAAGGTCTGGCACGGGGCACCAGCCGGGTGGTGACGGTCGAGGTCCTGCCGGTCCCCGCTCCCACGATCGCCACCTCAACGGTGCCCCGCGCCAACGTCGGGGTCGCCTACTTCCAGGTGCTGCGCACCGCGGGCGGGCGAACCGGGTCCTGGTCCTGGCAGCCGGGCTACTCACCGCCAGGTTGGCTGCACCTGCGTACCAGCACGGGCGCTCTGAGCGGCAAGCCCGGGCCGACGGACGTCGGGGTCGACGCGTTGGCTGTCCGGTTCACCGACGCGGTGGGGCGCAGTGCCAGCGTCACCCTGCCGTTGCCCGTCACCGCGTGGACGAGCGTGTCGGTGGGTGCGTTCCAGGGGTGCGGCCTCCAGAGCGACCACACCGTCTGGTGCTGGGGGGCAGACGACTTCGGGCAGTCCGGCTCCACCAGCAACCTGGGCAGCAAGGACCCGAACAAGACGCCGACCCAGCTGGGCAGCGACAGCGACTGGGTGTCACTCGCGGCCGGAGACTTCCACACCTGTGGGATCCGAAGCAACGGCACGGCGTGGTGCTGGGGGTCGAATGAGTTCGGCGAGCTCGGGACCAGCAGCAACATCGGCACCAACAACCCCAACCCGAAGCCCAGCCAGGTCGGCACCGCCACCGACTGGGCTCAGCTCTCGGCCGGTCGATGGCACACCTGTGGGGTGAGGACCGACGCCACGTTGTGGTGCTGGGGCTCGAACAGCGACGGACAGCTAGGTTCTGACCCTGACTCCAGTCCCGAGCCGGTCCAGGTCGGCACGGACGCTGACTGGGTCCAGGTCAGTGCCGGTGGCTGGCACACCTGTGCGGTGAAGATCGACCAGACCCTGTGGTGCTGGGGGGCCAACGACTTCGGCCAGCTGGGGGTCGCCCCCGACGCGGGCACCCCCACGGTCCAGCCGGCCCCGCAACAGGTCAACGGCTCCTGGGCCACGGTCGCCGCCGGGGACCGCTACACCTGTGCCACGCGCACCCACGGCACCCTGTGGTGCTGGGGCCGGAACACCGACGGACAACTGGGCGATGCGACCAACGTCGGCTCCGAGACCCCGAACCCTGACCCGCATCAGGTCGGTGTCGACACCGACTGGGCCGGGCTGGCCGCCGGGGTGAATCACACGTGCGCGGTGAAAACCGGCGGCACGACGTGGTGCTGGGGCGACAATGCCTTCGGCGAGACCGGCGCCGCGGCCATCCCGGGCCCGACCACGACGCCGACCCAGCTGGGCACCGCCACCACGTGGTCACAGCCCACCGCAGGGTCGGGAGCCAGCTGCGGACTCGCCGCCGACGGCACCGCCTGGTGCTGGGGCATCAACGACGCCGGCCAGCTCGGCTCCACCACCCACATCGGCACCGCCGCCCCGAATCCCACCCCGATCCTGGTCGGCTCAGGCTGACCACTCCGCCCTCCATGCGACTGGGCTTCCCCTCGTGGCGTGGAGACATCGCTTTTGAGGAGATAGGCGATGGGCAGGTATCGGAAGTTCGACGAGGACTTCAAGAACGGCGCGGTGCAGTTGGTGTTGGAGACCGGCAAGCCGATCGCGCAGGTCGCTCGGGAGCTGGGGATCAACGACGGCACGCTGGGCAACTGGATCGCCAAGGCGCGTCGGGAGCGCGACGGTGGTGAGGAGCCGTTGAGCGAGACCGAGCGGGCAGAGCTGGCGCGGCTGCGTAGAGAGGTCACCGAGCTGCGGATGCAGCGTGAGGTCCTCAAGCGCTCGGTGGCCCTCTGGGTGGACGAGGCGATGGGCCGGTAGCGGTGGCAGCGTTCATCACCGCCCAGAGGGCAGAACACCGGGTTCCGTATGCGACCTCCTGCCGCGCGCTGGGGGTCTCTCAGGCATGGTTCTACAAGTGGCGCCATGGTGACCCGTCGGCGGCGCACGCCCGCCGGGAGCGGCTGAAGGTGGAGATCGCCAGGTTGTTCGCCGCCCATCGCGGCACCTACGGGTCGCCGCGGATCACCGCGGACCTGCACGATGATGGTTGGCGGGTCAGCGAGAACACCGTGGCCAAGCTGATGGCCCAGCTGGGTCTGGTGGCCCGGCGCAAGCGGCGGCGGAAGTCCACCACCCGGCAGGGCCGGGGCCGGTGGCGGGCACCAGACCTGATCAAGCGCCACTTCGCCGCCGAGCAGCCGAACCGGAAGTGGTACGGAGACGGCACCGAGATCCCCACCGATGAGGGCAAGCTCTATCTGGACTCGGTGCTGGACATGGGCTCACGCCGGATCGTTGGGTTCGGCGTCGATGAGCACCACGACGCCGAGCTGGCCTACGCCGCGTTGAGCATGGCGGTCGCGATCCGCGGCGGAAGCAGACGGTGGCCGGGGTGATCTTCCACAGCGACCAGGGCAGTGAGTACACCGCGAACAGCTACCGCCGCGCATGCCTTCGCTGCGAGGTGCGCCAGTCGATGGGTGAACCCGGATCGGCGCTGGACAACGCGGTCATCGAGAGCTGGCACTCCACGGTGGAGTTCGAGCTGCTGCGGTTGGAGCACTTCGCGACCAAGGCCCAGGCGCGGGCCCGGATCCCGGTCTGGATCGAGGAGTACAACACCATCCGCCGGCACTCCGCGCTGGGCATGTTGCCCCCGATCGCTTACGAGCTGGCCCTGGCCGCCGAACACGACCCACCGGAGGCAGCATGAGCATCTCGCTCCTTCGCGCACTCGATGATGGCGTCGTCCTCGCCGGCCTCAAGGCCACGCCCTCCGGGAGGCCTACGGCCAGCCTTGACCCCGGCTGCGGACGCCACCGTTCAGCGCTCAACGGAGGACCGGTCCGGAGAAGGAAAACGACAAAATCAGGTCTCTACGGTTTCAGGGGATTGCCGCGACATCGGCAAGGCCGAGCTGGTCTGTTGTGTCCGGGTGCCCGGTGGGCCGGCGAAGAGCAAGCGCGTCCAGGAAGTCATCACCTACCGGACGATGACCCGGTCGTTGCTACGGATGGTCGACAGGCTCCGCGAGCTGGCGGTCACCCGGGTGGTGATGGAGGCGACCAGCGACTATTGGAAGCCGCCGTTCTACCTGCTCGAGGCCGCCGGGTTCGAGACCTGGCTGGTCAACGCCAAGGACGTCAAGCACCTGCCGGGACGGCCGAAGACCGACCGGTTGGACGCGGTGTGGTTGTGCAAGGTCGCCGAGCGGCAGATGCTGCGGCCCAGCTTCGTGCCCCCGGTGCAGATCCGGGTGCTGCGCGACCTGACCCGCTACCGGTGGGACCAGGTCGCGGTGCGGACCGCGGAGAAGCAACGGGTCGAGAAGCTGCTCGAGGACGCCCAGATCAAGCTCAGCGTGGTCGCCTCGGACATCTTCGGGGTCTCCGGGCGCGACATGCTGGGCGCGCTGATCTCGGGGCAGCGGGACCCCAAGGTGCTGGCCCAGTACGCGCGGGGCCGCATGCGGGGCAAGATCACCGATCTGGAGGAGGCCTTCACCGGCTGGTTCAGCGACCACCACGCGTTCTTGTTGGCCAAGATGCTCACCCGCATCGACGCGGTCAGCGCCGATGTCGCCGAGCTCGACGCACGCATCGAGGCCGAGCTGGTCCCTTTCGCCGAGGCGGATCATCTGGCAGCTGCTCTCCGTCCCCGAGGCCCACTACGTCGACCTCGGCGCCGGGTTCTACAACGTCCACACCAACACCAACACCAAGAAGCGCAACCACATCCGCCAGCTCGAAGCCCTTGGCTACAAGGTCACCCTCGAACCCGTCGCCTGAACCCGCGGGAAACCCCTCGTCCGGCTTCGCCGGAGGCTGTCGCCTGCCCACTCACCATTCATTTTCGGACTAGCGTGCGTTCGCCGGCCGCTATCTCACCTCACAGACACGGCTGCGAACCCAGGCGAAGATCCACGCGAGGACCAACCCGAGCCAGATCGCGATCTCTGGTGCCCCGACGCCAAAATCGACGACCGGCAGGGCACCGGCGAGCAGCAGGAAGCCTAGGACCAGCGACCTCGCAGACATGGGCTGATGGTACGTGGCTGGTCATGCGGCGCGCATCATTCTCGGACTTGCCTGCGTCCCGCACGCCCAGCGGATGAGTGCGTTGCTGGGACAACTCTGAAAGGCTGAGCACATGCCGTCGCGCAACAACGAACTGCCACTTGCTGACGAGATCCGACAGACGGAAGAGCAGCTTCACATCTACGACGGCGTGGCTCGCGCGGTCGGGGAGCCCCACGAGATCCTCGACATCATCTTGCAAGCGGAAGATCCCGACGCGGCGTCGGCTGCCCTCCAGAACCGGTTCGGGCTAGACCCGATTCAGGCGACAGCGGTGATGGATTTGCAGTTCAGGCGAGCAACGCGCCGGGACCGGCGAAGAATCGACGACCGCCGAAGGGAGCTCATCGACCATGCCGCATTCCTGAGGAGCCTCACTGAGGGATGAGTTCGGTAGTACTCGATGCAGGGGCATGACGCGAACAGCGGACTAGCGCGCGTCCCGCACGCCCAGCGGCAGACATCCCAGGTTTTTCGGAGTCAAGCGGCGCTGGTGATGTGGTGGCTCCAGGCGGTGTGTTCGTCGTAGGGGGTGTGGGTCTTCAGGCAGCCGTGGAGGATGCCGACGAGGCGGTTGGCGACTT
>JAICXL010000034.1 GCA_025980475.1 Nocardioidaceae bacterium | reverse complement strand
GGTCCGTACTGGCGCTCGAGCAGCTCGGCGCGCTGCTGGCCGTCACCGTGCTCGCCGGACAGGGTCCCGTCGTACGACGTGACCAGGTCGGCGGCCTCCTCGAGGAACGCGCGGGAGTCCTTGATCCCGGCGGGACGCCGCAGGTCGAAGCTGATCCGCGAGTGGATGCACCCCTCGCCGAAGTGGCCGTACATCGCGCCCTTGAGGCCGTACCGGGAGTAGAGGTCCTGCAGGTCGGAGAGGTAGGGGCCGAGCTTCTCCGGGGGGACCGCGGAGTCCTCCCAGCCGGGCCAGTGGTCGATGTCGCCGGGCGGGAACGCGGTGCTGCCGAGGCCGCCCTCGCGGACCTCCCAGATCTTCTCGCTGCTGCCGCCCTCCTGCTTGCTCTTCAGGATCTCCATCCGGTCGGGCTCGTACCCCAGAACCTTCTGCAGGTGTTCGACGAACGCCTTCGCCCTCGCTTCGGACTCCGCAGCCTTGTCGGCCCCGAACTGCACCAGCAGCCACGCGTGCTCGGGGCCGAGCTTGGGCAGCTGGTGCAGGCCCTCGGTGTGCATCTGCTGTTCCTGCTGATCCTCGATCAGCTGCCAGTCCAGGCCCTCCAGCCCGATCGGCTTCCACTCCATGATCTCGGTGACGTGCTTGGTCGCGTCGACCAGCGTGGGGTACTCCACCACCACCGTCGTGCGCTCCAGCAACGCCGGCGTCAGCTTCAAGGTGGCCTGCAGCACCGTCGTGCAGGTCCCTTCCGTGCCGGTCAGTGCGCGGGCGACGTTGAAGCCGCGCTCGGGAAGCAGCTCGTCGAGGTTGTAGCCGGACACCCGTCGCGGGAGCCTCTCGACCGGCTGGAATCCCGCCCTGATGTCGTCTGCGTACTTGTCACGCAGGTCGCGCAGCTGCGCGTAGATCTCACCCTTGCGGCCGCCGGCCGCGATGATCGACCCGAGATCCTTCTCCTCGTCGACGCCGACCCAGAAGCGGGAGCCGTCGTAGGTCACGACCTCCAGGGCCTCGACGTTGTCAGACGTGCGCGGGCCGGGGCCGTAGATCTTCGACTGCACGGAGTGGATGCCGCAGGAGTTGTTGCCGACGTTGCCGCCGATGGTGCACCGCGAGTGCGACGACGGGTCCGGACCGAAGACCAGCCCGTGCTGGCCGGTCAACTTGTTGAGCTGCTCGTTGATCACGCCGGGCTCGGCGGTGACCGTCTTCCGCTCCGTGTCGACCTCCCCGGACCCGGTGAGGTACTTCGAGCAGTCGATGACCACCGCGACGTTGACGGTCTCCCCCGACAGGCTGGTGCCCCCGCCCCTGCTCAGGACGGGGGCGCCGTACTTGTGGCAGGCCACTGTGGTAGCGACGACGTCGTCGAGCGTCTTCGGGATGACGACGCCGATCGGCACCTGTCTGAAGTTCGACGCGTCGGAGGCATACATCGCCAGCGAAGCCTTGTCGAAGCGAACCTCGCCCTTGACGTGGCGGCGCAGGTGCCGCTCGAGCCCGGCCACGTTGATCGTGTCCGCGGCGACCATCCCCGTGGAGAACCGGATGTCCGGGTGTGCGGGGACGGTCAGCGTCCTCGGAGCCATCAGTCATTGCCTCCGCGCAGGGACATCTTCGCCGACTCGGTGAACTCGTGCATCTTCTGCTTGGCGCCCTTCTCCACGATGCCGAACATCTCCGGATCACCCTTCTTCATCGCCTTCGCGGCCTTCTTGATCTGCATCTTCTTGATGTGCGGCGGGATCGGCGGCACCTCGTCGCTGACGACCACCTCGAGCACGCACGGCTTCTCCGAGGCCAACGCCTGGTCCCACGCGGCACCGATGTCCTTGGGGTTGTCGCAGCGGATGCCGGTCAGCCCGAGGAGCTTCGCCCACTCCGCGTACGGCGCGTCCGGGATGTGCTGCGAGCCCTCGAACTTCGGATCGCCGGCCATCGCGCGCTGCTCCCAGGTGACCTGGTTGAGATCCTGGTTGTTGAAGACGCAGAAGATCAGCGGGGACCCGGACAGCCGGTCCAGATAGCGCTTGACCGTGATCATCTCGGCGAGACCGTTCATCTGGAAGACGCCGTCGCCGACCATCGCGATCACCGGCCGGTTGGGGTAGGCGAGCTTGGCCGAGATGGCGTACGGCGTGCCCGGCCCCATCGTTGCGAGGTTCCCGGCCAGGGACGCCTGCATCCCCTGACGCATCCGCAGGTGCCGCGACCACCAGTTGGCGGCCGTCCCGGCGTCGGTGGTGATGATCGCATTGTCAGGCAGCCGCTTGGAGAGCTCGTGCGCCACCAGCTGCGGGTTCATCGGCTCGGCCTTGTCGTGGGCCCGGTCCTCGAGGATCTCCCACCACTCCTTGACCTCCGCCTCGATGTCCTTGCGCCAGGAGCGGTCCTCCTTGCGCTTCAGCTTGGGGATCAGCTGCCTGAGGGTCTCCTTGGAGTCGCCGACGACGTGGGCATCCATCGGGTAGCGGATCCCGATGTACTTGCCGTCGATGTCGATCTCCACGCCCTTGCACTGCCCCTCCTTGGGCAGCCACTCGGCGTAGGGGAAGCTCGTGCCGATCATCAGCAGGGTGTCTGCATTCATCATCATGTGCTGGCTCGCCGTCGAGCCGAGCAACCCGATCGGGCCCGTGACGAACGGCAGGTCGTCGGGCAGAACGGCCCGGCCCAGCGATGCCTTGGCGACCCCGGCGCCGAGCAGCTCGGCGACCTCGACCACCTCGTCGGCCGCCTTCGCGGCGCCCTGGCCGATCAGCATGGCGACCTTCTTGCCCTCGTTGAGGACGTCCGCCGCCCTGCGCAGCTCCTCCTCGTTGGGCAGAACCCGGGGCTGGGACCAGCCGACGCTGGAGTAGACGGCTCCGTGCTCGCGCGGCGGCGAGGTGACCGCCTCCGACTCGGCGACGTCCTCGGGCACGATGATCACTGCGACGGTGCGGTTGGTGAGGGCCACCTTGCAGGCGCGGTCGACCAGGTGCCGAGCCTGGGAGGGGTCCATGCAGACCTGGATGAAGTCGGCCGCAACGTCCTTGAAGAGCGTGTTGGCGTCGATCTCCTGCTGGAAGGCGGCGCCCAGGGACACCCGCTTCTGCTGGCCGACGATCGCGACCACCGGCTGATGATCGAGCTTGGCGTCGTAGAGGCCGTTGAGCAGGTGGATGGCACCGCCGCCCGACGTGGCCATGCAGCAGCCGATCTCACCGGTGAACTTGGCGTGGGCGGTCGCCATGAAGGCGCCCATCTCCTCGTGCCGCGGCTGGATCAGCTCCGGGTTCCCGTCGGCGCGGTCGAGGGCGCCGAGGAACGCGTTGATCCCGTCGCCGGGGTAACCGAAGATCCGGTGGATCCCCCACTCGGTCAGCCTTTCGAGGATGAAGTCTGCAGTCTCCATGCGGAGCATGCCTCCTGTCGGTGGGTTGGTGGGGTGGTGAGGTCGTTTAGCCGCCGTACCCGAGGGCACGGAGCGGAAACGGCTCGTGAGGCGATACACGAAGGGAGTCCCGGGTGAGCAGTCGGGCAGCTGGCGAGGTGACCATCGAGACGGTGGAGGCGGCGGCGTACGCGATCCCCACCGATGCCCCCGAGTCCGACGGCACCCTGGAGTGGGACTCGACGACGCTCGTCGTGGTCCAGGCCCACGGTGGCGGCAGGACCGGCATCGGCTACACCTACGCCGGCCCTTCCGTCGTGGAGCTGGTCACCGGAAAGCTCGCCGGTGTGGTCCAGGGCAAGGACGCGCTGACGCCGGTGGCCCGGTGGGCCGAGATGCAGCACCAGGTCCGCAACCTCGGGAAGCCCGGCCTGGTCGCCGAGGCGATCTCGGCGGTCGACATCGCACTGTGGGACCTCGCGGCGCGGTTGAACGAGCTGCCGCTGGCGGTCGCCGCCGGCGCCGTGCACGACACCACCCCGATCTACGGGAGCGGCGGGTTCACCTCCTACGACGACCGGCAGCTCACCGACCAGCTGACCAACTGGGTCGAGGCCGGCATCCCCCGGGTGAAGATGAAGGTCGGTCGTGATCCCTCTGTCGACGACCACCGGGTCCGCCGGGCGCGCAAGGCCATCGGATCCGACGTGGAGCTCTTCACCGACGCCAACGGGGCCTGGAGCCGCAAGCAGGCGCTCTTCTGGGCCGACAAGCTCGCCGAGCACGGCGTCCGCTGGCTCGAGGAGCCGGTCAGCTCCGACGACCTCGCGGGGTTGCGGTTGCTGCGCGACCGCGGTCCCGCCGGGATGGACATCACGGCGGGTGAGTACGGCTACCACCTGCCCTACTTCCAGCAGATGCTCGACGCCGGGGCGGTCGACTGCCTGCAGGCCGACGTCACTCGGGCGCTCGGGATCAGCGGGCTGCTGCGCGTCGCAGCTCTCTGCGACGCCCGCTCGATCGACCTGTCCTTGCACTGCGCGCCTCAGGTCAGCGCCCAGGTTGGGACGGCGATCTGGCACCTGCGCCACCTGGAGTACTTCCACGACCACGTCCGCATCGAGGGGATGGCGTTCGACGGCGTGCTCTCACCCGAGCCCGGCGGGGTGCTGCGACCGGACCGCTCCCGCCCGGGGCTCGGGCTGGAGCTGAAGGAGCAGGACCTCGCGGACTACCGCGTGGCCTGACGGTTGCGGACGACATAGCAGGCAACCGCGCTGGCGGCGGCCACGTTGAGCGAGTCGATGCCTGCGGACATCGGGATCATCGCGTGTCGGTCGGCCGCGTCCGTCCACCGCGGCGACAGTCCGTGGCCCTCACCGCCCATGACGAGGGCCACCCGGTCGCAGCCGGCGACTGCGTCCTCGATCGGCCGGGCGCGGTCGGCCAGGGTCAGCGCGACGGTGGTGAACCCCCGTCGGGACAGGCCGGGGAGGGCGTCGGACCAGTCCGGCAGCCGGGTCCACGGCAGCGCGAAGACCGCACCCATCGACACCTTCACCGAGCGGCGGTAGAGCGGGTCGGCGCAGCGCGGCGCCAGGAGCACGGCGTCCACGCCCAGTCCCGCGCCAGAGCGGAACATCGCACCGACGTTCGTGTGGTCGACGACGTCCTCGAGCACCAGCACAGTGCGGGCACCGGCCAGCACCTCGTCGACGCTCGGCAGCGGCCGGCGCTCGAGCGAGGCGAGGGCGCCGCGGTGCACGTGGAAGCCGGTGACCTGCTCGGCGAGCTCCTCGCTGACCACGAAGCACGGCGCCTCGGTGCGGTCGAGCACGTCGGCGAGGCCCTCGAGCCAGCGGCGGGCCATCAGGAAGGACCGCACCGGGTGTCCGGCCTCGACGGCCCGTCGGACCACCTTCGCGCCCTCGGCGAGGAAGAGGCCGTGCTCGACCTCCAGGTGGCGGCGAAGCTGCACGTCGCGAAGGTCCCGGTAGTCGGCGAGCCGCGGGTCGACCGGGTCGGTGACCTCGACGAGCCTGCTCACGAGTAGTGGTCGGGATGGGCCACCGCGACGACCTCGCCGACCACGACGATCGCGGGCGCCCGCACCTGCTCGGCCTCGATGTCGTCGCCGAGCTTGCCGAGCGTGGACAGCACGGTCCGCTGCGTCGGCATGGTGCCGTCGCAGACCACCGCGACCGGGGTGCCCGGGGCGCGGCCGCCGGTCACCAGCGTGGCCGCGATCGCGGCGGCGTTCTGCACGGCCATCATCAGCACGACCGTGCCCCGCAGCCGGGCCAGTGCGTCCCAGTCGACCAGCGAGTCCGGGTGCCCCGGTGGCAGGTGGCCGGAGACCACGGTGAAGGCGTGCGCCACGCCGCGATGGGTCACCGGGATGCCGGCGAGCCCGGGCACCGCGATCGGGCTGGCGAGCCCGGGGACCACGGTCACCGGCACCCCCGCCTCGCGACAGGCGAGCACCTCCTCATAGCCGCGCCCGAAGACGAAGCTGTCGCCGCCCTTGAAGCGCACGACCCGCTTGCCGGCCAGGGCCCGCTCGACGATGACCCGGTTGATCTCCTCCTGTGCCGCCGACCGGCCCCGTGGCAGCTTCGCGACGTCGACCAGCTCGACATCGGCCGGGAGGTCGCCGAGCGCCTCACGCGGGGCGAGCCGGTCGGCGACCACGACGTCGGCCTCCATCAGCGCCTTGCGCGCCGCGACCGACAACAGCTCCGGGTCGCCGGGCCCCCCGCCGACCAGCACCACCCCGGGAGTGCGCCGACGGTGGTGGCGGGCGGCGAGCCTGCCCTCGCGCAGGCCCTCCACGACCTCGTCGCGCACGCCCGCCGAGCGCCGCGGGTCACGATCCCCGGGTCGCTCCCCCAGCACTGCGACGACCAGCCCTGCGTGTCGTCCGACCGCCGGTGTCAAGGCCGTGGCTCGGTCCGCGTCGTCACTGCGGACGCAGAACGTGCGCCGCTCCTCGGCCGCCCGGCCGACCTGCTCGTTGACCGCCGGGTCACCTGTGGCGGCAACGACGTACCAGGCGTCGTCGAGGTCCGCCGCCTCGAAGCCGCGCGGCGCCCAGCTGACCTCACCGGAGCCGACCAGCCCCTCGATCGCCGGCGTGACGTGCGGGGAGACCACGTGGGCCCTCGCCCCGGCCGCGATCAGCGCCGGCAGCCGGCGCTGGGCCACGTTGCCGCCACCCACGACCACGACCTTGCGGCCGGCGAGCCGGAGCCCGGCGGGGTACGTCGGCAACGCGGGGTCCGTGGTCACCGCACCATTGTCGGAAGCCGCCGCCGGCCCCGTGGCGGCTGTTCACCCACCGGACTACGGTGAGACCCATGAGCCTCGACCGTCCCGTCAGCCCGAACCCCTACGACCTGCTGCCGCAGGTGCCGTCGTTCACCCTGACCAGTGCCGACGTCACCGATGGCAAGCCCCTGAAGGACGACCAGGTCGCCTCGGCGGGCAACACCTCCCCCCAGCTGTTCTGGTCCGACGCCCCCGAAGGCACGAAGAGCTTCACGGTGACCTGCTTCGACCCGGACGCGCCGACGCCCTCCGGCTTCTGGCACTGGGTGCTGGTCGACCTGCCGGCCGACTGCACCAGCCTCGACGCGGGCGCCGGAGCGGAGGGCGCCACGCTGCCCGGCAACGCCTTCATGTGCCGCAACGACGGTGGTTCCCACGCCTTCATGGGCGCCGCTCCGCCCCAAGGCGACCAGGTGCACCGCTACTTCTTCGTCGTGCACGCGGTCACCGAGGACTCCCTCGGCGTGGACTCCGACGCGTCCCCGGCCGTGGTCAGCTTCAACCTCGCGTTCAAGACCGCCGGCCGCGCGATCCTGCACGGCACCTACCAGCACTGACGCCGGCGCCGGAGTGAGCACGACCGGCGAGGACGTCCGCGAGGACGTCCTGGGGGAGCCGTACGTCGCCGAGACCCTGCCCCTTGCTCCCGACGAGGAGGGGCCAGCCGTCGCCACGCTCGTGCACCGGCCCGCGGCGCGGCCCAGCCGACGGGCCGTCCTGCACGTGCACGGCTTCTGTGACTACTTCTTCCAGACGGTCGCGGCCGACTTCTGGGTCGAGCGCGGCTACGACTTCTACGCCCTCGACCTGCGCAAGTACGGCCGCTCCCTGCTGCCGCACCAGACGCCCAACTACACGGCGGACCTGCGCGTCTACCACGAGGAGCTCGACCTGGCGCTGCGCCGGATCCGCGAGCGCCACGACCACCTGGTGCTCAGCGCACACTCAACCGGCGGGTTGACGGTGCCGCTGTGGGCGGCCGAGAGCCGGGTCGACGCACAGGCGATCGTTCTCAACGCCCCGTGGCTGGACGTCCACGGCACTCCCGTCGTACGCCGCCTCGCAATGCCGGTCATCCAGCGACTGGGTGCCCTGCAGCCGCGCCGGGTGATCCCCCGCAACGTCAGCGGCTTCTACGGCCGCAGCCTGCACCGCGACTTCGAGGGCGAGTGGGACTTCGACCTGGCCTGGAAGCCGCTGGAGTCGTGGCCGGTGCACGCCGGCTGGATCCGGGCCGTCCGGCTCGCCCACCACCGGCTGACCCACGGCATCGAGCTGACCACACCGACCCTCGTGCTCAGCTCGGACCGTCACGGCCGCCCGACGTCGATGACCGACCCGGACGTCTTCCGCACCGACATCGTCCTCGACGTCGAGCAGATCCGTCGGCGGGCGCCCCTGCTCGGCCGGCGGGTGACGGTCAGCCAGGTGCCCGGCGCGATGCATGACCTCACGCTCTCCCGCGAGCCGGTGCGGCGCGAGGTCTTCGACCGCATCGAGCGCTTCCTCACGGCCTGTGCCGACGGCTGAGCCAGTCGGTCAGGCGTAGAACGAGACCAGTGCGACGACACCGACGACCACGATCACCGCCCGCAGCACCGCCGACGGCAGCCGCCGACCGACGTGCGCGCCGATCTGGCCACCGATGATCGACCCGGCGGCGATCAGCCCGGCTGCCCGCCAGTCGACGTGCGCGGCGACGATGAAGACCACCGCGGCGATGCCGTTGACGATCGCGGCCAGCACGTTCTTGGTGGCGTTGTGCCGCTGCATGGTGTCGTCGACGCCGATGCCGAGGATCGCCATCAGCAGCACGCCCTGGGCCGCGCCGAAGTAGCCGCCGTAGACACCGGCCCCGGCGACCGAGGGCCAGACCCAGCCGGCACCCTGCTCGGGCAGGCCCCCCCGAGCCTCGGCACGGGCCGCGACCCGTCGGGAGATCCGCGGCCCGACGATCACCAGCACCACGCCGAGACCGATCAGCACGGGCACGATCTGGTCGAAGGCCGACTTGGGCAGCACCAGCAGCAGCACGGCGCCGATGGTGCCGCCGACCAGCGACGCGAGGCCGAGGCGCAGCAGCCGTCCCCGCTGCCCGGCGAGCTCACGGCGGTAGCCCCAGGCCCCCGAGAGCGAGCCGGGCACCAGCCCGACGCTGTTGGAGACGTTCGCCGTGACCGCCGGCACCCCGACCGCGAGCAGGGTCGGGAAGGTGATCAGGGTGCCCGAGCCGACGACGGTGTTGATGGTGCCGGCCGCGATGCCCGCCAGGAAGACCGCGACCGCTTCCCAGACGGAGCCGATCACTCCCCTGGTGCGTCAGGCCCGGGTTCCGGGACGTCCGCGGGTGCGTCGGAGGTCGCCGTGGGCGGAGGCTTGGGGGCCGCGGGCTTGCGGCCCGGGATCGGGGACCCCGCCGCCTCGTCGGCGGCCGCGATCGCCTCCCGCACGGCCTGGTTGGCGCCCGACAGGCTGTCGTCGGCCGACTTCTCCTCGGCCACGCTCCTGCCGACGTCGACCCGGACCCGGGGACCGCCGGTGTGCTTGGGGATGCCGGCCACCTCGTGCACCGCGGAACCGAGGCCCTCGAGCGCCTTGGTGATCTCCGAGGGCACCACCCAGACCTTGTTGGCGTCGCCCTCGGCGATCTTCGGCATCATCTGGAGGTACTGGTAGGCCAGCAGTGCCTGGTCGGGCTGGCCGTCGTGGATGGCCTGGAAGACGGTCTGGATGGCCTGACCCTCGCCCTGGGCACGCAGGATCGCCGACTCCCGCTCGGCCTGGGCCCGCAGGATCAGGGCCTCGCGGTCGCCCTCGGCGGAGAGGATCGCGGACTGCTTGCCGCCCTCGGCGGTGAGGATCGCGGACTGCCGCTGGCCCTCGGCGGTGAGGATCGCGGCGCGCTTGTCGCGGTCGGCGCGCATCTGCTTCTCCATCGAGTCCTTGATCGACGGCGGCGGGTCGATGCCCTTGAGCTCCACCCGGTTGACGCGGATGCCCCACTTGCCGGTGGCCTCGTCGAGCACCCCGCGCAACCGGTTGTTGATCTCGTCGCGGCTGGTCAGCGTCTGCTCGAGGTCCATCCCGCCGACGATGTTGCGCAGGGTGGTCATGGTCAGCTGCTCGACCGCGGAGATGTAGTTGGCGATCTCATAGGTGGCGGCCACCGCGTCGGTGACCTGGAAGTAGATCACGGTGTCGATCGAGACCACCAGGTTGTCCTCGGTGATCACCGGCTGGGGCGGGAACGACACCACCTGCTCACGCTTGTCGATCACGTAGCGGACCCGGTCGACGAACGGGGTGATCATGTTCAGCCCCGGGTCGAGCGTGCCGTGGTACTTGCCGAACCGCTCGACGATCCCGGCGCGCGCCTGCGGGATGATCCGGATGGTCTTCGCGATCACGATGATCACGAAGATGGCCAGGATGATCCCGACGATTGCTCCAGCGGGCATGGTTCCCCCTCTTTCCTATTCCTCGAGCCTCGGCACGCGCAGCACGTAGGCCGTCGCACCCTTGATCTGCACGATGTCGACGACCTCGCCCGGCGGAATGGTCTCGTCCTCGTCGTAGGACAGCGCGGTCCACTCCTCGCCACCGATCTTGACCCGCCCGGACTCGTGGCCGGACAGCTCCCGCAGGACCGTGCCCCGCGCGCCGATCAGCGCCTGAGTGCCGGTGCGCAGCTCGGGGCCGGCGTGCAGCGAGCGCAGCACGCCGGGTCGGATCACCGCCAGCAGGCCGACCGCGGTGATCAGCGCCAGCACCACCTGCAGGATGCCCGGCAGCCCGAAGAGCGCGGTCACGGTGCCGACCAGCGCCCCGCCCGCCAGCATGATGAAGATCATGTCCAGGCTGATCAGCTCGAGGCAGCCGAGGGCGATCGCGGCGATCAGCCACGCCTCCCACGTGTGGTCCACCAGCCAGCCCATGCTGGGAGCCTATCCAACCGGGTCCCGCTGGACCCGACGTGACGATCAGCTCGCGTGGCGCCCGCTTCGACGACGGGCGGCGTAGCGGCCCTCGCTGGAGGTCAGCCGCAGCGGCATCCCGAAGGCCTCCGACAGGGTGGCCTCGGTCATCACCTGCTCCAG
Source organism: Nocardioidaceae bacterium (assembly GCA_025980475.1). GTDB lineage: Bacteria > Actinomycetota > Actinomycetes > Propionibacteriales > Nocardioidaceae > Marmoricola. Next base: position 16,027 of record JAICXL010000034.1, on the reverse strand, counting down.
CGGCCCCTGCGCGACGACGCGCCCGCGGCGCAGGAAGAGGGCATGGGTGAAGCCGGGCGGGATCTCCTCGACATGGTGGGAGACCAGGATCGTGGCCGGTGAGAGCGGATCGCGGGCCAGCGTGGACAGGGTGAGCACGAGGTCCTCCCGGCCGCCGAGGTCCAGCCCGGCGGCCGGCTCGTCGAGGATCAGCAGCTCGGGGTCAGCCATCAGCGACCGCGCGATCTGCACGCGCTTGCGCTCGCCCTCGCTGAGCGTGCCGAAGGTCCGGTCGACCAGCGCTGCGGCGCCCACCTCGACGAGCAGGTCCTGGGCCCGGTCGTGGTCGAGCTCGTCGTAGTGCTCGCGCCAGCGCCCGACCACGCCGTACGACGCAGAGACCACGACGTCGCCGACCCGTTCATCGCGTGGGATCCGCTCGGCCACCGCCGCGCTGGTGTAGCCGATCCGCGGGCGCAGGTCGAAGACGTCGACCGCGCCCATCACCTCCCCCAGGATCCCCGCGACTCCGGCGGTCGGGTGGATCTGCGCCGCCGCCACCTGCACCAGGGTGGTCTTGCCGGCGCCGTTCGGACCGAGCACGACCCAGCGCTCCTCCTCCTCGACGCGCCAGTCGACGTCGTCGAGAAGAGTGTTGTGCCCCCGGCGGATAGTCACCCCGGCGAGCTCGAGTACGGCGGCCACGGTGCACCAACCTACAAGGATCCGCCCACTAACGTTCCGGGGGTGACCGACCCGTTGCACCGCGGTGGCCTCCCGCGCAGCGCGCTGCTGTCCTGCTGGCTCGACGCGTGCCTGCGCGGACTGGTCCCGCCGGACGAGGTCTCCGACGCCGTGCGGGGAGCCGATCCCCAGCACCTGCTGCTCCTGGCGGGAGCCGCGGCGCCGCTCATCGAGGCGCCCGGAAGGCTGCGGGCACTGGGCGCCACCTCGGCCCGGCTGGCGCTGCCGGCCCCGGGCGACCCGACCGGGCTGGCCGGGCCGACCGGCTTCAACACCGCGGCCGTCGACGCCGGCGAGGCGGTGCTGCTGGCCGGGGCCGGGCTCGGACTGGTTCCCCGGGTCGACGCGAGGACCGTGCTCTGGGAGGTGCTCCCGGCCGAGCCGGCGCCGCTCCTGGATCCCGCCGAGGCCGGGACGTCGCTGCGGAGGACCCTGCTGGAGGTCACCGACCGGCTGGTCGCGCTCGACGTGGCCGCCTGGCAGCCGGAGATCCCCGACCTGCTGCTCAACCTTCGCCACCGCGACGACGTCCCGCTGCCGCCGGGCATCCACCCGGGCCGCGTCGAGGCGGTCGAGCGGGCGGTGCTCTGCCTGGAGATCGTGGCGCTCGCGCTGGCGGACGACGGCGGTGCGGTGTCGTCGTACGAGATGGGTCAGCGACGCGCGGCCCTCACCGACCTCGACCGCGCCGCCCGACGGGCGCTGGTGGCCGCGTGCTCGGATAGCCTCGGCGGGTCATGAACGCAGCAGCCGAGGCCGACCCGAGGGCCGACGGGACACCGGAGCGCACCCCGGAGCGCCCCCCGGGGCGCACCCTGCTGGTCACCCTCACCGGCACGGACCGGCCCGGGGTCACGTCCCTGGTCTTCGACGCCCTGGCCCGCTTCGGCGTCGAGGTCATCGACATCGAGCAGATCGTGCTCCGGCGCCGGTTGATCCTGGGCCTGCTGGTCAGCATGCCGCGCGACTGGAAGGCGCTGCGCGGGGCGCTGGAGGACGTCGCCAGCGAGCTGGACATGTCCCTGGAGGTCGCCAGGGGCGCGGGCGACAACCGGCCACGCCCGGAGGGCCGCAGCCACGTCACCGTGCTCGGCACGCCGCTGCGCTCCTCCGCGGTCGCCGCGGTGACCGGCCGGATCGCCGACATGGGCGCCAACATCGACCGCATCGAGCGGATGGCCCGCTACCCGGTCACCGCGATCGACCTGCACGTCTCGGGCGCCGACCCGGACCGGCTCCGGGTCGTGCTGGCCGCCGAGGCGGCGCGGCAGAGCGTCGACATCGCCGTGCAGGCCCAGAGCCTGCTGCGCCGCGGGACGCGGCTGATCGTGATGGACGTCGACTCCACGCTGGTCCAGGGCGAGGTCATCGAGATGCTCGCCGCCCGCGCCGGCTGCCAGGACCAGGTCGCCCGGATCACCGCGCAGGCGATGCGCGGCGAGATCGACTTCGCCGAGAGCCTGCGGGCGCGGGTGGCGCTGCTCGAGGGCCTCCCGGCCGCGGCGCTGGACCAGGTCTACGACGACCTCGTGCTGGCGCCGGGTGCCCGGACGACGGTGCGCACCCTGAAGCGTCTCGGTTACCGGTTCGCGATCGTCTCCGGCGGGTTCAGCCAGGTCACCGATCGGCTGGCCGCCGAGCTCGGCATCGACTACGCCGCCGCGAACGAGCTCGAGGTCGTCGACGGCCGGCTCACCGGGCGGCTCGTCGGGGAACTGGTCGACCGGGCCGGCAAGGCCGCGGCGCTGCGCCGGTTCGCCGGGCTGACCGGGGTGCCCGAGGCCGCGGTGATCGCCATCGGTGACGGCGCCAACGACCTCGACATGCTCTCCGCGGCGGGGCTGGGGATCGCCTTCAACGCCAAGCCGCTGGTGCAGCGGGCGGCCGACACAGCAGTGAACGTCCCCTACCTCGACGCGATCATGTACCTCCTCGGGATCAGCCGCGAGGAGATCGAGGCGGCCGACCGCGCGGCCGGCATCGTGACGCCGGCACCGCCGCTGGGCTAGCTCTGGCCGCGCGCCTGCGCCGATCCGCGACCCACGTGGAAGGCGGTGATGTGGCAGGTGGCGACGTCGAGCTCGGCCCAGGGCACCCGGACCTCCAGCACGGTCAGCGCCGCCGTCGGGTAGCCCTCGCTCATCTCCCGGAAGGCGGCCGGGTCGGGCTCTCCGTCGTCGAGCATGTGCGCGAGGTAGGCGGCCGCCGGGTTGTGGCCGACGTAGGCCAGCACCTGCGAGTCCAGCGGCGCAGTCCGGAGCACGTCGAGGGTGGCCTCCGGGCTCGCTGAGTAGATCGAGTCCTCGACCCGGACCTCGGCGCTCGAGCGGGCCCCGTGCGCCAGCGCCTCCCAGGTGTCGACCGTGCGGACCGACGACGAGACGAAGGCGCAGTCCGGCACGATGCCCCGCCCGGCCAGCCACAGACCGGCCTCCGCGGCGTCGCGGCGACCGCGGGCGGTGAGGGTCCGCGCGTGGTCCTCGGCGGAGAACGGCTCGGCCTTGGCATGCCGCATGATCACGAGCAGGCGGCAGCCGTGGCTCTCTGTCTGAGTCACCGGGCAACTGTCCCACCCTCTAGGCTGCCTGTCATGCCAACGGCGGGAGAGCTGTTCGTCATCGGCGGGGCCGAGGACAAGCTGCGTCGGCGGACGGTGCTGGGCGCCTTCGTCGAGCACGCCGGTGGCGCCGGGGCGCGGATCGCGGTCGTCCCCACCGCCTCCTCCCTGGGCCCCGAGGTCGTGGAGGTCTACGACGCCGTCTTCCGCAGGCTCGGCGCCGCAGAGGTCGTCGGGGTCCGCCCCGAGACCCGCGAGCAGGCCTCCTCCCCCGAGCTCGTCGACCGGCTCGCCGGCGCGACCGGGATCTTCATGACCGGCGGCAACCAGCTCAAGCTCTCGGCGGTGATCGCAGGTACGCCGTTCGGCGAGGCGATCCTGGCCGCGCACCGCAGCGGCGTGGTCGTCGGTGGCACCTCGGCCGGTGCCAGCATCCAGTCCTCCCACATGGTCGCGTTCGGCAGCGGCGGCGCCACGCCGAAGCAGCGGATGACCCAGGTGGCGGCCGGTCTGGGCCTGGTGGAGGATGCGGTCATCGACCAGCACTTCGAGCAGCGCAACCGCTACGGCCGGTTGCTGATGATCGTCGCCCAGAGCCCTCAGCTGCTCGGCATCGGCGTCGACGAGGACACCGCCGCGGTGGTGCGCCCCGGTGACGGCACCCTGGACGTGATCGGGCGCGGCGCCGTGACGATCCTCGACGGGAGCCAGATGGTCGGCAACGCCCACGAGGCGCAGCGCAACCAGCCGCTGCTGGCCTCCGGGGTGCTGCTGCACGTGCTGCCCGCAGGCTCTCGCTTCGACCTCGCCAGGCGCCGTCTGCTGCGCAGCGAGACGGCACCGGCGCCCGAGGTGGCCGCCGAGCTCGCCGCGGCGCACCAGGACCTGCGCCGGCTGGCCCGGGACATCGCCGCCGGCGACGTGTCGCCGTCCTACCTGCGCAGCACGCTCCGGCGCCGCCAGCACGAGCACGAGAACCCGCACGAGAACCCGCAGGAAGGGACCACCGTCGATGACTGACGTCGATCAGGACGCCGGAGCCCAGATGCGCGCCGGCCGCCCCGAGCCGGACCTGCGGATCGTCGAGACCCGCGTCTACCGGGGCGCGAACGTGTGGTCCTACGAGAAGGCGATCCACCTCGTCGTCGACCTGGGGTCTCTCGAGGACTTCCCGACCAACACGATCCCGGGCTTCACCGAGCACCTGCTCGAGCTGTTGCCGGCGCTGCGCGACCACTCCTGCTCCCGAGGCCGCCGCGGCGGCTTCGTCGAGCGGCTCGAGGAGGGCACCTGGCTCGGGCACGTCACCGAGCACTGCGCGCTGGCTCTCCAGCAGGTCGTCGGGCACGACATCCGCCGCGGCAAGACCCGGCAGGTGAAGGGCGAGCGGGGTCGCTACAACGTGATCTTCGGCTATGTCGACGAACGGGTCGGCCTTGCAGCGGCCCGTCTCGCCGTACGACTCGTGAACCACCTGGTCCGGCCCGACCCGGAGCTCGACGTCGCCGACGAGATCGAGCGCTTCATCCTCCAGGCCGAGCGCACCGCGTTCGGGCCGTCGACGCAGGCGATCATCGACGAAGCCGTCTCGCGCGACATCCCGTGGCTGCGGCTCAACCAGTACTCCCTGGTCCAGCTCGGCCAGGGCGTCCACGCCAAGCGGATCCGGGCCACGATGACGTCGGAGACCAGCTCGATCGCCGTCGACATCGCCTCCGACAAGGACCTCACCACGACGCTGCTCGCGGCCGCAGGGCTCCCCGTGCCGAAGCAGGACGCGGTGAGTACGGCGGACCAGGCCGTGACCGTGGCCAACCGCATCGGCTACCCCGTCGTCGTCAAGCCGCTCGACGGGAACCACGGCCGCGGCGTCTGCCTGGACCTGCCCGACGAGCAGGCGGTTCGGGAGGCGTTCCCGATCGCCCAGGAGCAGTCGCGTCGCGGCACGGTGGTGGTGGAGAGCTTCGTGCTCGGCAAGGACTACCGCTGCCTGATCATCGACGGCCGGATGGCGGCGATCGCCGAGCGGGTGCCCGCGCACGTCATCGGTGACGGCACCGCCACGGTGCAGGAGCTGGTCGACCTCACCAACGCGGACCCGCGGCGCGGCGTGGGGCACGAGAAGATCCTCACCCGGATCAAGGTCGACGCGGCCGCCGAGGAGGTGCTCAGCGGGCAGGGCCACACCTGGTCGTCCGTCCCCGCAGAGGGGGAGATGGTCAAGCTCGCCCTGACCGGCAACATGTCGACCGGCGGGATCTCTATCGACCGCACCTTCGAGGCCCACCCCGAGAACGTCGAGATCGCCGAGGAGGCGGCCCGGATGATCGGGCTCGACATCGCCGGCATCGACTTCATCTGCCCCGACATCACCCAGCCCGTGCGCGAGACCGGCGGCGCGATCTGTGAGGTCAACGCGGCCCCGGGGTTCCGGATGCACACGCACCCGACGATCGGCGAGCCGCAGTACATCGCCAAGCCGGTCGTCGACATGCTGTTCCCGCCGGGCACGCCGTCGCGGATCCCGATCGTGGCGGTCACCGGGACCAACGGCAAGACCACCACGGCGCGGATGATCAGCCACATCCTCAAGGGAATGGGCCGCAAGGTCGGGATGACCTCGACCGACGGGGTGGTGATCGACGAGCGGCTGCTCATCCGCGCCGACGCCTCCGGGCCCCGGTCGGCGCGGATGGTGCTGCAGAACCCCCGGGTGGACTTCGCGGTCTTCGAGGTGGCCCGCGGCGGCATCCTGAGGGAGGGCCTGGGCTACGAGCGCAACGACGTCGCGGTCGTGCTCAACGTCCAGCCCGACCACCTCGGGCTTCGTGGCATCGACACCGTCGAGCAGCTCGCCGACGTCAAGGCCGTCCTGGTCGAGGCGGTTCCCCGGACCGGGCACGCGGTGCTCAACGCCGACGACCCGTTGGTCCGCGAGATGAGGCGGCGCTGCTCCGGGCAGGTCGTCTGGTTCTCCATGGAGGGGCCGGGCACCGAGGTCCGCGACATGATCGACGCCCACTGCCGACGAGGAGGGAAGGCGCTGGTCGTCGAGCCCACCGACCGCGGCGACCTGATCGTCGTACGCCACGGCCGGCGGGACATGCAGCTAACCTGGACGCACACGCTGCCCTCGACCTTCGGCGGCCGGGCCCGGATGAACGTGCAGAACGCGCTCGCCGCGGCCGCGGCGGCCTTCGCAGCCGGCGCGCCGCTGCACGACATCCGGCAGGGCCTGCGGAGCTTCTCGACCAATTACTACCTCTCCCCCGGCCGCCTCAACGAGGTCGAGGTCAACGGCGTCAACGTGATCGTCGACTACTGCCACAACGCGCCCGGCATGAAGATGCTCGGTGACTTCGTGGACCGGCTCGGCGAGAGCCTCGACGCGGCCAGCGAGCTGGGCAAGCCGTCGCGGATCGGCATCGTCTCCACCGCCGGCGACCGCCGCGACGAGGACATGCGCGAGCTCGGTGAGATCGCCGCCCGCCACTTCGACGTGGTCATCGTCCGCGAGGACACGGCGCTGCGCGGGCGCAAGCGCGGTGAGACGGCCGCCCTGGTCACCGAGGGCGTGCGGGCGTCGATGGAGCGGGGCGCGCGCTGCAAGCAGGTCGAGACCGTGCTCGACGAGATCGACGCGGTCCGGCACGCCATGTCCCGCGCCAACCGCGGCGACCTGCTGGTGGTCTGCGTCGACAAGCACCCCTCGGTGATGGCCGAGCTGGAGAACTGGTCGCAGCAGGCCCATCCCGGCGCCTCCGACAACCCGGTCGCCGACCCCGACTACACGCCGCCTGCCTGACCGCGGGCCCGTGCCACCTTGGCGCGCAGGTCCTCGGGGTTGTCGCTCGTGGCGCCTTCTGCGGACAGCCAGTCGTAGACCTGCGGCCGCTCGGCGTGGCACATCAGCCCCACGACGTCGCCGGGCTCGGCGCGGCCGACCAGCGCCCGGAGCGCTTCCAGCTCGGTGGAGTACGACGTGATCCGCTTCATCCCCACCCGGGCGGCTCCGGTCCGCAACAGCTGGTCGAGCTCCTCGGTCGTCCGGCCGCGCAGGTAGTGCTCCTTGTGGCCGATCGCGACCACGTCGGCGTCCCGACCGGCGATCTCCCCGAGGCCCTCGATCATCGAGTCCTGCCGGTCTCCGACCGCGCCCAGGCCGAGCAGCAGCCGCCCGCCGGGGGCCCGGAGGCCCCGCATCACCTCGACGAGCGCTTCCAGACCGACCTCGTTGTGGGCCAGGTCAAGCACCACGCTGACACCGCGCAGGGTGAAGCAGTTCATCCGTCCCGGGTTGTGCTCCGGGTCGGGCCGGAACCCGCGCAGGCCCTCGACCACGCTCTCCCTCGGCAGCCCGGCGGCCAGGGCGGCGGAGGCGGCAGCGAGCGCGTTCTCGACGTTGAAGCGGGACAGCCCCGACAGGGTCATCGGCACGTCGACGACCTCGAGGAGCGGGTCGGGGTCGGCGTCCCGCTCGAGCACCGCGATCCAGCCGTCGATGACGGTGGTGGCCCGACCTCCCGACGCGAGCACCTCGCGGATGCCCGGAGCGCGCGGATGCCGGGTGAACACCCACGGATGGGCCCGGGTCACCTGCCGCATGGCGAACACCCGGGGGTCGTCGGCGTTGAGCACGGCCCAGCCGGTGCGCTTCGTGATCCGCGCGACCACGCTCTTGACCTCGGCGAGCTGGTCGACGGTGTCGATGCCCTGGAGGCCGAGGTGGTCGGCGGAGACGTTGGTGACCACCGAGACGTCGTTGGCGACCACGCCGATGCCCTTGAGCAGGATGCCGCCGCGTGCGGTCTCCGTCACGGCGAAGTCGACCCCGCGCTGGGCCAGCACCCGCCCGGCCCCGGACGGGCCGGAGTAGTCGCCGGGCTCGACCAGCACGCCGTCGACGTAGATCCCGTCGGTGCTCGACCAGCCGACGCACCGGCCGGCGACCCGGGCGATGTGCGCGATCATCCGCGACGTGGTGGTCTTGCCGTTCGTGCCGGTCACTGCGACCACGGGCACCGTCGGCTTGATCGTGGTCGGGCGTGGGCCGCCCGCGGAGGCACGCACCTTCGCCGCGACCCCCGACACGAGCGCGTCCACGTCGCCGCCCTTGAGCCCGTCGAGGACCTCGGCGACGCCCTCGCCCAGGGCCCGGGCCCGGCTCCGGTCGCGCCACGGGAAGGCGACGACCAGCCGCTCGGGATCGTTGGTCGGCCGCACTCGCACGCCGAGCCGGGAGGTGCCGGCCTCGGCGGCGACCTGGCGGACCAGCCGGGCCACCACCCGCAGGATCGCGCGCTGCCGGAAGCCGCTGAGCGGCTCACCGGGTCGAGCCCCGGAGAGCCCGATGCGTCCCTCGAAGCGTCGTACGTCCGCCTCGGGCGCCTGCGCCAGCGCGCTCACGTCCAGGGTCAGCTTCACCGCGGCGCGGCTGAAGTAGAGGTTGGGGCCCTCGAGCACCCTCAGCTCGACGAGTGAGGTCACCGGCGGAACGCTACCCGGGAAACCGCTCAGGCGCCCATCGCGTGGTAGCCGCCGTCCACGTGCACGATCTCCCCGGTGGTGGCCGGGAAGAAGTCCGACAACAGGGCGACCACCGCCCTCGCGGTCGGCACCTGGTCGGTCTGGTCCCAGCCGAGCGGCGAGCGCTCGGACCAGCTGGCCTCGAGGTCCTCGAAGCCCGGGATCGCCTTGGCCGCCAGCGTCTTCAGCGGTCCGGCGCTGACCAGGTTGACCCGGACGCCCTGCGGACCGAGGTCGCGGGCGAGGTAGCGCGCGCACGACTCCAGGCCGGCCTTGGCGACACCCATCCAGTCGTACGACGGCCACGCGACCGTCGCGTCGAAGGTCATCCCGACCACCGATCCACCGGACGACAGCATCGGCAGACAGGCCTGGGTCAGCGACATCAGCGAGTAGGCCGAGATCTGCACCGCCTGGGCGACGTCGGCCCACGGACCGCCGAGGAACTTGCCGCCGAGCAGCGTCTCGGGATTGCCGTAGGCGATCGAGTGGACCACGCCGTCGAGGCCGTCGAGGTGCTGGCCGAGCTCCTCGGGGAGGCGTTCGAGGTGGGTAGGGTCGGTGACGTCGAGCTCGACCACCGCCGGCTCCTGCGGCAGCCGCTTGACGATGCGGCGGGTGATGCCGAGCGCGCGCCCGAAGTTCGACACCACCACGGTCGCGCCCTGCTCCTGGGCCACCTTGGCCACCGCGAATCCGATCGAGGAGTCCATCGTCACGCCGGCGACGAGGATCTTCTTGCCGTCCAGGATGCCCATTCAGTGCCCCATTCCGAGTCCGCCGTCGACCGGGATGACGGCCCCGGTGACGTAGCCTGCCCGCTCCGACGCCAGCCAGGTCACCGCGTCGGCGACCTCCGCGACCGAGCCCATCCGGCCCAGCGGGATCTGCTGTCGGTAGGCCGCCTGCTGCTCTGGAGGCAGCACGGCGGTCATGTCGGTCTCGATGAATCCCGGGGCGACCACGTTGGCGGTGATCGAACGGCTCCCCAGCTCACGGGCGATCGACCGGGCCATCCCGACCAGCCCGGACTTGCTGGCGGCGTAGTTGACCTGGCCGGGAGAGCCGAGCAGGCCCACCACGCTGGAGATGAAGACGATCCGGCCCCGGCGGAGCCGCAGCATTCCCTTCGCCGCGCGCTTGGCCACCCGCCAGGAGCCGCCGAGGTTGGTCTCGATGACCGACGACCAGTCGTCGTCGGACATCCGAAGCAGCAGCGTGTCGCGGGTGATGCCGGCGTTGGCGACCAGCACCTCGACCGGGCCCTGCCGCTCCTCCACGAGGGCGAAGGCCTCGTCGACGGACGCCGGATCGGTCACCTCGCAGGGCACGGCGAAGGCACCCTCGGGTGCGTCACCGGAGCGGCTGGTGACCGCGACCTGGTCCCCGAGGGCGACGAACGCCTCGGCGATGGCACGCCCGATGCCGCGGTTGCCGCCGGTGACGAGGACGGATCTGCTCACCCGACCGACGCTATCGACTACTCCCCGGTAGGCAGCAATCAGTCGTCCTCGAGCCGGAAGCCGACCTTCATCCCGACCTGGAAGTGCTCGAGGGTGCCGTCCTTGACCTGGCCGCGCACCTGGGTCACCTCGAACCAGTCGAGGTGGCGCAGCGTGAGGGCGGCCCGCTCCACCCCGTTGCGGATGGCCTGGTCGATGCCGTCGGGTGAGGTGCCAACGATCTCGGTGACGCGATAGGTGCGATTCGACATGCTGGCAAGGATGCCAGAGATCCGGCCCGGCAAGGCAGTCGTGAGGGGTCGACGTACGATCGAAGCATGGGCCGACGAGACGCCGCCAGGCGGCGGCAGCCGGAGGCCGTGCGGATCACCAGCGCTCCGGTCAGCCGCAAGGACGAGCTCGCCCATCGCCAGCGCCGTTACGTCATCTCGATGACGATCCGCACCCTGTGCTTCATCGGCGCGGTCGTGGCCCACGGCTGGCTGCGCTGGGTCCTGATCGCGGCGGCGTTCATCCTGCCCTACGTCGCCGTGGTGATGGCCAACAAGGCCGACCCGATGGTCGACGCGGAGGATCCCGAGCGTCCTGGGCCCACCGCTGGGAGTGACTTCCGCCAGCTCGGCGGGTCGTCGCGACAGGACGGCGACGAAGCGCCAGACTTCTCGACGCCGGATCCGCCTCCCCCGGGCTCGTCCGGCCAGGTGCCGGGCGATCCTCCCCCGTGGTCGTCCGGCACCGCCCCCTCCTCGCCGCCGGAGGTGGAGCCGGTGCCCCGCGAGCCCGAGCGGATCTGCTCGGCGCGCGGCTGCCGGGAGGCGGCGGTCCACGAGCTGCGGTGGAACAACCCCAAGCTGCACACCCCTGACCGGCGCAAGGTCTGGCTGGCCTGCGACGAGCACCTCGGGTCGTTGGCCGACTTCCTCGCCGCGCGCGGGTTCCTGCGCGAGGTCGCCCACCACTGACCGGCCGCCTGACCGGCCGCCTGACCGGCCGACTGACCGGCGGGGTCAGCCGCCGATCGCCGACATCGGCCGGGTCGGCTGCAGGAACGACTCGTCGTCGATTCCGTGGCCGGGGCGCTTGCCGAGCATCGCGATCCGCCACCGGTCGGCGATCTCCTCGTCGGAGGCACCGGACCGCAGCGGGGTGCGCAGGTCGGACTCCTCGCGGGCGAAGAGGCAGTTGCGGACCTGGCCGTCGGCGGTCAGCCGGACCCGGTCGCAGTCTCCGCAGAAGGGACGGGTCACCGACGCGATCACGCCCACCCGGGCCGGGCCGCCGTCGACGAGGAACTCCTCGGCCGGTGCGCTGCCGCGGTCCTCGTCGACGGGCGTGAGGGTGAACTCGGTGGCCAGGCTCGCGAAGATCTCCTCGGCGGTGATCATCGCCGCGCGGGACCAGCCGTGCTGGGCGTCCAACGGCATCTGCTCGATGAACCGCAACGCATAGCCCTGCTCGATGCACCAGCGCAGCAGCTCGGGCGCGTGGGCGTCGTTGACGCCGCGCAGCAGCACCGCGTTGACCTTCACGGGCTCGAGGCCGGCGGCGCGGGCGGCTGCCAGGGCGGCGATCACGTCGTGCAACCGGTCTCGCCGGGTGATCGCGAGGAACTCCTCGCGGCGGACGGTGTCGAGGCTGACGTTGACCCGGTCGAGGCCTGCCTCGGCGAGGGCTACGGCGGTGCGCGCCAGGCCGAGCCCGTTGGTGGTCAGCGAGACCTCGGGCGACGGGTCGAGAGCCTTCGCGGCGGCCACCAGGCCGGGCAGTCCGCGGCGCAGCAGCGGCTCACCGCCGGTGAAGCGCACCTCCCGGATGCCGAGCCTCTCCACGCCGATGCGCAGCAGCCGGACGACCTCGTCGTCGGTCAGCACCTCGTCGGTGGGCATCCAGTCGAGGCCCTCCGCCGGCATGCAGTAGCTGCAGCGCAGGTTGCACCGATCGGTCAGCGAGACCCGCAGGTCCGTGGCCACCCGGCCGAAGCGGTCCGCCAGCGGAGTGATCGTCACACTGCAGAGTCTAGGGGGCGGGACGCAAGAGTGCTTGGTCACGCGGATACCCTCGCGCTCGTGGGCTTCCTCCTCACGCGGCGCTGGCTGCTCTTCTTCCTCGCCGTGCTGCTGATGGCGTGGGGCGCCACCTGGCTCGGCCAGTGGCAGTTCCGCCGGTTGCACGAGAAGCGCCACGAGAACCACCTGATCGCCGGCAACCTCGCCGCCGCACCGGTGCCGATCGGGCAGCTGATGGCGGTCGGCAGGCCGCCGGGCCAGAAGCTCGAGTGGCGGCGGGTCACCGCGCACGGCCACTGGGACGACTCGCGCACGATCGTGGTGAAGTACCAGACCAGCTCCGACGGGTCCCCGGGCGTCGACGTGGCCACTCCCCTGGTCACCGACAACGGCAACGCCGTGCTGGTCGACCGCGGCTGGCTGGGCACCTCCAACGTCGGCAGCACCCGGCCGAAGCTGCCGCCCGTCGATCCCGGGGAGGTGACCGTCACCGGCTGGGTGCGGCAGAACGCCACCGGCGGCGCCACCCTCATCGACCAGCTGTCCACCCGGGCGCTCTCGAGCCAGACGGCGAGCAAGGTGGTCCGGCAGCCGCTCTACGCCGGCTTCGTCGACCTGGCCCGGCAGAGCCCGCCTCCGGCGCACCCACTCGGGGCGATCGAGCTGCCCGACGACACCAGCGACGGGCCGCACTTCTTCTACGGACTGCAGTGGTGGTTCTTCGGGCTGCTCGCGGTGATCGGGTTCGTCTACCTGGCCTACGACGAGTGGAAACGACCGCGCGGGCCGCACGGCGAGGGAGAGCAGCCGCCCGGCCGCGGGCCGGGTCGCGAACCCGGCCGCGAAACCGGCCGCGAAACCGGCCGCGAAACCGGGCGCCGGCCCGATCGTCAGAGTGCCCGCAGCATGCCGCCGTCGACGGGCACCATCGCGCCCGACACGAACGACGACGCCGGGCTCAGCAGGAACGCCGCCACCCGTCCGAACTCCTCCGGCTCGCCGTAGCGCCGAAGCGGGATCCGCTCGACCGACCGGGCCCGGGCGGCGGCAAGGTCCCCGGCTGCGTCGAGCTCCTGGACCCGCTGGGTCTCCACCCGGCCCGGCATCAGCCCGTTGACCCGGATGCCGCGGGGCCCGGGCTCGTCGGCCAGGGTCCTCAGGCCGAGGTCCATGGCGGACAGCCTCTCAGGCCGGGGCGGGGCGGGCGTCGTCGAGGAACTGGGTGCGGTAGAGGTCGGCGTAGGTGCCACCCTCGGCGAGCAGCTGGGCGTGGGTGCCGCGCTGGGTGACCCGGCCGTCCTCGACGACGAGGATCTGGTCGGCGTTGCGCACGGTCGACAGCCGGTGCGCGATGACCAGGGAGGTGCGCCCCTCGAGCGCCCGGTCGAGTGCCTGCTGCACGGCGTACTCCGACTCGGAGTCCAGGTGCGCGGTCGCCTCGTCGAGCACCACGACCGCCGGCGCCTTGAGCAGCAGCCGCGCGATGGCCAGCCGCTGCCGCTCGCCGCCGGAGAGCCGGTAGCCGCGGTCGCCGACCACCGTGTCGAGCCCGTCCGGCATCCCCCGCACCAGTCCCGCGATCTGCGCGGCCTCGAGCGCTGCCCAGATGCCCTGGTCGGTGACGTCGGGCCGGGCGTAGCGGAGGTTCTCCCGGATGGTGTCGTGGAACATGTGCGCGTCCTGGGTGACGTAGCCGACGACGTCCTCCAGCGACTGCAGGGTGACGTCGCGGACGTCCCAGGTGCCGGCTGTGCCGCCCACCCGGACGGCGCCTCCGGTGACGTCGTAGAGCCGGGCAACCAGGTGGGTGATCGTGGTCTTGCCGGCGCCCGACGGTCCGACCAGCGCCACCATCTGCCCTGGCTCGGCAGTGAAGGAGATGTCGTGCAGCACCTCGCCGCTGTCGCGGCTCTCCACGCGGGCGACCGTCTCGAGGCTGGCGAGCGAGACCTCGTCGGCGCGTGGGTAGCCGAACCGGACCTGGTCGAAGACCAGCCTCGCGGAGTCGGCGGGAAGCACGACGGCGTCCGGCCTCTCCTGCACCGTCGACGGCAGGTCGATCACCTCGAAGACCCGGTCGAAGCTGACCAGGGCGGTCATCACGTCGACGCGCACGTTCGAGAGCCCCTGGAGCGGGCCGAGCAGGCGCAGCAGCAGCGTCGCGAGGGCGGTCAGGGTGCCGATGGTCAGCGAGCCGTGCACGGTGAGGATGCCGCCGATGCCGTAGACGAGCGCGGTGGCCAGCGCCGGGATCAGCATCATGGTGGCCACGAAGACCCGGGTGATCAGGGAGATCCGCACGCCGAGGTCGCGGACCAGGCCGGCCTTCTCGGCGTACTTCCCGTCCTCCTCGTCGCGGCGGCCGAAGAGCTTGAGCAGCAGGGCCCCGCCGACGTTGAAGCGCTCGGTCATCATGTTGCCCAGGTCGGCGTTGCCGTCCATCTGGCGCCGGGTGAGCCCGCTGATCTGCTTGCCGACCCAGCGCGAGGCCAGCAGCAGCACCGGGAAGAGCGCCAGGCAGACGAGCGTGACCTGCCAGCTGAGCGCGAACATCGTCGCGCCGACGACGACCACGCTGATCGCGTTGGCGACCGTGTTGGACAGCGTCGAGGTGAACGCCCGCTGGGCGCCGATGACGTCGTTGTTGAGCCGCGAGACCAGGGCGCCGGTCTGGGTGCGGGTGAAGAACGCCAGCCCCATCCGCTGGACGTGGCCGAAGACCCGCGTGCGCAGGTCGAAGATCAGGCCCTCGCCGATGCGCGAGGAGAGGTATCCGGTGCCGACGGTGAGGAGGGCGTCCAGGATGGAGGCGACGGCCATGCCGCCCGCCAGCCACACGACCAGCACCGTGTTGTCCTTGAGGATCCCGTCGTCGAGCAGGTGCTGGATCAGCAGCGGGTTCACCACGACCAGCGCGGCGTCGACCACGACCAGCACCAGGAACATCGCGATCAGCCGCTTGTGCGGGCGCGCGAAGCCGAAGACGCGCTTGATCGTCTGGCGCGACAGCCGCTCGTCGACCACGGAGCGGTCACTGCGCAGGTAGCGCATCGCCTGCCCCATCGGGTGCATCCCGCTCATCGACCGCCCCCTCTCGTGACGCGCACCTGCCCAACACTGTGCCCCGGTGGCTTTGTTCCCGTCAGCCGGGTCCCGGACCGGGTCCCGGACCGGGTCAGGCGAGCGCCACCAGGTCGGCGTACTCCGGGGTCCACAGGTCCTCGACGCCGTCGGGCAGGATCAGCACCCGGTCGGGCTCGAGGGCGTGCACCGCTCCCTCGTCGTGGGTGACCAGCACGATGGCGCCGGTGTACTCCCTGATCGCGGCGAGCACCTCCTCGCGCGAGGCCGGGTCGAGGTTGTTGGTGGGCTCGTCGAGGAGCAGCACGTTCGCCGAGCTGACCACGAGGATGGCCAGCGCCAGCCGGGTCTTCTCGCCGCCGGAGAGCACCCCGGCCGGCTTGTGGGCGTCGTCACCGGAGAAGAGGAACGAGCCGAGCACCGAGCGGGCCTCCGTGTCGGTCAGCTGGGGGGCGGCGGAGTGCAGGTTCTCGAGCACCGTCCGGCTGGTGTCCAGCGTCTCGTGCTCCTGGGCGTAGTAGCCGAGCCGCAGCCCGTGCCCGGGTCGGACCTCGCCGGTGTCAGCATCTTCGATACCCGACAGCAGCCGAAGCAGCGTCGTCTTGCCGGCTCCGTTCAGCCCGAGGACGACGACCCGCGCGCCCCGGTCGACGGCCAGGTCGACGTCGGTG
>JAICXL010000041.1 GCA_025980475.1 Nocardioidaceae bacterium | reverse complement strand
GGTGAGCTTGCCGCGCCCGGACAGCGCGCCGAGCTCCTCGAGCTGCTGCACGCCGGCGCGGACGTTGCGCTTGTCCGGCGGGTCGACGAACGGGAAGCGGGCCACGTCGCCCAGCCCGAGCGAGGTCATCTGCAGGATCACGCTGGCCAGCGACGTGCGCAGGATCTCGGGCTCGGTGAACTCCGGCCGGCCCTCGAAGTCCTCCTGCGCGTAGAGCCGGATCGCGATGCCCGCCTCGACGCGCCCGCAGCGCCCGGACCGCTGGTCGGCCGAGGCTCGGCTGATCGGCTCGATCGGCAGCCGCTGCACCTTCGTGCGGGTGGAGTAGCGCGAGATCCGGGCCAGCCCGGTGTCGATCACGTAGCGGATCCCCGGCACAGTCAGCGACGTCTCCGCCACGTTGGTCGCCAGCACCACGCGGCGCCGGGTGTGCCGCTCGAAGACCCGGTGCTGCTCGGCTGCGGACAACCGCGAGAACAGCGGTACGACGTCGAAACCCGCCGCCGCGGGGCGTGCCGCCTGCTCGCCGAGGGCGTCCGCGATGTCGCGGATCTCCCGCTCGCCGGGCAGGAAGACCAGGATGTCCCCCGGTCCCTCGGCGACCAGCTCGTCGACGGCCGCGGAGACCGCCTCGGTCTGGTCGCGGATGACGGGCTCGCCCTCGGGGTCGTCGTACGCCTCCTCCACCAGCGGCCGGTAGCGCACCTCCACCGGGAAGGTCCGGCCGGAGACCTCGACGACCGGCGCCGGACGTCCGCTCGCGTCGGCGAAGTGCGCGGCGAAGCGGTCGGGGTCGATGGTCGCCGAGGTGATGATCAGCTTCAGGTCCGGCCGGCGGGGCAGCAGCCGCTTGAGGTAGCCGAGGATGAAGTCGATGTTGAGGCTGCGCTCGTGCGCCTCGTCGATGATCAGCGTGTCGTAGCGGCGCAGCTCGCGGTCGCGCTGCAGCTCGGCCAGCAGGATGCCGTCGGTCATCAGCTTGACGCGGGTGCCGCGCGACGTCTTGTCGGTGAACCGGACCTGGTAGCCGACCAGCTCGCCCAGCCCGCTGCCGAGCTCCTCGGCGATGCGCTCCGCGACGCTGCGCGCGGCGATCCGGCGCGGCTGGGTGTGCCCGATCAGCTGCTCGTGCCCGCGACCGAGCGCCAGGCAGATCTTCGGCAGCTGGGTGGTCTTCCCCGAGCCGGTCTCGCCGGCGACGACCACGACCTGGTGGTCGCGGATCACCTCGGCGATCTCGTCCCGGCGCGCCGAGACCGGCAGCTGCTCGGGGAAGCTGATCCGCAGGTCCTGCCCCGGTCCCGGCGCTGCGCGCCGCTGCGGCGCCGGGTCCACCTCGGCCATGACAGGCCCGAGTCTAGGCGGGGCGGTCACGTGCCTGTGGCGCAGCGGTTCCGGGGTACCACGACACGCCCGGGATCGGCCCGCGCTTGAAGCAGCGTCGGATGCCTTGCACGGTGGAGGGGTCCTGACCTCGAGCAGACAGGGAGCAACTTGTGCTCACCCTGACCACCAACGCCAGCGCCGTCGTCAAGCAGATCGTCGACCAGGCTGGGGGCGACGGCTCCGGCCTCCGGATCAGCCAGCAGGCACCCGACGCGCCCGCACTCGACGTAGCACCCACCAGCGCCCCAGAGCCCGGCGACCAGGTCGTCGAGACCGACGGGGCCCGGGTGTTCCTCGGCGAGCACGCCGCCAACACCCTGGACGACAAGGTCCTCGACGCCCAGGTCGACCAGACCGGCGGGGTGCAGTTCAGCATCGCCCCGCAGGGCTGACCGCTGGTCAGTGCGTGGACGAGGCGCTCGGGCCGTTGCCCGGCTGGGCGCGCTCCCCGGCCGTCTCTTGTTCCTTCTCCGGGTGGGCGCCGAGCCGTCCGGGCGCCATGCAGGTGGCCGGCTGCTGGCCGGGCGCGTGCCCCAGACCCCTGCCGTGTCCTTGGGCCTTTCCGGCGGAGTGGCCACAGCCGTGGCCCAGGCCGGGGTTGGCCGAGGGATCGTGGCCCGGGTTCCCGGTCTTGCCGGGCTTGTCGCCGACCTGAGCGCGGTGTGCCCCGGCACCCGCCCCCGGCGTCGCCCCGTGACCCGTGCTGCCGTCGCTGACGGAGACGATGGTGGCGCCACCGGCGCCACCGACGACCAGCACCGCGACCGTCACGGCCACCGCCACGGGCAGCGCGAGCACCTTCGCGACGAACCCGCCCGCGATCCTGCGCAACGCCCCCCGGGCAGGCCCGTCCCCTTCGGTCATGGGCCTCATGGTGCACCCGCGTGGCCGAGTTTGTCCGGATTCGGCCGGCACTGGTCTAGCAGGGTCAGGCCGGGTCCCGCACCAGGGCGACGAGCCCGTGGGCGAGGCGCTGCAGCAGGTCGTCGCGCGAGACCCCCGCCGGGGAACGCACCCAGGAGATCACCACCTCCTCGGTCAGCGCCGACCAGCCACGCACCATCAGCCGGGTGGCTGCGGAGTCGGTGACGCCCAGCGCGGCGAGCTGCTCCCGGCCGGCGACCTCGAAGAGCCGGTCGGTCAGCGCGGCCCGAGCCTCCTCGTAGATCTCCCGCATCCCTTCGTCGCCGCTGGCCGCTGCCCGGACCAGCGAGACGTAGCCCTCGAAGTTGTCGGTCACGTACTCGACGTAGGCGCCCAGCGAGAGCATCAGCTGCACCAGCGGGTCGGTGTCCGACGACGGCGCGGTCACCTCGATCAGCTCGTCGGCCGCCCGGCGCACGACGGCCCGGTGGAAGTCCTGCTTGTTGCCGAAGTAGTGGTAGAGGAGCCCGCGCGAGATCCCTGCCTCCTCCGCGAGCAGCTCGATCGAGATCTCGTCGATCGACCGGGTCGCGAGCAGCCGGACGCCGAGGTCGAGCAGCTGTTCGCGGCGGCTGTCCGGGCTCATCCGGACGCGCGGACTGGCGGTCATGTGGCGCATCTTACTGAACGTGCGTCAACAGCACTATTGACGGTTGTTCAATACGCTGGCTAGCGTGGCCCCATGAGCGACTCCCTCCCGCGGCACACCCGCGTCCTGGTCATCGGGGCGGGCTTCGCCGGCCTCGGCATGGCGATCAAGCTCGACGAGGCCGGCTTCGGGGACTTCCTCGTCGTCGACAAGGGCGACGACGTCGGCGGCACCTGGCGCGACAACACCTACCCCGGCGCCGCCTGCGACGTGCCCAGCCAGCTCTACTCCTTCTCGTTCGCGCTCAACCCCGACTGGTCGCGGTCGTTCAGCCCCCAGCCGGAGATCCAGGCCTACCTGCGGAAGGTGGCCGCCGACTTCCAGGTCCTCGACCGCTTCCGCTTCGGCGTCGAGGTCCGCGACGCCGCCTGGGACGAGGAGGCCCAGCAGTGGCAGGTCTCCACCAGCGCCGGCGACCTCACCGCCGACGCGCTGGTCAATGCCTCCGGTGCCCTGAGCGAGCCGAAGCTGCCCGACATCGCCGGGATCGAGGACTTCACCGGCGAGGTCTTCCACTCCTCGCGGTGGGACCACCACACCGACCTGACCGGCAAGCGGGTCGCGGTGATCGGCACCGGAGCCTCGGCGATCCAGATCGTGCCCGAGGTCGCCGAGCGTGCCGCGCACCTGGACGTCTACCAGCGCACCGCGCCCTGGGTGATGCCGCGCGGCGACCGTGCCTACCGCCGCCTCGAGCGGTTCGCCTTCCGTCACGTCCCGGGCGTGCAGCGGGCCTACCGCACCGGGATCTACTGGGGTCGGGAGTGCTTCGTGCCGGCCTTCACCGTGAACCCGAAGCTCGCCGCGCCGGCCAGGAAGATGGCGCTGGCCAACATCGAGCGCGGCATCTCCGACCCTGCCCTGCGCGAGAAGGTCACGCCGCACTTCGAGATCGGCTGCAAGCGCATCCTGATCTCCAACGACTACTACCCCGCCCTCGACCGCCCGGACGTCGACCTGGTCACCGACCCGATCACCGAAGTGACCCCGACGGGCATCCGGACGGCCGACGGCAGCCTGCGGGACGTCGACGTGCTCATCGTGGCCACCGGCTTCCACACCACCGACATGCCGATCGCCGCCCACCTCAAGGGCCGCGACGGCCGCACCCTGGCCGACGCGTGGCGCGAGTCGGGGATGACCGCCTACAAGGGCACCACGGTCAACGGCTTCCCCAACCTGTTCTTCATCGTCGGTCCCAACACGGGCCTGGGTCACTCGAGCATGGTCTTCATCATCGAGTCCCAGATCACCTACATCCGCGGCGCTCTGCAGGCCATGGGTGAGCGCGGCATCAGCGCCCTCGAGCCGCGTGCCGATGCACAGGCCGCCTGGACCGCGGACGTGCAGCGCCGGATGCGCCGTACCGTGTGGTCCACCGGAGGGTGCGCCAGCTGGTACCTCGACGACCACGGCCGCAACACCACGCTGTGGCCACGGACGACCTTCAAGTTCCGGGAGCTGCTGCGGCGCTTCGACATCGAGGCGTACGACGCCCTCCCCCGCATGTCCTCGACGAAGGAGACAGCAGCATGAACTCACCCCACGAAACCGCCCGCAGGCTCGCGACCGTCACCCCGCGAAGCCGCTCGCAGGTTCGCGCCTCCGTTGGGGACCCCGACCTTCCGCGGGGACCCCGGTGAAGACCCTCGACGGCAAGGTCGTCGTGATCACCGGCGCCGGCTCGGGCATCGGCCGGGCGCTGGCGCTCAACGCCGCCGGCAGGGGCGCGCTGCTGGCCGTCTCGGACTGGAACGAGGCCGGCCTCGACGAGACCGTGGAGCTGTTGAAGAACGCCGGCGCCCGCGAGATCCGCGCCGACCGGCTCGACGTCAGCGACCGGGCGGCGTTCGCGGCCTACGCGCAGACCGTCAAGGAGCACTTCGGCCGGGTCAACGTGATCGTCAACAACGCCGGCGTCTCCCACTCCGGCCCAGTGACCGACATGGAGTACGCCGACTTCGACTGGATCGTCGGGATCAACTTCTGGGGCGTCGTGCACGGCACCAAGGAGTTCCTCCCCCACCTGATCGAGTCCGGCGACGGCCACATCGTCAACCTCTCCTCGCTCTTCGGGCTGGTCTCGATGCCCGGGCAGTCGACCTACAACGCCACCAAGTACGCCGTGCGCGGGTTCACCGAGTCGGTCCGCGAGGACATGATCGTCGGCCGCCACCCGGTGCAGGTCACCTGCGTGCACCCCGGCGGCATCAAGACCGGCATCGCCCGCAACGGCCGCACCACCGCCGGCGAGGACCACGAGCAGCTGGCGAAGACGTTCGACACCAAGCTCGCCCGGATGACCCCCGAGCGCGCCGCGGAGATCATCGTCGACGCGGTGCTGTCGAACAAGCCGCGGGTGCTCGTGGGCGCCGACGCCCACGCGATCCACTGGATCGCCAAGTTGCTCGGCGCCCGCTACCAGGGCCTCTTCGCCCGGGCTTCGAGGCGCGTCCTGGGATAGTCCACGGTCGTAGGGTGACCCGCGTGAGCCGCCGCACCGTCCATGTCCAGACGCGCAAGTGGCCCGAGGACCCGCACTGGGAGTACGACGCCACGCACCTCGGCGCCGACGGCTTCGGGGACTGGGTCGGTGTGCCGAAGGGCCGGTGGCTCGCCCGCCCGGGCGCCGGCTTCCACGCCCACTGCGACCAGGTCGTCTGCCTCCCCCACGACGACTGGTGGCTGGGCACCTTCTACGGCGACGACGCAGAGCGCCCGGTCGACACCTACGTCGACATCGCCACGCCGGTGACCTGGGCGGGCGAGCTGGTGCACGCGGTCGACCTCGACCTCGACGTCGTCCAGGGCGTCACCGGGCGGATCTGGGTCGACGACGAGGACGAGTTCGCCGAGCACCGCGTGTCGCTCGGCTATCCGGTCGACGTCGTCGAGGGCGCCTTGGCCGCCTGCGCGCGGGTGCACGCCGCGATGGTCGACCACGATCCGCCGTTCGACGGGACCGCCCGCGACTGGCTCGCGCGCTTCCGCGCCCGCTGACCCGGACCGGCGGACAGCAGCGACCCGGCGGTCGTGCAGACCATCGGCGATCAGCCCCACCGCGCGCCGGACGGGTCGGTCGTGACCGCGCCGAGTGGCCCGAACGGGCCATGGCCCCTGCCACCTTCGGGTGGTTTCCGGTCAACGACCCCACGCCGACCGCGCTCGCGCCCATAGGGTCGGGTGTCCCGGGGGGGAAACGGACCAGGCGGAGGAGTCGGTCTCGGAATGAGGAAGCTGTGGTGGGCGCTCCTCGGCGTGCTCACGGTCATGAGCACGGGCCTGTCCGGATCGGTGGCGACCACGCCGGTCGCCGCGCCCGCGGTGCAGGCCGCGCCGGCGCCGGACCGAGCAGTCGACATCCCGGGCGACAGCGGCATCTCTGACGCCGTTGCCCTCGCCAGCAGCCCGGAGCGGACGCCCCCCCAGCGGGTCATCCCCGGCCTGCTGCTGGTCAAGAGGCACGACCGCGTCGGGCGCCGCACGGCCCACGCGGACCACCGGTTCTTCGAGATCAGCGCCACCGGCAGCAACGACATCCCGGTCGCCGCGTTCGACGCCTACCACCACGCCGCGAGCCTGCTCGCCGCCAGCGACCCGTCCTGCCACCTGCCGTGGACCTTCCTGGCCGCGATCGGCAGGGTCGAGTCCGACCACGGGAGGTACGGCGGCAGCCAGCTCGCCGCCGACGGGGTCTCCCGCCCCGAGATCCTCGGCCCCGTGCTCGACGGCGCCGGTCCGTTCGCCGCCATCAGCGACACCGACAACGGCCGTCTCGACCACAACAAGACCTGGGACCGCGCCGTCGGCCAGATGCAGTTCCTGCCCTCGACCTGGGCCGCCTACGGGCGCGACGGCGACGGCGACGGCGTGGCCAACCCGAACGACATCAACGACAGCGCGCTCGCCGCCGGCAGCTATCTGTGCGCCGGTACGATGGACCTGGCCACCAGCGCCGGGATGGCCCAGGCCGCCTACCGCTACAACCAGTCGGACTACTACGTCGCGCTGGTGCTCGCCTTCGAGCGCGGCTACCGCACCGGCGTCTTCGTGCTGCCCTCGCCGCCGGCCCCCGGCGCCCCGGCGCACCACCGGCGGCACCACCACGCCACCGCACCCACCACTCGCCACGCCACCCATCACGCCGACCGGACCACGCACGTCGCGACCACCACGACCCGGACGCGCACGACTCGCCCCGCGTCCACCTCCGGCGGCCAGCAGGGTACGACGACCAGCACGCAGCCGTCCCCCAGGCCGAAGCCGTCGCCCAGCCCGAGTCCGAGCCCCTCGCCCAGCCCGACGCCCACGACGACGAAGGTCACCGACACCAGGGCCCTCACCGGCTCGCAGGCGGGCGGGTACACCTGGGGCGGCGCCACCCTGGCCACCGGCAGCGGCCTGGGCCAGCAGGCACCGGTCGACTTCGACGGGGACGGCAATGTGGAGACCTGGGGCGGTGAGCTCGACGGCCTGGCCGGCACCAGCGTGACGTTCACGGTCAGCCTCAGCGGCGGCACCGCCACCCTCCTCGCGGTCGAGAGCAACGCCTACCCGTAGGCACCATCCCCGCGGGGCGGTGGCGAAGGGTCACGGCAGCCGTGGGACCTGGTCGGTGGCTTCCAGCGGATCCAGGCCGGTGACCGACAGCAGGTCCGCGATCAACGAGCGCATCTGGGCCAGCACCACCTCGGCGGAGAGCTCCGGCGCGCGGCCCACCGAGACGGTTCGGACGCCGGCGGCCACCAGCAACGGTCGCGCGGCCGTGGCGAGCCGGCCCGACCGCATCTCCTCGGCCACCACGTCGGTGCAGTCGGCGAGCTCGCGCAGCAGCTGGGCGTAGTCGGGCGGCACCGCCTCGCCCTTGTAGGCCGCCACCGCCACCCGGCGGACGAGCACCCGGGTGTTGCGCAGCGCGAAGTCCAGCGGCTCGACCAGGTCGGCCATCTGCCGCACCGGCCCGCGCTGCCGCGGGTGGAACGGCGAGGAGGCCAGCACCGAGAGCCCCTCGGCGGCGGCCCCACGCAGATCGGCCATCAGCGAGTCGGTCGCGCGCGCCGAGCGCAACAGCTCGAGCGCCTCCTCGACGTCGTGGTCGTCGATCGCCGTGGCCGCGGCGCGCAGCAGTCTGCCGATCCGGTCGACGACCGCGGCCGCGCGCAGCCGGGGACGGCGCAGCGGCGCCCGCGGGACCACGGCCGCTGCGAGCAGGGCCACCCCGCCACCGACGAGGGCGTCGGTCCAGCGCAGGAACGCGGCGTTGCCGCCGGGCGGCAGCACGGTCACCACCACGAGGGACTGGATCGCCACCTGGTTGACCAGCAGCGGGCTGGCGTCGAGGAGCAGGGCCAGGACCATCGCCACCCCGACCATGACGGTGATCTGCCACGGCCCGCGGCCGAGGAAGAGGGTGTACATGTCACCGAGGAAGACCCCGATCGCGACGCCCACGCTGACCTCGAGGATGCGTCGCCACCGCTGGCCGTAGGACGTGCCGAGACTGACCAGCGCGACGATCGGCGCGAAGAACGGCTGCTGGTGGCCGACGAGGTCCTTGGCCACGAACCAGGCGAGCCCGGCCGCGACCGCGCACTGGCCGATCTGCCACGATTTCGAGCGCAGCCGGTCGACCCGGTGGGAGAAGGACGTCTGGCCGCGGGCGACGACGGCGTCGAGCGTCGGCAGGACGGCCCTACTTCGGGAGGGTGGATCCCCGGCCATGGAGCATCGTGATCAGCTGGGTGAACTGCTTGTCCTGCCCCGGGGTGCGGGCGAACGTGGTCAGCAGCAGCGGAGCCCTGAAGCGCTGCCGCGCGATCGCGTGGGCGTAGGTGAACTCCTTGAGGCCGTCGGGCCCGTGGATCCGGCCGAAGCCGGAGTCACCGACGCCGCCGAACGGCAGCGACGGGATCCCTGCGAAGGCGATCACCGAGTTGACCGCGGTCATCCCCGACCGCAGCCGGCCGGCGATCTCCATCGCCCGCGCCTTGGCGAAGACCGTCGAGCCGAGGCCGTAGCGGCTGGCGTTGGCCTTCTCGACCGCCTCGTCCATGTCGGCGACCCTGGTGATCGTCATCGTCGGCCCGAAGGTCTCCTCCCGGACGGCCCGGGACTCCTCGGGCACGTCGACCAGGATCGTCGGCTGGACGTAGCGCTCGCCGACGGCGCCGGGGCCGCCGAGGACGGCGCGGCCGCCGGAGGCGATCGCGTCCTCGATGTGCTCGCGGATGATGCCGAGCTGCTCGGGCATCGTGATCGGGCCGATCTGGGTGTCGATGCCGTCGTCGACGCGCACCTGCCGCGCCCGGCTGACGACGCGGTCGAGGAAGTCGTCGTACACGGCTCGGTGCACGTAGGCGCGCTCGATGCCGATGCAGGTCTGCCCGGCGTTGCTGCAGGCGCCCCACACGGCGGCGTCGGCGGCGGCGTCGAGGTCGGCATCCTCGTCGACGATCAGCGCGTCCTTGCCGCCGCCCTCGACCAGCACCGGGGTGAGGTTCTCGGCGCAGGCCGCCATCACCCGGCGGCCGGTCGCCGGTGAGCCGGTGAAGGCCAGCTTGTCGACACCGGAGCGGCACAGCGCGGCGCCGGTCTCGCCCAGTCCGGTGACGACCTGGAAGACAGGGTGCTCGGGGACGACCTCGGCGAAGGTGTCGGCCAGCCACGCGCCGACGCCAGGGGTCAGCTCCGAGGGCTTGAAGACGACCGCGTTGCCGGCGGCCAGGGCATAGGCGATCGAGCCCATCGGGGTGAACACCGGGTAGTTCCACGGCCCGATCACGCCGATGACGCCCAGCGGGCGGTAGTCCACGGTCGCGGCCATGTTGGCCATCAGCAGGCCGTGCGGCACCTTCTGGCGGCCGAGGACCTTGCGGGCGTGCTTGGCGGCCCAGGCCAGGTGGTCGACGGCGAGCCCGGCCTCGAGGACCGCGTCGGAGTGGGGCTTGCCGGTCTCCTCGTGGACGACGTTGGCCAGCTGCTGGATCCGCCGGGTGAGCACGCCCTTCCAGGCGTCGAGGCGCTGGCGACGACCGTCGAAGCCCAGCTCGCCCCACCAGCGCGCTGCCTCGCGGGCCCGGTCGACGGCGGCGCGGACCTCCTCCTCGGAGTGCACCGGCCAGCTGCCGACGACGTCCCCCGTGCGCGGGTTGAGCGAGTCGAAGGTCTGCACCGATGGATCGGTGCGCGTGGTCGCGTCCTGGGTGGCGGTCATCGGTCACTCCTGATCAGGTCGGCCGCCTTCTCGGCGACCATGACGGTCGGTGCGTTGGTGTTCCCACGAGGTACGACGGGCATCACGCTGGCGTCCACGACGCGCAGCCCGTGGACGCCGCGCACGCGCAGCGACGGGTCGACGACCGCCTCCTCGCCCGATCCCATCGCACAGGTGGCGACGGGGTGGAAGAGCGTCTGGGTCCAGGTGCGGATGTGGTCGACGAGCTGGTCGTCGCTCGGGTCGGCCGGGAGCTGCCAGGGCCGGTCGAGGTGGCGCGTCAACGGGCCCTGCGAGGCGATCTCGATGACCCGGCGGGCACCGGCCAGCATGGTGTCGAGGTCGGCGGGGTCGTCGAAGTAGGCCGCGTCGATGTCGGGGTGCCACGCCGGGTCGGCCGAGCGCAGTCGCAGCGACCCGCGGCTTCGAGGCGCGACCAGGGTCGGCGCGGCGGTGAACATCCGCGAGGTCGGCTCGTGGAGGCCGTTGTCGTAGAAGCCCGACGGCGCGACGTGGTACTGCACGTCCGGCGGTCCCTCACCTGTGCCGAGCCGCTCGAAGCCGCCGCCCTCGCCGATGTTGGAGGCCAGTGGGCCCGTGCCGCGAGCCTTCCAGCGCACGAGGTTGCGCAGGGTGGACAGCTCGGCGAGGTCGGTCGTGTCACGGGTGTGCCAGAGGAACGGCGTCGCCGGGTGGTCCTGCAGGCCCTGGCCGACGCCCGGCAGGTCGACGGCCACGTCGATGCCGTGCTCGCGCAGGTGCGCGCCCGGGCCGATGCCGGAGAGCATCAGCAGGTGCGGGCTGTTGACCGCCCCGCCGCAGAGCAGCACCTCGCGACCGGCGTGCACGGTGGTCGACCGGCCACCGAGACGGTAGGTCACGCCGGTGGCCCGCGACCCGTCGAGCTCGATGCGGGTGGCGAAGGCGCCCGTCTCCACGGTGAGGTTCGGCCGCTTGAGCGCCGGCTCGAGGTAGGCCCGCGAGGTCGACCAGCGCCGGCCGTTGCGGCAGGTCACCTGGTAGAGCCCGGCGCCCTCCTGCTCGGCAC
The DNA here is from genome assembly GCA_025980475.1 of Nocardioidaceae bacterium. Lineage (GTDB taxonomy): Bacteria > Actinomycetota > Actinomycetes > Propionibacteriales > Nocardioidaceae > Marmoricola. The sequence goes on along the minus strand of JAICXL010000041.1, from coordinate 13,767 downwards.
CGTTGAAGTCGTCGGTGGGCTTCATGCCGGCTGCCACGCCGCTCTCGACCCACAGGGTGGTCAGCTCGTGGGTGTAGCGGCGGTCCTCGACGTGCAGCGGGCCGGCCTGGCCGTGGAAAGGGGCACCGAGCCGGGTGTTGCCCTCGGCGCGGACGAAGTAGGGAAGGACGTCGTCGTACCCCCACCCGGTCGCGCCGAACTCGTCGCGCCAGGCGTCGTAGTCGCCGCGGTTGCCGCGGATGTAGATCATCGCGTTCATCGACGAGCACCCGCCGAGGGCCTTCATCCGCGGCCAGTAGGCGCGCCGGTTGTGCAGCTGCTTCTGCTCGGTGGTCGAGTAGTTCCAGTCCCAGCGGGTCTTGAACAGCGACGAGAACGCCGCGGGGATGTCGATCTCGTCGGCCTCGGCCTCAGGGCCTGCCTCGAGCAGCAGCACCCGGATGCCGGGGTCTTCGGTCAGCCTCGCCGCCAGGACCGCTCCGGCGCTGCCCGCGCCGACGATCACGTAGTCATGCCTGTCCGCGGTGTCCACGCACCTACCCTAGGGCGCATGGTCGAAGCGTCCCCTCCCGAAGCCGGATCGCCGCTCTCCGGTGACGCGCAGGCACTCGTCGACGCCCTGGTCGCGATCAGCTCCGACCTCGACCTCGACAGCGTGCTCGACCGGCTGGTGCGGGCGGCGTGCGAGCTGACCCGGGCCAGGTACGGCGCCCTCGGGGTGCTCGGCGCCCACGACCAGGTGACCAGGCTGGTCACCCACGGGATCACCGCGCAGGAGCGGGCGAGGCTCGGGCCGCCGCCGGCCGGGCACGGCGTCGTCGGGGTGCTGATCTCCGACCCGCACCCGCTGCGGCTGGCCCGGCTGCAGGACCACCCAGCGTCGGTCGGCTTCCCGCCGAACCACCCGCCGATGAGCACGTTCCTCGGGGTGCCGGTGCGGGTGCGCGGGACGGTGTTCGGCAACCTCTACCTGACCGAGAAGGCCGGCGGTGCGCAGTTCACCGACCAGGACGAGCGCTTCGTCGAGGTGCTCGCCGCCGCTGCCGCGCACGTGATCGAGAACGCCCGCTCCTACGCCCAGAGCGAGCGCCGGCGGCTCTGGCTCGAGGCAACCGCGCAGGTGCGCGACCTGCTGCAGCCGCCGGCCGACGTGGACGCCGCCCTGGGGCAGGTGGCGATCAGCGCCCGGCGGCTGGCCGCTGCCCGGGCGACAGCGGTGCTGCGCTGTCGCGACGACCGCTTCAGCGTGGTGGCCCGCGACGGGGTCGAGGCGGGCTCGCTCGACGAGCTCGTCGAGGGGCTGGCCGACGAGCTGCGACGGGTGACCGAGAGACCGGACCCGGTCACGGTCGAGACCGGCGGACGACCGATCCTCCTGGTGCCGCTGCGCGAGCAGTTCGGCCCCGGTGGCGCGCTGGTCGTGCTCGCCCCGGGGACGCCCGACCAGGTCGACACCGAGCTGCTCGGCGCCTTCGCCGACCAGGCGGCGCTGGCGCTGGACCACGCCCAGGCGCTGGCCGACCGGGAGGAGCTGCTGCTCACCGCCGACCGCGACCGGATCGCCCGCGACCTGCACGACCTCGTCATCCAGCGGCTCTTCGCCACCGGGCTGCACCTCCAGGGCGCCCGCCGGCGAGCAGTCAAGGACGACGTCAGCGACCGGATCGAGCAGGCCATCGCCGACCTCGACGTGACCATCAAGGACATCCGCTCCACGATCTTCGACCTGCAGCACGGGCTCGGCGAGTCGGTGCGCGGGGACGTGCGGCGGGTGGCCCGGGAGTACGCCGCGGTGCTGGGCCACGAGCCCGCCGTGCGGACCGACGGCCCGCTGGACACCGCGGTCCCGCCCGACACCGCCGAGCAGCTGCTCGCGGTGCTGCGCGAGGCACTGTCCAACGTCGCCCGGCACGCCGAGTCCCGGCACACGGTCGTGGAGGTGGCACTCGCCGACGGCGAGCTGGCGCTGACCGTCACCGACGACGGCCGCGGGCTGCCGGCGGACCGCTCCGAGAGCGGGCTGCGCAACGTGCGCCGGCGAGCCGTCGACCTGGGCGGCACCGTGGCCTTCGAGACCCCCGAGGGCGGCGGCACCCGGGTGCAGTGGCGGGTGCCGGCTACCTGAGCAGCTTCGAGGCCAGCACGGCCGCCTGGGTGCGGCGCTCGAGGCCCAGCTTGGCCAGGATGCTGGAGACGTAGTTCTTCACGGTCTTCTCGGCGAGGTAGAGCCGCTCGCCGATCTGCCGGTTGGTCAGCCCCTCGGCGATCAGGGCGAGGATCTTGCGCTCCTGCTCGGTCAGGCCGGCCAGCTCGTCGGGCGTCTCGGGGCCCTTGCGCACCCGGTCGAGCACCTTCGCGGTCAGGGACGGGTCGATCAGCGACTGCCCCGCGGCGACCCGTCGTACACCGTCGACCAGGTCGTTGCCGGTGATCTGCTTGAGCACGTAGCCCGAGGCACCGGCCAGGATCGCGGCGAAGAGCGCCTCGTCGTCGTCGTAGGACGTCAGGATCAGCGCCCGGATGGTCGGGTCCACCGAGCGGACGTCACGGCAGACGTCGATGCCGCTGCCGTCGGGCAGGCGCGCGTCGAGGACGGCCACGTCGGGACGCAGCGCGGGGATGCGCGCGACGGCGTCGCGGGCGGTGCCGGCCTCGCCGACGACCTCGATGTCGTCCTCGTCCTGGAGCAGGTCGACGAGTCCCCGGCGGACCACCTCGTGGTCGTCGAGCAGGAAGACGCGGATGGTCATGAGCCGAAGGCTAGACGACCCGGGCGAGGTTCTCGCTGTGCCGCAGCCAGCCGCCCCCCACGCGCCGGCCGGTCAGCTCGCGCCAGGCCAGCCGGAGGTAGAGGTTGCGCGAGCCCTCGGCCCACGGCGACGGGTCCCAGCCGACCCGGATCTGCTGGATCTCCTCGGCCTCGGCCACCCGCTCCAGCCGGCCGGAGGCGACCACGCTCCAGCCGCCCTGCTCGACCGCGTCGAGATCGTCGACCTCGAAGGCGACCTGCGAGTCCGCGGCATAGCTGCCGAGCTCGGAGTACGACGAGGTCCGCACCACGATCGCCTCGCCGAAGACGGAGTAGTTCACCGGCACGATGCGCAGGCCCCCCGGCGTCGCGAACGCCATCCGGCCGATCTCACCTGCGCGCAGGTGGTCGAGGCACTCCTCGGTGGTCAGCTCGATGGGTGCGCCGCTCATGATGTCCTCCCGGATCCGCCGCTCGTCGACGTGCCCATGCTCGTCGGTGGGCGCTGCCCCCGCACGGGCCGAAGGTCCCTGCTTTGCAAGTCCTCCGGTCCGCGAGAGGATGCCACCGTGGCCACCATCGACCCGCCCTCCCTCGCCTTCCTCCTCGCGGAGAACCGCAACCAGCCGATGCACGTGGCCGGGCTCCAGCTCTTCGAGACCCCCGACGGCGCGACGCCGGAGTATGCCCGCGAGCTCTTCGACTCCGCGTTGGCCACCGAGGAGATCGCGCCGCTCTTCCTCAAGCGGCCGCGGCACGTCCTCGGGCCGCTGGGTCCCTGGACCTGGACCGAGGACCGCCAGTTCGACGTCGAGCACCACGTGCGACACAACGCGCTGCCGAGGCCGGGCCGGGTGCGCGAGCTGCTCGAGCTGGTCTCCCGGCTGCACGGCACGATGCTCTCCCGGGAGCGACCACTGTGGGAGTGCCACGTCATCGAGGGCCTCGCCGACGGCCGGATCGCGATGTACACCAAGCTCCACCACGCCCTGGTCGACGGCGTCTCGGCGATGCGCTTGATGCAGAGCGTGCTCAGCACCGACCCCGACGAGCGCGGGATGCCACTCCCCTTCGCAGCGGGCGCCTCCCGGCGCCCCCGCCGCAGCTCCGAGTCGACCGAGCTCAGCCTCGCCGAGGTGCCCGTCGAGGCGGTCCGGACCGCCCTCGGCGTCGCCGCCGACGCCGCCGGCCTGCCGGCCGCGCTGGTCCGGACCCTCACCAAGGGCGTGCGCAACGAGACCTCGGCGGTGTCGTTGCACGCGCCCCGCACGATGTTCAACGTGCCGATCACCGGCTCGCGCCGCTTCGCCGCGCAGGACTGGCCGCTGGAGCGGCTGCTGGCGATCAAGCAGGCCAGTGGGACGACCCTCAACGACGTCGTGCTGGCGATGTGCAGCGGGGCGATCCGCGGCTACCTGCTCGACCACGACGCGCTGCCGGACGCCTCCCTGGTCTCGATGGTGCCGGTCGGGCTGAACGCCAAGCAGGCCGGGACGGCCACCGCCGAGGGCGGCAACGCGGTCGGGGCGGTGATGGTCCGGCTCGGCACCGACCTGCTCGACCCCGCCGACCGGCTCGCCTCGATCCACGAGTCGATGAACTCCGGCAAGGATGCGCTGACCTCCATGACCCCGCTGCAGATCGTCGCGATGAGCGCGGTCGGGATGGCTCCGGCGGTCGTGCTGCCCGCGCTGCGGCTGCAGGGCATCGTCCGGCCGCCGTTCAACCTGATCATCTCCAACGTGCCGGGACCGCGACGCCACCAGTACCTCAACGGCGCCCGCCTCGTCGGCACCTACCCCGTCTCGATCCCGATCCAGGGGATGGCGCTCAACATCACCTGCAACAGCTACGCCGACGACATGTGCTTCGGCCTGACCGGTTGCCGGCGCAGCGTCCCGCACCTGCAGCGGCTGCTGGCCCACCTCGACGACGAGCTGGGTGCGCTGGAGAAGGCGGTCGGCGTCGCCTGAGGAGGTTCCGGGGGGTCAGTTTCCCAGGGTAGGAGGGCAAACCGCCGCTCCCCGCAGGTTGCTCCATGGGTGGAGTACCAGTTTGGCGTGCACAGTCCGCCGACCCGGCTCGCTGCCGGCACAGGCAGGGAGCACCGCCGTACGACGAACCCTCACGCGGCCGAGGCGACCACCTCGGGCCCGCGGGTCGGCTTGACGGGGCGGGCGGAGCTGTCGACGACGTGCAGCTCGCGGGCGGCCTCCTCGAGGGCCACCTGGTCGCTGACCTCGCGGAGCACGTCGGACAGCGGCATGTCGAGGGCCTCGCAGAGGGCGGCAAGGAGCTCGGAGGACGCCTCCTTCTGGCCGCGCTCGATCTCGGAGATGTAGCCCAGGCTCACCCGCGCCTCGGCGGACAGCTGGCGCAGGGTCATCCCCTGGCGCATCCGCCCTTCGCGGAGCACGTCGCCCAGCGACTGGCGAAACAGCACCTGTTGTGGCATCACCGCACCTCGCTTCCTGATGGCCCAACGCTACCGAACGGGTGGTTCTTCCCGCCGCGACTCCCCCGCCGACCGGTCACCTCTGGCGCGCCCAGACCCGCCGACCGGTCACTTCTGGCGCGCCCAGACCCGCCGACCGGTCGATTTCTGCGTCTACTCGGGCTCGTCGATGCCCTGCTCGATCGCATACCGCACCAGCTGCACCCGGTTGTGCAGCTGCAGCTTGCGCAGGGTGTTCTGCACGTGGTTCTGCACCGTCCGGTGGGAGAGCACCAACCGCTCGGCGATCTGCTTGTAGGACAGCCCCTTGGCCACCAGCCGCAGCACCTCGGTCTCCCGGTCGGTCAGCCGGGGCAGGTCGGGTCGGGCGGGCTCGTCGCTGAGCCGGCGGTACTCCCCCAGCACCAGCCCGGCCAGCCCCGGGGTGAAAACCGTGTCGCCCTCCGCCACGCGCGAAAGCGCCTCGATCAGCTCCTGTCGCGAGGCCGACTTGACCAGGTATCCGGTCGCTCCCGCCTTGACCGCCTCCAGCACGTCGGCCTGCTCCCCGCTGGCCGAGAGGATCAGCACGCGCACGTCGGGGTCCAGGGCCACGACCGAGGCGGTCACCGCGACGCCGTTCGGTTCGGGGATCTGCAGGTCGAGCACGAGCACGTCCGGCCGGGCCGCCGGGAAGCGCGCCAGCGCCTCGTTGCCGTTGGCTGCGGTTGCGACCACCTCGAGCCCGGCCTCGGTCAGGTCGCGCGCGACCCCCTCGCGCCACATCGGGTGGTCGTCGACCACCATCACCCGGATCGCCACGCCGCTGACCCTAGGCCCGCCACGTCAGTGGTGGTAGCGGCCGCGCCGGTGCAGCAGCGGCCCGTCACCGGCGCCGTCCTCGTCACCGACCTCGAGCGAGTCGATCGTGCAGACGGCCAGCGACGACCAGCCCACGGACGACATCGACTCCAGCGAGACCAGCGCCCACGTGGACGCGGACGCCAACAAGGGGCCGTGGGAGGTGTCCGACCAGGTCGCGGCAGCGAACGCCCCGCCGGGAGCCGGCGCCGTACCCGCGAACGCGTCGGCCAGGGAGCGGTCCTCCCACCCGAGCAGCTGTACGACGCACCTCCCCGACTCCGCCAGCCCGAGGCAGAGATCGCTGTCCGGGTCGAGCAGCCCCAGCACCCGCGCCGGTGAACCGAGGGCCACCATCAGCGACGAGACCGTGAGACCGGCCGGCCCCGCGCAGGTCCACAGGGACACCGCCCCGCCGAGTCGCCCGCGGAAGCGCCGCCGGTCGTCGGCCGGCTCGGCGAAGGGGTTCGAGGAGTGGATGGTCACGACGTCCGCCCCGACGGGAAGGTGAACTCCCACTCGGTCCCCCATGACCCGGTCTCCAACGCCGCCGAGCCACCCAGCGAGGCGACCCGGCCCTGGATCGACTCCGAGACCCCCAACCGCCCGTCGGCGACGGCCGCGGACAGCCGCCCGTCGGGGATGCCGGGGCCCTCGTCGCGGACCGACACGACGAAGGCCGGGCCGCGGTCCTCGAGCAGCACCCACGCCGGCGCGTCCTGGCCGACGTGGTGGCGGACGTTCGACAGGCACGCGGCGACGACGTGGGCCACCTCGGTGGCCAGGGCGCCGGGCACCCCGAACGGGCCGGGCGTCGACACGGTGACCGTGGGCGTGGCGAGCCGGGCCAGCTCCGAGGACAGGTCCAGCGTCCCGGACAGTGAGGCCGGTGTGAGCGTGTCGTGCTGCACGATGCCGCGCAGCGCCACCTCCTGCTCCCCGGCCAGCCGGCCGAGCTCGGCGGTCTCGCCACCGATCTCGAGCCCGCGCTTCTGCACCAGCGCCAGCACCTGCAGCACCCCGTCGTGCACCATCCGGGCCAGCCGCTGCCGCTCGGCTGCCGCCGCGGCAGTCCGCTCGGCCCGGTCGCGCTCGAGGGCCATCTGGTGCAGCAGCCCGACGAGGAAGCCGACGATCAGCCCGCCGATGAGGAGCAGGAAGACGTTGCCCCAGTTCTGCTGGCGGAAGTGGCTGCGCACCGAGAAGTCCGCGAGCGACACCAGCGCCGCCGCGGCGAGGCCGCCGACCCAGCGCCAGTGGATCGCGCAGGCAAGCACGGCGGCGGCCACCCAGAAGCCGGGCAGCGTGGCGCTCAGGCCGGGGCCCTTCACCCACGGCGAGAGCAGGATCGCCAGGACCGCCACGACCACGTCGGCGGCCAAGAGGACCGGGCCGCGCCTCGCTGCGTCGTCGTACGCCCAGGTGACCAGGGCCGTCCAGAAGACCAGTGCGCCCATGACGACCGCACCGAGGCCGGGTCGCTCGTAGCTCTGCCAGCGGTAGAAGAAGATCGCCAGCGTGTTGGCCAGGAGTACGACGCGCAGCCAGGCCAGCGCCCGGAACATCGTGTCCTCGACGGCCGGCGGTGGAGCCCCCCAGCGCGCGCCCCCCGCACCGGTCATCTCAGGATGCCTTGGCCTCCGGGAGGACGCCGTCACCCGACCCGGAGCCGGACGCCGCCTTCTTCGCCTCCTCCTTGGCGCGGGAGGCATACATGTCGACGTACTCCTGGCCGGAGAGCCGCATGATCTCGTACATGATCTCGTCGGTGACCGACCGGAGGATGTAGCGGTCGTTCTCCAGGCCCTCGTAGCGGGAGAAGTCCAGCGGCTTGCCGAACCGCACGATCGGCCGGGTGACCGTGCCGAACTTCTTTCCCGGCGGGGCGACGCGGTCGGTGCCGACCACCGCGACCGGGATCACCGGCACGCCGGACTCCAGGGCGAGTCGGGCGACACCGGTCTTGCCGCGGTAGAGCCGGCCGTCGTGGGAGCGGGTGCCCTCGGGGTAGATCCCGAAGAGCTCCCCGCGGGCCAGGATCTTCTTGGCCGCGCTCAGCGCGCCCTCGGCGGCCGAGGCGCCCGAGCGGTCGATCGGCACCTGCCCGGCGCCGGAGAAGAACTTCTTCTGGAACCAGCCCTTGATGCCCGGGGAGTTGAAGTACTCCGCCTTCGCCACGAAGGTCACCCGCCGCGGCAGCGTCAGCGGCATGAAGAGCCAGTCGGCGTAGGAGAGGTGGTTGCTGGCCAGGATCGCCGGCCCGTGGTCGGGCACGTGGTCCGCGCCGACGACCCGGGGGCGGAACACCACGTGCAGCAGAGGTCCGATCGCGATCCACTTCAGAAACCAGTAGAACAACGCAACCTCCTCTGCACCCGAGCCATCGCTGTCGACTGTCAGCCCGACCCTAGTACCTCTTGGGAAGGCGTGAAACGATGAGCGGGAACGCGCCGGACCGCATCCGTGCGCCGCACCATCCGGAGGGACCGATGCAGTTCCAACCCCTGGCCGAGCCGTTCGCCGCGCCCGGTGAGCCCGACCCCGCCGGCCAGCGGATCGGCGTCCTCCTCTGCCACGGGTTCACCGGCTCTCCCGCGTCGATGCGGCCGTGGGCGCTGTCGCTCAACGAGCAGGGCTACGCCGTCTCCGTGCCCCGGCTGCCCGGCCACGGCACCCGGTGGCAGGACCTGCAGCGCACGACCTGGCAGGACTGGTACGACGAGATCACCCGGGCCTTCGAGAAGCTCCGAGCCGACAACGACAAGGTCGTGGTGGCCGGCCTGTCGATGGGCGGGGCGCTCGCGCTGCGGCTCGCCGCCGACAAGGGCCGCGACGTCGAGGGCCTGGTGCTGGTCAACCCCGCGGTCAACATCGACCGCTGGGACGTCAAGCTCGTGCCCGTTCTGAAGTACGTCGTTCCCGCCACCCCGGGTGTCGCCAACGACATCAAGAAGCCCGGTGTCGACGAGCACGGCTACTCCCGTACGCCGCTCAAGGCGGTCCACTCCATGCTCCAGGGCTACAAGGCGCTGTGCCCGGACCTGGCGCGGATCACCTGCCCGGTGCTGTTCTTCCGCTCGGTGGAGGACCACGTGGTCGACCCGTCGTCGAGCCGGATCATCCTGGGCGGCCTGTCCTCGCGCGACGTGACCGAGCGGATGCTCGAGGACAGCTACCACGTGGCCACCCTCGACAACGACGCCCCGGCGATCTTCGAGGAGTCGGCCGGCTTCGTCAGGCGGATCACCGCGAAGTGAGCACCGACGGCCGCGACGACGGATCCAGCGAGCCCGGCGGCCCTTCCGGGCATCGCCAGGACGACGACGCGGCCTGGCAGCAGATCGTCGCCAACTACGGCGAGGAGCCGGAGATCGAGGGCTTCGCCGCCCCGAGCGCGGATCCGAGGCCGATCCTGCCGACGCCTCCGGCGCCCCAGTGGTTCCACGGCCAGGAGGACGAGCAGGGCTACGTCCCGCCCCCGCCACCGCCGGTGCCGCGACCGGTCGGTCTTCGCCTGGTCGCCTGGCTCGGCATCTTCGGCGTCCCGATCCTGGTTCTGGTGCTCCTGGTCACCGGCAGCTCGCTCCCCGGCTGGGGCGGTGTCCTCTGTCTGGCCTGGTTCGTCGGCGGGTTCGCCTACCTGGTGGCGACCATGGGCCACGGGGCGGGCAGCGACGAGGGCGACGACGGCGCGCGGATCTGAGGTTTCGCCGCGTCATCGGGCCCCGGTGGCAGCCCTCCTGGCGAGGTCAGCGGCGCCTATCGCACCGGCCAACGGTCCGAGCTCAGCCGCCACCAGAGCAGGCATCTCGCGAAACCGCCTGCCAACGAGGGTCTCGCTGAGTGAGCTCCGCGCCGGGTCCAGGAGCAGCTCGCCAGCCGCCGAGACGCCACCGCCGATGACCACGAGCTCGGGATCCAGGGCCGCTATCACGTTGCCCACGCCGACTCCGAGCCACCGACCGACCTCGTCGAAGGCGCCCGAGGCGACGGGGTCACCTGCCTGGGCGGCGTTCGTCAGGTCTGGGCCGGCCAGCTCGGAGCCGGCCTCGCGCGCGAACCGGGCCAGCGCCTTGCCGCTGCAGTACTGCTCCCAGCAGCCGGTGCCGCCGCACTCGCAGGGTCGACCTCCCGGGACCACCTGCATGTGCCCGAACTCGCCGGCCATGCCGTTGAGTCCGCGATAGATCGCGCCGTCCACCAGCAGCGCGCCGCCGATCCCGGTCCCCAGCGTGATCATCACGGCGTTGCCGGCTCGCCTCGCCGCCCCGAACCGGTGCTCGGCCCACAGAGCCGCGTTCGCGTCGTTGTCCACCAGCACGGGATGACCGAGTCGCTGTGAGAGCCGCCCGGCGAGAGGTTCGTCCCGCCACGACAGGTGCGGGGCGAACATCACGCGTTGCTGGCTGCGGTCGACGAACCCCGCGGCACCGACGCCCACCGCCTGCACGTCATGCCGTGACACCAGGGCGCGCACGGCCTCGACGATCACGTCTTCTACCACGCGCGGTCGGGTGGTCCGCTCGGGCGTGACGCGGTTCGCGCGGTCCCCGACGACGCCTGAGTCATCGACGAGGACAGCGACCACCTTCGACCCACCCACGTCGACGCCGACGGCACCTGCACCAGTCATCCGGGACATGCTCTCGCAGCTGGTCCTGGCGGCCGGCACCGGCTCACGAACGGGCGCAATTCCGCCCGGTCTAGGCCGGACTGAGAACGGGGTGAGAATCCCACCCATTTCACCCATGCGACGGCCCGCCGGCCCCTACTGTTCAGACGAACGATCCAGTCAGGGGGCCGTCATGGCACGTCGCCACGCCACGCTCGCTCACGCGGCGTCGCCTCGGCGTGCCCTCGGCCCGGCACGCCGACGGCGCAACGAGCGCGGGGTCTCTGCGGTCGAGTTCGCCCTTGTCCTCCCGATCCTGGTGATGCTCCTCTTCGGAGTGACGACGGCTGGTCTGGCGTACAACGACAATCTCTCGATCAGCAACGCAGTTCGCGAAGGGGCGCGGTTCGGCTCTGCAATCGACTACTCTGCGGGTCCGGCAACGTGGGCGGACTCGGTACAGCAGCGCGTCCAGCAGGTGTACTTCAACGCGGGGAGCACGCTCAGCCTCTCGCAGATCTGTGTCGAGCTCGACGCCGCGCCGACGAGCACGAACACTATGACCGGTCTTCCGGCGACGCCTACCACTCAGGGCAGCAACTGCGGCACGGGTCCGTCCTTGCCAAGCAACATGGCAGCGAATTCGTGCGCGGTCCGCGTCTGGGTGCAGAAGCCCGCCTCCATTTCCCTCATCGTTTTTCCCGACTACAACTTCAACATCCGCGCCCAGTCGGTCTCCTACTACGGCCGTTCCGTCCCGAACGGATGCCAGTCATCGTGAGACCAAAGCCGGCCAGACATCGAAACGAGCACGGCGCAATCGCCATCATCATGGCCCTGTCGCTGACCTCACTGCTCGTCATTGCCGCGATGGTCTTGGACTTCGGCATCGTGCGCGTCGACCGCCAAGTGGACAAGTCGGGCGCCGACGCTGCCGTGATGGCTGGGCTCCAGGGCATGGCCGCTGGCGGCGGGTCTATGTCCAGCCCGTACGCGGGCATCTGCAACGCGATGAACTATCTCCAGCAGAACGACCCCCGTTTCGCGGCCATGTCGAGCTCTGGGGCGGGAGCGAGCTGGAGCACGCTTGCGACGCCGCCAGCGGCGGTGACTGTCAACTGCAACTTGCCGCCGTCGACAAGCTGCACGCCCGGCGACACGAGCACCTGGGTCAAGTACGTCTGGAGCGGGAGCTACCAGGGAACAGCCCTTCAAGTGTCGATCCAGAACGGGTACTCGTTGCCGGATCCGAGCTTCCCCGAAGACTCCCTTCCAGCTGCCTCCTCCGACAACAGCGACGGGGCTCAAGGCTGCGACCAGTTGGCCGTGATCATCAAGCAGAATCGCAAGCCGGGTCTGGGGAGCTTGGCGACGTCGTCCGACTTGGTCAGCACGATCCGCAGTGTCGGGCGGGTGACCCCCGGAAACGGAGACACGGCACCAGCCCTGCTCCTGCTGAAGCGCACTGGTTGCCCCTCGCTGAGCATCGGCGCTGCTGCAGGAGGATCGCACATCTACGTGTTGGGGGCTGAGTCGTCCAACGGCATCACCCAGCCCGGAACCATCCACGCCGACGCAGATGGTTCGTCGTGCAGCGGCAGCATCTTCGCGGGCAAAGGCAGTTCTGGCATCGCCGCATTCGCCGCGCCGCTGGCGTCCAACCCTGCGCAGGCAGATCCCGCAAAACCAGGGCTTCTTACGGCGCTGGCTGCCGTAAAGGGCTTCTCGGGCACTTCACTCCGCGACAGCAACGACTACGTCTGCGGCAGCACGCAGATTGCGACGGCAACGTCCATCCCGGTGAGTCCATGCTCGATACCGCGACAAGACGTCGCCGGCAGGGGCCTGGTGACGCGGGGTCCGATCGACGATCGGTATCTCGCCGCCGTGGACAGCATCGGCGATGCGGCCAAGACGGTGTTCACCACCGTCACAGCAGCAAGCCACCCGAACTACACTCTGCTGCCTGGTGGCTGCAGCCCGACCGCGACTCAGGTCGCGAACGCTGGCTTGACCAGCACTTCCAAGGTATTCGTTGACTGCACAGCCAACAACGGATTCACGGCTGGGGTCACCATTCCGGGGTCGGTGTTCGTGTTCAACGGCAGCGTGCAACCCAGCGGCACCTTGTCTCTGCCGAATGCCACGAAGGTCTACATCGCGGGTGCCGCTGCCAAGGACGGCATCTCGCTCACCAACGGGAACACCTTCAGCGTTCACTCCCAGGGAAACACCTCCGGGAGCTTGTGCTCGAACTCACCCACCGGACTCGGGAACGACAAGGACAAAGCGGTCGTCGTTGTCAAGTCAGGAGACTTGAAGGAGACCGGCGGAACGCTGCAGATGTGCTACACAACCTTGGTGATGATGGGCAATGACTCCACGACGGCCCACGGGGCGTGCCTCCCCAGCTCCAGTGGCACCGCGCCCACAAGCACCCCGTGCAATGGCGGCGCCGGCGACAGTCAGTTGTCTCAGACCGGCGGGAACGTCGACTGGACGGCGCCCAACGTCATCGATGTCACGATCGACTCGAGCGGAACGCCCACTTCGGACGCTGAGAAGTACTGGGCGGACACAGACGGCCCCGAGGACCTGGCGTTCTGGGACGAAAGCTATGGCGGCAGTAGCAACCCCAACTATCAGATGGCCGGTGGGGGCACGTTCCACACTGTCGGGGTTTACATGGTTCCCAATGCGGACCCCTTCACGATCACCGGTTCGGCCACCCAGACACTCACAAACGCCCAGTACATCGCAACCAGCATCCAGCTCAGCGGAAACAACGCAACTCTGATCATGACGGTGGACCCGAACTCAGCCGTTCCGCTGCCCAGGTTGGCCTTGGTTGGGCTTGTCCGCTAGTCGAGTGACTCTACGCGCTTCTTCAGGCCCTTGAGCGCACTGTCGATGATCACCTTCTCTGCTCGGCGCTTCAGCATCCCGATCATGGGGATGGCGATGTCGACCGCGAGCCGGTAGGTCACCTCGGTGCCGTCGCCGCTGGGCCGCAGGATGTAGGCACCTTCCATCGCCTTGAGCATCTTGCCCTGGACCAGGTGCCAGGTGACCTGCTCGTCGCCCTGCCAGTCGTACTCCAGCACGTAGGAG
>JAICXL010000080.1 GCA_025980475.1 Nocardioidaceae bacterium | reverse complement strand
TCCGGGTTGGCGCCCCGGCGTCGACACGGCGGTCGACAGCGCACTGCGGACCACCGGCCGGCGACGACGCCCGAGCCGCTGCGTCGTGCCCGGCAGCTCGCCCGGCGCGCGCGGGGTCAGCGGCCGAGCAGGTGATGGTCGTGCTTGGCGACCAGGATCCGCAGCACCGCGTGGTCGACCTTGGCCCGGAAGGTGCGGCTCGACTTCGCGCGGGCGAGCACCGCGCGGTACATCGCCGGCAGCACGCTCGGCTCCGTCACCAGGGCCATGTCTCCGCCGGCCCTGATGAACTTCACCGCCCGCGCGCCCGGCGCCCAGCCCTGCACCTGTCGCGCGCACAGGGAGTCGGAGATCACCACGCCGTGGAAGCCCAGGTCCCCGCGCAGCATCGTGCCGACGACGTACGGCGAGAACGCCGCAGGGCGGCGGGCGTCGAGCCGGCTGTAGTAGGCGGTGGACATCATCACGAACGGCACTCCCGCCCACACCGCCTGCTCGAACGGCTCGAGGTAGGGGTCGTGGCGGGTCGTCACCCGGTCGGTGACGCCGCTCGACGTGTCGGTGTTGGCGTGCACCCGACCCAGGCCGGGGAAGTGCTTGGCGGAGGTGGCGACGGCGCTGTCGGCCATCCCCTGGACGAAGGCCACCCCGTGGTTGCCCACCTTCGTGGTCGTATAGCCGAACTCCCGCTGCCAGTGGCCGATCGGCGGGTTGCCCTCCGCCGCCCGGGCGCTGGGCACGGTGTCGACGACCGGGGCGAGATCGAGGTTCACACCGGCGCGGTGCAGCTGGTGCGCCCACATGGCCGCGTCAGTGCGCAGCGTCACGGGCAGCAGCCGGCCCTGCGCGAGCCCGGTCGGGATCTCTGAGAAGCCGGGCCCGTGCAGCACCTGCACGTAGCCCCCCTCCTGGTCGGTCGCCACGAAGAGCCGCACGCCCCCCGTGGCCGCCGCGGTGGCGCGCGCCTGCAACGCCGCGGTCACCCCGGCGGTGGCGCGGACGCCCCGGTAGCTGCGACCGGTCAGCATCACGTTGCCGATGTGCAAGCGACCGATCTGCGCCAGCACCGGCGAGGCCGCGCCGGTGGCCGGCGTGCCGACCATGAAGAGCTGGCCGACCCGCTGGCGCAGGGTCATGCCCGCAGCGACGTCGGTCGCAGTGCGTACGTCGCTCACCGACCTTGCCGGCTGCGGGGCGGACGAGACCGGCGCCACCGTGCCGGCGAAGGAGGTGGCCGCCGCCATCACGGCAGCAGCCATGCGAAGGGTGGGGAACACCGGACCTCCTCGGTGCACCGCCCGGTCGGGGCCGGACGGGGGAAGGGCGCTGCAAGACAGGTGGTGCGGTCACGGCATGCTACGCGTCGCCCTTCCTCCGGAGGCGCAGCCTCGCCGCCCCTTACACGCACCGGCCGGCGGGCGGGTTGCACCGCCGCCCGGCTCAGCGTGCCCGCTCGACCTGCCCCTCGTCCCAGACCGGCTCGGTCGACTCGTAGACGGAGCCGTCGGCGCCGAAGACGACGAAGCGGTCGAACTCCCGCGCGAACCAGCGGTCGTGCGTCACCGCGACCACCGTGCCGTCGAAGGCGGAGAGCCCCTCCTCCAGCGCCTCGGCGGACTCCACGTCGAGGTTGTCGGTCGGCTCGTCGAGCAGCAGCAGCGTCGCACCCGACAGCTCCAGCAGCAGGATCTGGAAGCGCGCCTGCTGACCGCCCGAGAGCGACTCGAAGACCTGCTCCGCGGCGTGGGCGAGCTCGTAGCGGTCCAGCGCCCGGGAGGCGGGCTCGCGCGGCATCCCGTCGCGGCCCCTCCCGTCAGGCGCCGTGTCGCCCCGGTGCAGGATGTCCAGCAGCGTGCGACCGACCAGCTCCGGGTGCGCGTGCGTCTGCACGAACCAGCCCGGCCGGACGCGGGCCCCGAGCCTGGCCCGCCCGGCGTGCCGCACCGGCTCGACGGGCACGTCGGACACGGGCCGGTTCTCCACGTCGGGGTCCGACCCACCAGCCGCCAGCAACCGGAGGAAGTGCGACTTCCCGGACCCGTTGGACCCGAGCACCGCCACGCGCTCGCCGTACCAGACCTCGAGGTCGAACGGCCTCATCAGCCCGGTCAGCTCCAGGCCCTCGCACACGACCGCGCGCTTTCCGGTGCGGCCGCCGCGCAACCGCATCGTCACCTGCTGCTCACGCGGCTGCTGGGTCGGCGGCCCGGCCTCCTCGAACTTCCGCAGCCGGGTCTGGGCGGCGCGGTAGCGGGAGGCCATGTCGGAGTTGTAGGCCGCCTTGACCTTGTACATCAGCATCTGGGCGCGCAGCTTGGCGTGCTCCTCCTCCCAGCGCCGGGTCAGCTCCTCGAAGCGAGCGAAACGGTCGCGCCGGGCCTGGTGGTAGGAGGCGAAGCCACCCGGGTGCGTCCACACAGAGTTGCCGTTGGAGCCCAGCTCGACGGTGACGACGCGGGTCGCCGTGTTGGCCAGCAGCTCCCGGTCGTGGCTGACGAAGAGGATCGTCTTGGCGGACTCGCGGATCCGCTCCTCCAGCCACAGCTTGCCCGGCACGTCGAGGAAGTTGTCGGGCTCATCGAGCAGCAGCACCTCCTCGGGCCCTGCGAGGAGGTACTCGAGCACCAGCCGCTTCTGCTCCCCACCGGAGAGCGTGGCCAGGTCGCGGTACTTCACCCTCTCGAAGCCGACGCCGAGCGCTGCGGTGCAGCAGACGTCCCAGACCACCTCGATCTCGTAACCACCGGCGTCGGCATAGTCCGCCAGCGCGGTGGCGTAGGCCATCTGGGCCGGCTCGTCGTCGACCTCCATCAGCCTCAGCTCGAGGCGGTCGACCTCGGCGGCGGCCCGCCGGACGCGCGGCGGCGACACCGACAGCAGCAGCTCCCGCACGGTCGTCGAGCCCTGGCCGACCAGCTGCCGCATCACCCCGAGCCCGCCGGACCGGGTGATGGCACCCGCCTGCGCGACCAGCTCGCCGGTGACGATCCGCAGCAGGGTGGTCTTGCCGGCGCCGTTCGCGCCGACGAGGGCGACCTTCGCGCCGTCACCGACCCGGAACGACACGTCGTCGAGCAGCACCCGGCCGTCAGCCAGCTGGTAGCGCACCCCCGCGACGTCGACATGGCCCATGGGCCCGATTGTCCCCGCGCCCGTTGATCGCCGCACCCGGTTATCGGTGCGCCTCGTTGTCGGTGCACCCCGTCATCGGTGCGCCGAGCGGTAGTGCGCGGCGAGCAGGTCCTCGCCCCAGTCCCGCTCGACGTCCCGGACCACGGAGTGCACGTGGTTGCCGCCGTTCTGCGTGTTGTCGAGCTCGATCAGCAGGCTGCCGGCGCGGACCGCGTAGTAGTGCCCCTCCCCCGGCTGCATCGAGCCCAGCCAGGCGAACGATGTCGACCGCATCGAGACCGGTACGACGCCAGCAGGGCGGCCGGTGTAGACGCCGACGAGGCGCTCCAGCCGCTCGCGCTGACCAGCGGTGAGGTCGTCGTACCCGATGCCGGTCGGCACGTTGGCGATCGAGGCGCGCACCTCGTTGCCGGTCAGGATGTCCGGCGGCGGCGTGTCGGACACGATCGCCGCAGCCAGCTGCTCGGCCGCCAGGGAGCCCAGCAGCGCCCGGGCCAGGTCCTCCTCCTCGGCCAGCACGCGGGATCCGTCCGGTGCGGTGGCGGGGTTGGCGCCGAGGAAGAGCGGCAGCGCGGATGTGGACGCGCCGACCACGGCCACGTGCACACAGAGGTGATGGCCGCCGACCCGCCATCCCCAGACCTCGTCGGACGGGTCGCCGAACACCGAGAACCAGTAGTGCCCGGAGTCGCGCCGCTCCCAGCCGGGCCGCCCCACCGACTGCTCCAGCGAGCGCAGCACCGGCTCGAGCGCCATGATCCCGCGCGCCTTCGCGAAGGCGCCGGCGGAGAGCCCGGACTCCAGCAGCGCCATCGCCGCGTCGGCCTGGGGGGGCGTCATCGCGGTCAGGAAGAGCCCACCCCGCGGGCCGGGGGTGTAGTGCCAGCGGAACCGCTCCGCGTCGTCGAAGGGGTACGACGCCACCGCCCGCTGGTCGTCGTCGAGCAGGGCCAGCCAGGCGGTTGCCGCCTCGCGCGCGGCCTCCGTCATGCCCCCGACTTGGCGGTGGCCGCCGCCCGGGCCGCCTCGAGCCGGGCGACCGGCACCCGGAAGGGCGAGCAGGAGACGTAGTCGAGTCCGACGTCGTGGAAGAAGTGGATCGACCGGGGGTCGCCGCCGTGCTCACCGCAGACCCCCACGTGCAGGTCGGGTCGCGCCGCCCGGCCCTTCTCGACGCCGAGCCGGATCAGCGCGCCGACCCCCTGGGTGTCCAGCGACTCGAAGGGAGAGACGTCGAAGATGCCGACATCGAGGTAGGTGGAGAAGAACGACGTCTCCACGTCGTCGCGCGAGAACCCCCAGGTCATCTGGGTCAGGTCGTTGGTGCCGAAGGAGAAGAACTCCGCCGACTTCGCGATCCGGTCCGCGAGGACGGCCGCACGCGGCAGCTCGATCATCGTGCCGAGCTCGTAGTCCACCGGCCCGCGCTCCTCGGCGACCTGCTCGGCCACCCCCTGGATCCGGCGCCGGACGACGTCGAGCTCCCGCACGCTGGCCACCAGCGGGATCATGATCTCCGGGTGCGGGTCGCCACCGGCGGCCTTCCGGTCGGCGGCCGCCTCGAGGATCGCCCGGGCCTGCATCTCGAAGAGGCCGGGGATCAGGATGCCCAGCCGCACGCCACGCAGGCCCAGCATCGGGTTCTGCTCGTGCAGCCGGCGGACGTGCTCGAGCAGCACCCGGTCGCGCTCCTCGACGTCACCGGCGTCCTTTTGCCGGGCCAGCTTGATCGACAGGTCGGTGAGGTCGGGGAGGAACTCGTGCAACGGCGGGTCGATCATCCGGATCGTCACCGGGAGCCCGTCCATCGCCTCCAGGATCTCGGTGAAGTCCTGACGCTGGAGCGGCAGCAGTGCCTGCAGCGCCGCCTCCTGCTCGGTCGCGTCGCCGGCGACGATGAGGTCCTCGACGAGCTGGCGGCGGTCGCCGAGGAACATGTGCTCGGTGCGGCACAGGCCGATGCCCTCGGCCCCGAACCGGCGGGCCCGGGCGGCGTCCTCGGCCGTGTCGGCGTTGGCCCGCACGCGCAGCCGGCGCCGGGAGTCGGCGTGGTGCATCGCGGCGTCAACAGCGTCCACGAGGTCGCTGCGCTCGCCCTCCTCCAGGGACCCCTCGAAGTACTTCACGATCTCGGAGTCGGCGACCGCCACCTCGCCGGTGAAGATCTCGCCGGTGGTGCCGTCGATCGAGATCACGTCGCCCTGCTCCACGGTCGGACCGTCGCGGACGGTGAACCGGCCGGCCTCGGTGTCCACGTCGAGCGTCTCGGCCCCGCACACGCAGGTGCGGCCCATACCGCGCGCGACCACCGCCGCGTGCGACGTCTTTCCGCCTCGGGAGGTCAGCACTCCCTGGGCGGCCACCATCCCCTTCAGGTCGTCGGGGTTGGTCTCCCGGCGCACGAGGATGACGTCCTCGCCCCTCGCCGCCCACTCGACGGCGGTCGCGGAGTCGAAGACGGCCTTGCCGACGGCCGCCCCGGGGGAGGCGCCCATACCGGTCGCCACCGGCTCGGCGTCGGAGTCGAGGTCGAAGCGCGGGAACATCAGCTGGGCGAGCTGGTCTCCGTTGACGCGCTGCAGCGCCTCGTCGGCATCGATGACGCCCTCGGCGAGCATGTGCGACGCGACCCGGAACGCGGCCTTCGGGGTGCGCTTGCCGACCCGGGTCTGCAGCATCCACAACTTGCGGTCCTCGATGGTGAACTCGATGTCGCACATGTCCTGGTAGTGCTGCTCGAGCGTGGCCATGATCTCCATCAGGGCGTCGTACGACGCCTTGTCGAGCCGCTCGAGGTCCGCCAGCGACAGGGTGTTGCGGATGCCGGCCACGACGTCCTCGCCCTGGGCGTTCTCGAGGTAGTCGCCGTAGACACCCTGGTTGCCCGAGGCCGGGTCCCGGGTGAAGGCTACGCCGGTGCCGGAGCCGGGGCCGCGGTTGCCGAAGACCATGGCGACCACGTTGACCGCGGTGCCGAGGTCGTCGGGGATCCGCTCCTGGCGGCGGTAGAGCTTCGCCCGGTCGGTGTTCCAGGACTCGAACACTGCCCGGATCGCGAGGTCGAGCTGCTCGCGCGGGTCCTGCGGGAAGCCGCGACCCGTGTGCTCCTCGGTCAGGCGCTGGTAGGTAACCACCAGCTCCTGCAGGTCCTCGGCGGACAGGTCGGTGTCCAGCTCGACCCCGCGATCGCTCTTCACGGCGTCGAGCGCATCGGCGAAGACGGCCGGCTCCATGCCGAGCACCGTCGCGCCGAACATCTGCAGCAGCCGGCGGTAGGAGTCCCAGGCGAACCGCTCGTCGCCCGCCGCGGCCGCCAGGCCGTGCACCGACTCGTCGGTGAGGCCGACGTTGAGGACGGTCTCCATCATCCCGGGCATCGAGGTCGCCGCGCCGGAGCGGACCGCCACCAGCAGCGGGTCGTCGGCCTGGCCGAGCCGCTTGCCGCGCTCCTCCTCCAGGGCCGTGAGGTGCTCCTCGATCTCGGCGGGCAGCCCGTCCGGCAGGTCGCCGTCGGCCATGTAGGCCCGGCAAGCGTCCGTGCTGATCACGAAGCCCGGCGGCACCGGGAGCCCCAGGTTGGTCATCTCGGCCAGGTTCGCCCCCTTGCCGCCCAGCAGGTCCTTCTGCTCCTTGTTGCCCTCGGCGAAGTCGTAGACGAACTTGGTCATGCCCCGATCATGCCTCTCTCCTCGTGTGCAGCACCCGGAAGCCCTTCGCGCTGGCCAACCGCTCCGTGGGGTACCCCCGCTCGGCCAGCCAACGCGCCAGCGAGTCGGCCCCGAGGTTCTTGCCGACCACCATCGTCGCCGTGCCCTCGGGCTCCAGGCGCGGCAGCCAGCGCAGCAGCAGCTCGTGCAGCGCGTCCTTGCCGATCCGGATCGGCGGGTTGGACCAGATCTGGTCGTACGACGCATCACCGGGCACGTCCTCGGGAAGGCAGCCGGTGAACCGGTCCGCCACCCCGAGCTGTGCGGCGTTCTCGTTGGCGAGCACCAGCGCCCGTCGGTTGACGTCGACAGCCGTGACCCGGCACCCGGGCACCGCCACCGCGATCGCCAGCCCGATGACGCCGTAGCCGCAGCCCAGGTCGAGCACGGACCGGGCCTGCTCCGGAGGCGCCGCCTCGCGCAGCAGCACCCCGGTGCCGACGTCGAGCCGGCCCTGGGCGAAGACGCCCGAGCCGGTGGTCAGCTCCAGCCAGTGGCCCCACACGTTCGTGCTGACCGGCACCCGGCGGAACGGCGCGGTCGGGTCGGCGGTGAAGTAGTGCTCGCCATCGTCCGAGTCGTCGTCGCCGGCCGCGTCAGTCACCGGAGGAGTCCGCCCAGAGGTCCACGCCCGACTCGACCGCGTGCTCGTCGATCCGGGCCAGCTCGTCGTCGGTCAGGGGCGGGCCGTCCAGCGCGTCGAGGTTGGTGTCCAGCTGCTCGACCGACGACGCCCCGATCACCGCGCTCGTCACCCGCCGATCCCGGACCGCCCACTGCAGCGCCAGCTGGGCGAGCTTCTGGCCTCGTTCGGAGGCGATCTTGTTCAGCGCCCGCACCCGGTCGAGCACGCTCGCGTCCAGCCCCGAGACCGTCGAGTCCTCCCGGGCGGCGCGGGAGTCGGCCGGCACCCCGTCGAGGTAGCGGTCGGTGAGCAGGCCCTGCGCCAGGGCGGTGAAGACGATGCAGCCCATCCCCTGCCGGTCCAGCTCGTCGAGCAGGCCGCCCTCGATCCAGCGGTTCAGCATGGAGTAGGACGGCTGGTGGATCAGCAGCGGCGTGCCGAGGTCGCGGGCGATCCGCGCGGCCTCCGCCGTGCGGCCGGGCGAGTAGGACGAGATGCCGGCGTACAACGCCTTGCCGGACCGCACCGCCTGGTCCAGCGCCATCATGGTCTCCTCCACCGGCGTCTCGGGGTCGTAGCGGTGGCTGTAGAAGATGTCGACGTAGTCCAGCCCCATCCGCTGCAGCGACTGGTCGAGCGAGGCGAGCACGTACTTCCGCGAGCCGCCGCCCTGCCCGTAGGGCCCCGGCCACATGTCGTAGCCGGCCTTGGTCGAGATCACCAGCTCGTCGCGGTAGGGCTTCAGGTCCTCGGCGAGGTAGCGGCCGAAGTTCTCCTCCGCGCGGCCGTACGGCGGGCCGTAGTTGTTGGCGAGGTCGAAGTGGGTGACACCGCGGTCGAACGCCCGCCGCAGGATCGCCCGCTGGGTCTCCTCGGGGCGGTCGGTGCCGAAGTTCTGCCACAGGCCCAGCGAGATGGCCGGCAGCTTCAGCCCGCTCGCGCCGCAGGCTCGGTAGTGCATCGTGTCGTATCGGTCTTCGGCTGCGTGATGGGTCATGGGGCCAACCTAGCCAGCCCGCCGTGCCGCCTCCGCCACGGTCTCCCGCAGCGCCGGCCGGGACAGGCCGCAGCCGGCGAGAGTGTCGGCGACCGCCCGGTCGTCGCACCGGGCCAGCCCGAGCAGCAGGTGCTCGGTGCCGATGTAGTTGTGCCGCAGGGCCACGGCCTCACGCAGGCTGAGCTCGAGCACCTTCTTGGCCCCGCGGGAGAAGCGCAGCCGTCCGGTGCGGCCGCGCAGCCCACCCAAGTTGCGGTCGATCCGGCGCACCACCTCGTCCAGGTCGATGCCGATCGCGGCCAGCGCCTCGGCGTCATCGCGGTCCAGGCCGTCGACGTAGTGCATCCGGTGCCGGTCGAGCTCTTCGCGCAACCTCGCGGCCGGCACGTCCAGCAACTCGAGCACCCGCACGGCGACGCAGCCGTCCTGCCCGAGCAGTGCCATCAGCAGGTGCTCGGGACGGACCTCGCTCGCCGTCGCCTCCTCCGCGTGCCGCCGCGCGTAGTCCACGGTCGATCGCGCCGGCTCGGTGAACCTCTCGAGCATCTATGCCCTCCTGTGCTTCTTGTGCGCGGCCTGGCGGCTCACGCCGAGGACGTCCCCGATCTCCTGCCAGGACCAGCCCTGGTCGCGGGCCCTGGCCACCTGCGACGCCTCCAGCTGGTCGACCAGGCGGCGCAGGGCACGTACGGCGCGCAGGCCGGTGCCCGGGTCGCTCTCGGTCGCCGCGGCGCTCAGCTCGTCGATCCCGGTCACAGCGTCAACCTACGTTGACGCTCCCCCTATTGTCAACCATCGTTGACGGACAGGGTGCGGACGACGCGGGCGCGCCCGGCCTGCGCGGCGAGTTCCTCGTCCGGCGGGTAGCCGACCTCCTCCAGGGTCAGCCCGTGCGCGTGCACCACGGTCACGGCCGGGTCCCGCCGGCGGGCGGCCAGGACGCGCGCGGCCCACTCGGGGGTACGACGACCCTCCCCGACCGCGATCATGGCACCGACCAGGGAGCGCACCATGTTGTGGCAGAAGGCGTCCGCGCGAACGGTCGCCACCAGCACGCCGGCGCGGTCTCGCTCCCAGGAGAGGTCGAGCAGGGTCCGGACGGTCGTCGCCCCGACACGCCGCTTGCAGAACGACGCGAAGTCATGCTCGCCGAGCAGCAGGCCGGCGGCGTGGTTCATCGCATCGAGGTCGAGCGGCCGCGGCCAGGCGAGCACGTGGCCTCGCGCCAGCGGGTCGACCGCCTCGGGCCGGTCGGCGATCCGGTAGGCGTAGCGCCGCCACACCGCTGAGAAGCGCGCGTCGAAGCCGGCCGGCGCCTCGCTGAGCCGTCGTACCCGCACGTCGGGGTCCAGCACCCCGTTCAACCGTCTCGCCAGGCCGGCCTCCGCCTCCAGCGCGGCCGCGCTCCCCGTCGAGTTCCCCCTCGCCGCACTCCCCGTCGAGTTCCCCTTCGCCGCGCTCCCCGTCGAGTTCCCCTTCGCGGCCCGACGAGTCGGGAGTTGTGTCACGTCCACGTGCGCCACCTGGCCGCGCGCGTGCACGCCGGTGTCGGTCCGCCCTGCCACGGTCACCTGCACCGAGGGAACCCGCAGCACCGTCGCCAGCGCCTCCTCCAGCGAGCCCTGCACCGTGCGCAGCCCGGGCTGCCGAGCCCAGCCGTGGAAGCCGGCGCCGTCGTAGGCCAGGTCGATCCGCACGCGCACGGGGCCATCATCCCAGCCCGCGCGGGTACCTCTGGCAGCGATGACGCGACTCCACATCGGCACCTCGGGCTGGAGCTACGACCACTGGGAGGGCGTGCTCTACCCGAAGGGCCTGCCCACCGCGAAGCGCCGGCAGGTCTACACCGAGCACTTCAGCACCGTCGAGCTCAACGCCAGCTTCTACCGCTGGCCGCGCGAGCAGACCTTCGAGACCTGGAACCGCGAGCTGCCGCCGGGGTTCGTGATGACGGTGAAGGCGCCCCGCGGCCTCACCCATGCCCGCCGGCTGAACAACCCCGGGCCGTGGATCGACCGGCTCACCAAGTCCTGGCATGCGCTGCGCGACCGCCGCGGCGCACTTCTCGTCCAGCTCCATCCGGCCCACGAGCGCGACGACGAGCGGCTCGACGGCTTCCTGTCACTGCTGCCGGACTGGATGCGGGTCGCTGTGGAGTTCCGGCATGCCAGCTGGCACGTCGACGAAGTGATGGGCATCCTCGAGCGGCACCACGCGGCCTACGTGGTGATGAGCGGCCCCAAGCTGCCGTGCATCCTGCGCGCGACCGCCCCGTTCGTCTACGTCCGCTTCCACGGCCCCAGCAACGACCGGATGTACGCCGGCTCCTACTCCGACGCCGACATGGGCTGGTGGGCCGATCGCATCGGTGAATGGCGGGACCAGGGCCGCGACGTCTACGCCTACTTCAACAACGACGGCGAGGGCCACGCGGTGCGCAACGCGGACACCTTGCGCGCGTTGCTCGGTGAGCTCCCTGCGGCAGGGTGAGGACGTGCGGTTCGGCGCACGGCCCACGGTCGCGACCTCAGGCCTTCCCGGACGGCACGAGGGCCCGCCACCGAGCAGGTGGCGGGCCCTCGCGGCGAATCTCAGGCCTCGGGCTCGTCCTCGGCCTCGGTGGCGGCAGGCGCCTCAGCGGCCGGCTCCTCGGCGGCAGCCTCGGGCGTCTCCTCGCCCTCGGCAGTAGCCTCGGCCTCGCTCTGCGCCTCGGCAGTCTCGACGGCAGCAGCCTCGGTGTCGAGCACCTCGGCCTCGCCGGCGTCGTTGGTCGCCTCCACCTCGGCGGGGGCGTCCTCGGCCGGCTTCTCGACCTGGGCAGCCGGAGCGGACTGCTTCGCGGTCTTCCGGCCCTTCGGTGCAGACGGCGTGTAGGACTCGGTCACCAGCTCGATGACCGCCATCGGGGCGTTGTCGCCCTTGCGTGGCCCGAGCTTGGTGATCCTCGTGTAGCCGCCCGGACGCTCCGCGAACCGCGGCGCGACCTCGGTGAAGAGCGTGTGCACGACTGACTTGTCGCGGATCGTCTTGAGCACCTCACGACGGTTGTGCAGGCTCTGCACGCTGCCGAGCTCGGCCTTCTTGGCCTTGGTGATCAGTTTCTCCGCGACCGGCCGCAGCACCCGGGCCTTCGCCTCGGTGGTGGTGATCCGTCCGTGCTCGAAGAGTGCGGTGGCCAGGTTGGCGACGATCAGGCGCTGGTGGGCCGGGCTCCCGCCGAGGCGGGCGCCCTTCTTCGGGGTGGGCATCTGTTCTCTCGTTTCTCCCCGGCCGTGCCAGGTACCGGGGTAGCTGGTGCAGGAGCTACTGACGAACAGCTCGTCAGTACTGTTCGTCCTCGACGTAGGTGTCGTCGTCGTCCTCGTACGACGCAGCCAGGGCGGCGGCCGGGTCGAACCCGGGCGCGCTGTCCTTGAGCGACAGGCCCATCTCGTGCAGCTTGGCCTTGACCTCGTCGATCGACTTGGCACCGAAGTTGCGGATGTCGAGCAGGTCCTGCTCCGAGCGCGCGATCAGCTCACCCACGGTGTGGATGCCCTCGCGCTTGAGGCAGTTGTAGGACCGGACGGTCAGCGCCAGGTCCTCGACCGGCAGCGCCAGGTCCTGGGCGAGCTGCTCGTCGACCGGCGACGGGCCGATGTCGACACCCTCGGCCTCGACGTTGAGCTCCTGCGCCAGCCCGAAGAGACCGACCAGCGTGTGGCCGGCGCTCGCCATGGCGTCGCGCGGGGTCATCGAACGCTTGGTCTCGACGTCGACCACGAGCCGGTCGAAGTCGGTGC